>NZ_JADDUM010000254.1 GCF_015163715.1 Pseudomonas cyclaminis
GCCCATGTTCAGCACCGCGCCGGCCGGCGTGATGTTTGATACGCCGGCACAGATCCAGCAGCAAGCGGCACGCATTCAAGCGCAGGCCGTGGCGAGCCAGATCATGCCGCTGGGCAACATCACCCAGATGACCCAGCGGGAGCGCGACTTGATTGGCACCTGGATCAACCAGGGAGCCCGCACCAATTAACTGAGTCACACAATTCCAATGTGGGAGGGGGCAAGCCCCCTCCCACAAGGGTTATTCGATGGGGTGGAGAGCCAGGCTCAGGCCGCGTGGCTTTCCTTCTTCAAACTCTCCATATCGATCACGAACCGGTACTTCACATCGCCTTTGAGCATCCGCTCGTACGCCTCGTTGATGCCCTGGATATCGATCATCTCCACATCCGAGACAATCCCGTGTTTGGCGCAGAAGTCGAGCATGTCCTGGGTCTCCTGGATGCCTCCGATCAACGAGCCGGCCAGGCTGCGGCGCTTGAAGATCAGGCCAAATACCGCTGGCGATGGGTGCGGGCTGTCCGGGGCGCCGACCAGGGTCATGGTGCCGTCGCGCTTGAGCAGGTTGAGAAACACGTCGAGGTTGTGCGGCGCGGCGACGGTGTTGAGGATAAAGTCCAGGCTGTTGGCGACCTTGGCCATTTCATCCGGGTTCTTCGACACCACCACCTGGTCCGCACCCAGGCGCAGGCCGTCTTCGCGTTTGTTGGGCGAGGTGGTGAACAGCGTGACATGCGCGCCCATGGCATGGGCGATCTTCACCGCCATGTGGCCCAGGCCACCGAGGCCGACCACGCCGACCTTCTTGCCGGGGCCGACCTTCCAGTGATGCAGCGGCGAATAGGTGGTGATGCCCGCGCACAGCAACGGCGCCACGGCCGCCAGGTTGGTGTCGTCATGGGAGATGCGCAGCACGAATTTTTCCTTGACCACGATGCTGTCGGAGTAACCGCCGAAGGTGTTTTCACCACCGAATACCGGGCCGTTGTAGGTGCCGGTAAAACCGTTCTCGCAGTACTGCTCCTCGCCTTCGGCACAGGATGGACAGTGCTGGCAGCTGTCGACCATGCAGCCGACACCGGCCAGGTCGCCCACCTTGAACTTTTGCACGTTGGCGCCCACGGCCGTCACGCGGCCGACGATTTCATGGCCGGGTACCGAGGGGTAAAGGGTGTTGTTCCACTCATTGCGTGCGGTGTGCAGGTCGGAGTGGCACACGCCGCAATACAGGATGTCGATCTGTACATCGTCCGCCCCTGGCGCACGGCGCTCGAAGGTAAAGGGCTTGAGCGCATCCTTGGAGTCCCGAGCGGCGTAGCTGTAGGTCTTGGCCATTTCGTTCACCTGTGTGATCAGACTGTGGAGGTCAGTGGACCAGCATAGACGCTGAACCGTTCAACCGAGCACACCCGTACAAGCCCTTCGTCAGGTTTACGGCAATAGTGAGCCAGCGTCTTCTCGCCCCCCTCAACCAGGAGTTTTCCATGAGCACATTCGTTGCCAAAGACGGTACCCAGATCTATTTCAAGGACTGGGGCAGCGGTAAACCCGTGCTGTTCAGCCACGGCTGGCCGCTGGATGCCGACATGTGGGAATACCAGATGGAATACCTCAGCAGCCGCGGTTACCGCACCATCGCGTTCGACCGCCGTGGCTTTGGCCGCTCGGACCAGCCGTGGACCGGCAACGACTACAACACCTTTGCCGACGATATCGCCCAGTTGATTGAACACCTGGACCTCCAGGACGTGACCCTGGTGGGCTTCTCCATGGGCGGCGGCGACGTGGCGCGCTACATCGCCCGGCATGGCAGCGCCCGGGTTGCCGGACTGGTGCTGCTGGGTGCGGTAACGCCGATCTTCGGCCAGAAGCCGGATTACCAGCAAGGTGTGCCGCTGGACGTGTTCACCGGCATCAAGGCCGGCCTGCTCAAGGACCGTGCGCAGTTCATCGCGGACTTCAACACCCCGTTCTTCGGCCTCAACAAAGGGCAGACGGTCTCCGAAGGCACCCTGAGCCAGACCCTGCAAATCGCCATGCTGGCTTCGCTCAAGTCGACCGTGGATTGCGTCACCGCCTTCTCCGAAACCGACTTCCGTCCGGACATGGCCAAGATCGACGTGCCAACCCTGGTGATCCACGGCGATGGTGACCAGATCGTGCCGTTCGACACCACCGGCAAAGTGGCCGCCGAGATGATCAAGGGCGCTGAGTTGAAGGTCTACAAGGACGCGCCCCACGGGTTTGCCGTGACCCACGCCCAGGCATTGAACGAAGACTTGCTGGCGTTCCTCAATCGCTGAAACCGCTCTCCTTATTCGGCCGGGTTTACCCGGCCTTTTTTTTATTCAGGCAAAACGCTGGCCGAGCACAAAACGCCCCGGTCCGGCAATCAGGACGCTGGTGAAGATGATCAGCAACAACCAGCCGAACTGCCCTTCAAACACCGTCCACTGCGGATGCACCACCACCATGGCGATCAACAGCACCGCCAGGATCGGCAGGCACGCCAGGCGCACCCACACGCCGGCAACGATCAGCACCGGGCACAGCACTTCGGCAAAGATCGCCAGCAGCAGTGTGACGTGGGCGCCGAGGTGAAACGGGTCTTCGATCAGCGTCAGTTGCTCGCTGTAGTTGAGCACCTTGGGCAAGCCATGCACCCAAAGCAGGAACAACGCCCCAGTCGCCCGCAGAAACAACAGCCCCAGATCCTGATGTCTTGATTCGTTCATATGCACTCCCCGTTGGTTGACACGTTATCGACGTCGATTGTGTCCCCGCAGCAGCGTGCAAGATTGCAAGCCTGTGCTGTTGTTCATGATCGCCGCCGGGGCGATAGTGGTCGCCCTGGCACTGGAACTGGGCATGCCTTGGCTGAACCGCCGGCCGCCCGATGCGGTCCCACTCCATACGCTCATCGCTGCAGGTAATTTCAAATGACACTCCCTAACGACATGACCCTGATCGAAATCACCAGCCCCGGTGGCCCGGAGGTGCTGCAACCGCGCCAGGCGCCAACACCTGTGGCCGCTCCCCGCGAGATCCTGATCCGCGTGCACGCAGCCGGGGTCAATCGCCCCGACGCCCTGCAACGCGCTGGCAAGTACCCGATGAAACCCGGCATGAGCCCGATTCCGGGTTTGGAAGTGGCCGGTGAAGTGGTGGCGCTGGGCGACGGCGTGACCGAGTTCGGCCTCGGCGACAAGGTCTGCGCCCTGACCAATGGCGGCGGTTATGCGCAGTTTTGCGCGGTGCCCGCCGGCCAGGCGTTACCGATTCCCGAAGGCATGGACTGGATTCAAGCCGCCGCCGTGCCGGAGACCTTCTTCACCGTGTGGGCCAACCTGTTCGGCCTCGGGGATGCGCACACCGGCCAACGGGTGCTGATCCATGGCGGCACCAGCGGCATCGGCACCACCGCGCTGATGCTGTGCCGCGAATTCGGCATCCAGGCGTTCGCCACCGCCGGCAGCGCCGACAAATGCGCAGCCATCGCGAAGCTGGGCGCCGAGCCGATCAATTACCGCGAGCAGGAATTTGCCGAGGTCATCGCCCAACAGACCGATGGCCAGGGCGTGGACGTGATCCTCGACATCATGGGTGGCTCGTACCTCAACAACAACCTCAAGGCCCTGGCCATGGACGGGCATTTGGTGATGCTGGGCTTTCTCGGCGGCGCCAAGGCCAATGACGTCGACCTGCTGACCATCCTCGGCAAACGTGCGGTGATCACTGGCTCGCTGCTGCGCGCACGCACCAAGGAAGAAAAAGCCGCGATCGCCGAACAGCTGCGCGAGTACATCTGGCCGGTGCTGGAGGCCGGGCGCTGCCTGCCGATCATCGACCAGGTGTTTGACTACACCGATGCGGCCAAGGCCCATGCGCGGATGGAAGGTGGGGATCATATTGGGAAGATTGTGTTGCGGGTCGCGTAACCAGCAGGCACTAGACATCAAATGTGGGAGGGGCAAGCCCCTCCTACATTGATTGCATGACTACCCGAGGTACCTGGGGTAGTCGATATACCCCTCCTCACCGCCACCATACATCCCTGCCTCGCGCAGCGGATTCAACGGCCAGCCATTAAAAATCCGCTGCGGCAGGTCCGGGTTGGCAATGAACGGCCGCCCGAATGCGATCAAATCCGCCAGCCCTGCCGCTACCAGTTTCGCGCCGCGTTCAGCGGTGTAGCGACCGGCATAGATAATGCGACCGCTGAAGGTGCTGCGCACGGCTTCACGGAAGCTGTCAGGCAGGATCGGCGCGTTGTCCCAGTCGGCCTCGGCGATGGACACATAGGCAATCCCCGACGCCTCCAACACCTTGATTGCTTCGATATAGGTGTGGTGCGGGTCTTCTTCCACCAGGCCGATGTACACACGGTCTTCGTCAGTGCCGCTGAACAACGGCGAGAACCGCACGCCAAGGCGTTCCGGGCCGACGACGGCGCTGACCGCTTCGACAATCTCGCGCAGAAAACGCAGGCGGTTTTGCAGCGAGCCGCCGTATTCATCATCGCGGGTGTTGGAATGGGCCGAGATGAACTGATTGACCAAGTAACCATTGGCCGAATGGATTTCCACCCCGTCGAACCCCGCATCCAGGGCATTGCGCGCAGCCTGGGCGTAATGCCCCACCAGTTGCTTGACCTCAGCGGTGCTCAACGCACGCGGCACCGGGGGTTGCACCAGTTCGCCGGCGCCAGGGCCGGTGGCGATGAAGGCTTTGGCCTGCAACGCCGCCAGCGCAGAAGGCGCCACGGGTGCTGCACCCTCGGGCTGCAAGGCGTTATGGGAGACACGCCCCACATGCCACAGTTGGGCGAAGATCACCCCGCCGTCGGCATGCACCGCGTCGGTGACCTTGCGCCAGCCGTCGATCTGCGCCGGGGTGTAGATGCCCGGTGTCCACGCGTACCCCTGGCCACGGGGTTCGATCTGCGTGCCCTCGCTGACCATGAACCCGGCGCCGGCACGCTGGCGGTAATACTCAGCCATCAGGTCGGTGGCGATATCGCCGGGCTGGGCGCTGCGCTGGCGGGTCAGCGGTGGCAGCACGACGCGGTTGGTCAGCGTGTGATGGCCCAGTTTTACCGGGGTACTTAAAACGTTGTCAGTCATGGTTTTTTCCAAATTCGAGGCGCACGAAAGCATTGGCGACTCTATTGAGTCGCCAACGAATCGAGCGGTTGATTAAGTTAAGCGGTGAGTTTCAGCAGGGCCTTGGCCACATCGCTGGAGCTGCCGGGGTTCTGCCCGGTGACCAGCAGGCCATCGACGAGCACGAAGGATGCCCAGTCGGCGCCCTTTTCATACTTGCCACCCAATTTCTTGAATTCATCTTCAATCAGGAACGGCACCACGCTGGTCAGGCCTACGGCTTCTTCTTCAGAGTTGGAGAAGCCGGTCACGCGACGACCCTTGATCAACGGCTCACCATTGACCGCCTTGACGTGACGCAGCGCGCCCGGTGCGTGGCAGACAAAACCGATGGGCTTGCCGGCACGCTCAAACGCTTCGATCAGTGCGATGGACACCGGCGACTCCGCCAGGTCCCACAACGGGCCGTGACCGCCTGGGTAGAACACCGTGTCAAAGGCATCCACGTTGACTGTGTCCAGTTTGACGGTGTTGGCCAATGCCTGCTGCGCGGCCGGGTCGGCGGCGAAGCGGTGGGTCTGCTCGGTTTGCGCATCCGGCTCGTCGCTGACCGGGTCCAACGGCGGCTGGCCACCGGCTGGGGAGGCCAGCACCACGTCGGCGCCGGCGTCCTTGAATGCGTAATACGGCGCGGCAAATTCTTCGAGCCAGAAGCCGGTCTTGCGCCCGGTATCGCCAAGCTGGTCGTGAGAGGTCAGTACCATTAATACGTTCATTTTCCAGTGCCTCGATCAGTGAATGTCAGTGTGTTCAGGGCGACCCAACAGGTGTCGGGTCAGCAACAACGCCTCATCAAACGGCGTGGATGTCAGGGTGATCTTGCTCATGACGCTGCTCCCCAGCCACAGCGCGTACAGCTGCTGGGCCAAGTCCTGCGGGCGGTGCCGAAGCCGCAACGAGCCGTCTTCAACGCCGCGTTGCAGCGCCACGGCGAGCAATGCAATGGTGCGCGAAGTGCCGCGTTGCAGGGCCAGACGCATCGGCTCTGAAAGGTCAGACACCTCGGCACCCAGTTTGACGGCAAGGCATTTGCCCGCCTCGGTGCAGCCGGTCTGGTTGTCGATCCAGGCGTCCCAATAACGCATCAACTTGGCGTGCTGGGTTAAACCGGGTTGGTCGAACAGCTGCTGCATGCCGTGTACGTAGTGGTCGAAGTAGGTGTCGAGCAACACCACACCGAAGCCGTCCTTGGAGGTGAAGTAGTGATAGAACGACCCCTTGGGCACGTCGGCGGCTTGAAGGATTTCGTTCAGGCCCACCGCAGAAAATCCCTTGCGGCCGACAATCACTTGCGCCGTGTCCAGAATGGTCTGTCGGGCATTTTTGGTTTCGCTGTTCATGCTTGATCCCGCCGGATTAGACCAGTCGTCTAGTTCGTTGAGGGAATGTTAGGGGCCACGCCGGCCCCTCACAATGTCAGATACGCAAGGATTCCGGACATGAGCCGGCGCGGGTTGCCGTTTACCCGGCACGCGCCGACAATCCACCCTCCCGCGCCCCTTGGAGAATGACGATGCACAGCGTTGCGCTGATGGTTTACCCGAACTTTCAATCCCTGAGCCTCAGCCTGGGCTCGGTGTTCGAGTGTGCGAACCTGCTGCGCGGCGAGCCGGCCTACGCGTTTCACCTGGTCTCTGAAAGCGGCGGCGCGGTGATGACGTCCCAGGGTTTTTCGGTAAACACTTCGCCGATTCGGCCCGAGGGCTATGACACGCTGATCGTCAGCGGTTATTTGGAATTCCGCCTGCCGGAGGCCAACCTGCTGGACCTGGTCAAGGCAGCCTCGGCTCAATCACGCCGCGTGGCCTCGTTGTGCATGGGCATCTTTGTGCTGGCCGACGCCGGCTTGCTGGAAGGCAAGCGCACCACCACCCACTGGATTCACGCCCCGGCGTTTCGCAAGCGCTACCCGGATATCCAACTGGAAGAAGACAAACTGTTTGTGGTGGACGGCCAGGTATGGACCGGCGCCGGCATGAGCGCCGGTGTGGACATGGCGTTGGCGATGGTGGAGAACGACTTGGGCAGCGACCTCGCCCGGCGCATTGCACGCAAACTGGTGATCGCCCAGCGCCGCGGCAGCGAGCAGTCGCAATTGTCGGCGCTGCTGGAACTGGACCCCAAGTCCGACCGCGTGCAACTGGCCCTGGCCTACGCCCGCGAGAACCTCACCCATGACCTGTCCGTCGAAGCCCTGGCCGATGTCGCCCGTTTGAGCCCGCGCCAGTTCAGCCGGGTGTTCCGCGAAGAAACCGGGCAAACCCCGGCCAAGGCCATCGAAGCCCTGCGCGTGGAAGCTGCACGGGCAATGATGGAAACCAGCCGTCACCCGGTGGAAGTGGTGGCCCGCGAAACCGGCTTCGGTGATCGCGAGCGCATGCGCCAGGCGTTTCTACGGGCGTTCGGGCAGCCGCCCCAGGCGATGCAGCAGGCGTTTAATGCAGTGCCGCACGCGTGATCAAATAGCTCACCAACTGCGGCTCATCGTCCAGCTCCAGGGTCTGCACCGGGCGCGGCAGGTTGTCCAGCACCGTGCGCCAGAACGCCTGGGACACTTCATCCTGGTCATAAAAACGCACCAGCCAACTGGCCTCGCCGCTGCACAGCACCTGGGTGGCAATGGCGCGGCCGATGCCTTTGCGGCGGTAGCGCTTGAGGATGAACAGGTCGGCCAGTTCCAAGGCGTCGATGCCCGATACCTCACTGTCCTCGATCAACAGGAAGCCGGCGATATAGCCATCGACCAGCAGCAGGTTGGCGCTCCAGCGCGGGTCTTGCCAGTAGCGGTTCAGGTGCTCGTCATGGATGTAGAAGCGGCCGTCGGCCTCGACATCTTCCTGCTCCCAGTCCGACGACTCATAGGCGTAGTACTGGTAGAGGTTGCGGATCAACTCGGCTTCTTCGGGGCCGGTCTGGATCAGTTCCACGGTGGTTTCGGGCATGGGGCTCTCGGTCAAAAAACGCAGGGCGCCATTGTTCACAAAACCTCGGAACAGTCCAATAGCGTCGCGAACCTTTCTAATTGCTGAACCGATTGCAAATAGCCGTCGGCCCTGCCGAAGCGCTGAAACATTTCGAATAAACTTCGCCAATATCTCCCTTTTCTCAAGGACACGTATTTTGACGAACGTCTGTTCCGCCGGCCTGGATGTGGGCTTTGCGTCCCTGGATTACCTGCAGATCTTCATCCTCGGTGTAATCCAGGGCATTACCGAATTGTTGCCAGTGTCGTCCACCGCCCACATGCGCGTGGTACCCGCCCTGCTCGGCTGGCAGGATCCCGGCTCGGCGTTTTCGGCGGCCATGCAGTTGGCGGCACTGGCGGCGGTGGTCAGTTATTTCTGGCGCGATGTGCAGCAGGTGACGACAGGCAGCATTGGTGCAGTGCGCGTGGCGACTACAACGACCGGTGGTTCAAGCTCGCGGTAGCGATTGTGCTGGCGACGATTCCGATCTGTATCGCCGGCCTGGCACTGTCATCGACCCTCAACAGCTGCAACTCGCCATTGCGTGGTTTGAGGGTGATCGGCATTTCCTGCCTGGTGATGGCGGTGTTGCTCGCGGCAGCCGAGTTGCGAGCACGGCACACCCGCGACGTGAGCCAGATGCGCCTGCGCGATGCGCTGATCGTGGGTGTGGCGCAGATTGGCGCGTTGATTCCGGGGGTGTCGCGTTCCGGTTCGACGCTCACCGCCGCGTTGTTCCTCAACTTCAAGCGTGAAGAAGCCGCACGGTTTTCTTTCCTGCTGGGCCTGCCCGCTATCGCCCTCGCCGGTTTGAAAGAACTGTGGGTGTTGCTGCACGCCGATCTGCCAGCCCATGCCTGGCCGCACCTGTTGTTTGGCCTGGTGGTGTCCAGCGTCTCGGCGTTTTTTGCGATCTGGGGCCTGATGAAGTTTCTGGAGCGGTTCTCCACCTGGCCGTTCGTGATCTACCGGGCGTTGTTGGGGGGGTTCCTGATTGTGGCGGTGAGCACCGGGATGTTGGCCGGGTAAGGCAGCATGCTCTTTTGGGGGTGAGCGGGCCTCTGTGGTGGCATGGCTTCTGTGGTGAGCGGGCTTGCCCCGCGCTGGGCTGGCGCCAGAGCCCCATCAAGCCGCCCCCGTTTTTCCAGACAA
>NZ_JADDUM010000255.1 GCF_015163715.1 Pseudomonas cyclaminis
CAGCTCATCACGGCTGAGGTTTTTCTCCAGCCAGTCGAACTTCTGGTAGAGCTTGCGGGTGACGTCTTCCAGGGTCACCTGCGGGTATTTGTCGCGGTTGCGCAGTTCGCTGACCAACGCGAGCACCGGCTGCTCGAACATGATGCAGTGCAGCATCGGGCCGACCACGCGGATGTTCAGTTGGCCGTCGACTTCGCTGACGTGGATATAACGCAGGTTGAAGCGAAACAGGCCGAGGAAACGCTCGTAGTCCGGGGTGAGGTACTCACGAAAGCGTGGGTTGAACAGAAAACGCAGTTCGCCTTCGCGCATCTGCAGAGTGGCAAGCTTGTCCAGCTCGGCGCGTAACTGCGGGATCAAGTGGCCGAGTTTTTCCTTGGAACGGACGATGAAGTTGTATTCCACATCGACGTTGGGGTACTGGTGCAACACCGCCTGCATCATGGTGAAGGTGTAGTAGTCGGTGTCGAGCAGGCCCTGGATGACCGGGGCTTCGCAGTCGTAGGCACTTTCCATGGTCAGTCTCCTTAACGCGTGGCCATCGCGGCCAGTTCTTCGCGGGTGCGGCTGATGCTGGCACCGGCCTTGAGCAACTCGTTGACGGCCTGCACGCCGCCCTCCTCGCTGATCCCTCGGCACGCCGGCAGGTGCAGCACGACTTCGAGGCCGGCCTTGAGCAATTGCAGGGCGGTGGTCTTGACGCAGTAGTCCAGGGCCAGGCCGCCGACAATTACGCGAGCGACGCCTTGGGCCTTGAGGTACTCGATCACGCCGGTGGACAGCTTGTCGTGCAGGTCGTGGTAGCAGGCACCGTAGGGGTGCAGGTCGGGCTCGACGCCTTTCCAGATGAAGTAGTCGTAGTCATAAGGTGTGGGCAACTCGTCCAGCAAGGTGAAGCCTTCGGTGCCCGGTACGCAGTGACTGACCCAGGTGAGGTCGGCGTGGACCAGTCCGGTGGGTTGCAGCATCTCGCTGGGCTGTGCGACGACCCAGGGTGCTTGCGGGGTGTGCGCATCCTTGCTGCCGACGCGATGGCTGGCGAGGCTGGCCATGTAATTGAGTTCGGCGCCGATCCGGTCACCACCGGCCACAGGCAACTCGTTGGGGCACAGCGGCGTGAAGCTCTTCTGGGCGTCGACATCAAAGGATGCAATGGCAGTTTTCGAGAGGGTCATGGCGGTTCTCCTGTGGCCTGGATACAAAAGTACATGTCATGTACTTTCATTGCAAGAAACATTTGTTTATCTATTCGCCATCGAGAACATGACATATCTTTTCGATCCGTTAGACTGAGCGTCTTCGCCGTTCAGAAGGATTTTCACATGCCCCTTAGCGCCTACCTCCATACCGTCGACCTCTGCGTGCTGTTTTACTGCCGCGCGGCCGGTGAACTGAAACTGCTGCTGAACAAGCGAGACGCCGAGCCCTTCGCCGGGCATTGGGCGCTGCCGGGCGTGGTGGTGAATGGCGGTGTGCAAGATCTGAGCCTCAAGGATGCCGTGGAGCGCTTGCGCACCAGCGACAAGGTGGGCCTGGCGCTGGCCTGGAGCGAGCAAGTGGGCACGGTGGGCGATGCGTTTCGCGACCCGCGCTGCTGGTCGTCGTCCACGTACTACCTGGCGATCCTGGCGGATGAGGTGGTCTTGGCTGACCATCAGGCGTGGTTTTCGTTGAGCGCAGTGGCTGACGGGAGCATCAAGCTGCCGTTCGATCACAACCTGATCGTGGCAGCGGTGCGGGAGCGGTTGGTGTCCAAATCGATGTACAGCAGTTTGCCACTGATGTTCCTGGGCGATGAATTCAGCGCGCCGCAAGCGACGACGATCTTTTCCCTGGTGCTGGAACGCCCGGTGCTGAAGACCAGCATTCGCCAGCGGTTATTGAAGCTGACCGAGGCAGGGTATCTGCAGGAGACGGGGCGCAAGAAACAGGGTGAAGGGGGCAGGCCCCAGGCGACGCTAGAGAACCTGAAGCCTGGGGCGGTGTATTTTTTTGATCGCAGTTTTGCCGAGTAAGCCGGCGAGCAAGCTCGCCACCATGATCCCTTTCCAGATCGACGGTTTTAATTCATCCAGTTGCCCCCATCGACGTTGTAGGTCTGGGCCACCACATAGTCAGCATCCTTGGAAGCCAGGAAGATCGCCATCCCGGTCAGGTCCTCTGCGGTGCCCATCCGCCCAAACGGCACCTCGTCCCCTACCCGCTGCTTCTTCTCGCCGGGCGCCAGGCCTTCATGCCTGGCAAACAGCGCATCCACCCCATCCCAATGCTCACCGTCCACCACACCCGGTGCAATGGCGTTGACGTTGATGCCCTGCTTGATCAGGTTCAACCCCGCCGACTGCGTAAGGCTGATCACCGCCGCCTTGGACGCGCAGTACACCGCGACTAACGGCTCACCCCGCCGCCCGGCCTGGCTGGCCATGTTGATGATTTTGCCGCCATGTCCCTGGCCGATCATCTGCCGGGCGGCGGCCTGCAGGGTGAACAGCGTGCCGGCGACGTTGATCGCGAACAACCGCTCGAAGCTGTCGCGGGTGATGTCGACGATGGGTGCCAGGTCGAACAGCGCCGCGTTGTTGACCAGAATATCCAGCTTGCCTGCATGGGCCACCACGGCGGCAATTGCGCCATCGATGGAGGCCTGGTCGGTGACATCCATCGCCACCGCATAGGCCTGCGGACCCAGTTCGGCGGCGGTTTGCTCGGCGCGTTGCAGGTTGATGTCGGCGATGGCAACCGTCGCGCCTTCATTGATATAGGCCTGGGCAAACGCGCGGCCAATCCCCCGCGCCGATCCAGTGATCAGCGCGCTTTTACCTTCCAGTCGTTTCATGGGTGGTGTCCGTCAAGGTTACTTGGGATAGCCGGCGCGTTTCATTTCGCGCTCGGTGGTGGACTGCGCCTGCACCAAGGCCTGGTCAACCGTCATGCCGCCGGTGAGCGCCGCTGAAAACAGCTTGCCGACCGAGGTGCCAATGGCCTGGAACTCAGGGATGGTCACGTACTGGATGCCCACGTACGGCACCGGTTTGGCTGAAGGATGGGCGGGATCGGCGTGTTTCATCATTTCCAGGGTCACTTGGGCAAACGGCGCGGCCTTGAGATATGCCTCGTTGTAGGTGGACTGGCGCGTGCCCGGCGGTACGTTGGTGATGCCCTCTTTATCGGCGACCAGCTGGACGTAGTCCTTGGACGTGGCCCAGGTGATAAAGGCCTTGGCGGCGTCCTTGTGCTTGGAGGTGGCCGGGATCGCCAGGGACCAGGCATACAGCCAGGAAGACCCTTTGTCCGTTACCTCGGTAGGCGCTGCGGCGAAACCGACGCTGTCGGCAACCTTGCTCTGGCTGGTATCCGTGGTGAAGGAGCCGGCGACGCTGGCGTCGACCCAGATCGCGCACTTGCCGCTGTTGAACAGCGCCAGGGTTTCGTTGAAGCCGTTGCTGGACACACCTGGCGGGCCGTATTGCTTGAGGGTGTTGACATAGAAGTTGGCGGCGGCCGTCCATTCGGGGCTGGTCAGCTCGGGCTTCCATTGTTCGTCGAACCAGCGTGCGCCAAAGGCGTTGGCCATGGTGCTCAGCAACGCGATGTTCTCCCCCCAGCCAGCCTTGCCCCGCAGGCACATGCCGTACTGACCTTGGTCCTTGGCGGTGAGCTTGGCGGCAAACTCGCCGAGTTGGCTCCAGGTGGGGTGCGCGGGCATGCTCAGGCCGGCGCGCGTGAACAGGTCGGTGCGGTAATAGGTGACGGTGCTTTCGCCATAGAACGGCAAGGCATAGAGGGTGTTATTCACCGACAGGCCCTGACGTACGGAGGGGAAGATATCGTCGACGTCGTAATCGGCCGGCAATTCAGTCAGCGGTTCCAGCCAGTGTTTGGCGCCCCACAACGGGGTTTCGTAGGTGCCAATGGTCAGCACGTCGAACTGCCCGCCCTGGGTGGCGATATCGGTGGTGAGGCGTTGGCGCAGAACGTTTTCTTCGAGCACCACCCAATTGAGTTTGATGTCCGGGTGCTGCTGTTCAAACACCTTGGACAAGCGCTGCATGCGGATCATATCGCTATTGTTGACTGTGGCGATTGTCACGGTATCAGCAGCGTGGCTGGGCAGAGCCAAAGCCAGGCCGGACAGCAGGAACAGTGCTTTGGGAAGCGTTGACATGGCGGTTTCCACCTGTTGTTTTTGTTGTAGAGCACCGATTACAGCAGCTTGGCCAGCCCCCCACAAACGCCTGGCGAATGCCCGACTGGTACTTTTTTAACCGCAGCGCCAGAGTCAAAAAAGTATCAGTGCCGGGCAAAGGCGGGGGTAGCACGCCCCCTGCAAAGCCGCGTATTTTGACGTGACCCACTGCACAAGAGGCAGCACCATGCCCGTCAGCCGCGCCACACTGTTCGAGCACCGCCCCGCCGAACTGGAAGTGATCCTGCCCGAACCGGACCACTGCTTCCGCTGGTTCGAACACGACTACCCTTATGATCTGGCGCGCTGGAACCACCACCCAGAATTTGAAATCCACCTGATCCGCCAAGGCAGCGGCAAGCTGGTGGCGGGCGATTATATCGGTGCCTTCAACGCCGGCCATGTCGCGTTGATCGGCCCTGACCTGCCCCACGACTGGATCGGCGAGCTGGCCCCCGGCGAACACCTGAGCGGGCGCGACGTGGTGCTGCAATTCGACGGCGGCGCCCTGCTCGCCCTGCGCAACACCCTGCCGGAACTCGGTGACTTGCAACCGCTGTTTGAACAGGCCAGGCGCGGCATGGAGTTCAGCGGCGACAGCGCCGTACAGGCGGCGCAACTGATGGAGGCCATCGGCAGCGCCCATGGCCTGCAACGGCTGATCCTGTTCCTGCAACTGCTCGACACCCTGAAAAGCGCGCCGCCCGCCCAGGTCAAGTCGCTGGCCAGCCCCTGCTATGCGCCCACCCTGGACGCCCGCAGCGCTGAACGCATCAACAAGGCCTTCGACTACCTGATGCGCGAACTCACCGGCGACGTGCGCCTGTCGGTCATTGCCCAGCAACTGGAGATGAGCGAACCGGGATTCTCGCGGTTCTTCAAACGCAACACCGGCCACGGGTTTATCGACCTGATGCGCAAATTTCGCGTACAGCGCGCTTGCCGACTGTTGCTGCACACTGAGCGGTCGGTGGCAGATATCTGCTTTGAAGTGGGCTACGCCAACCTGTCCAATTTCAACCGACACTTTCGGATCGAGATGAACCAGACGCCGAGCGAATATCGCCGCGAAACCGCGCTGCATCTGTTCAATCCCCTTGAAAAAATGACACCCAGTCATTTCTGATCAAAAGGTCGACTAATTCGTCTTTTCCCTAGGGCATTCAAGCCATTGAGCAAAGTTGGTACAGCCTGTGCAAACGTTTGCGGTACGAACTTGGCCGCCAAGTTCACCATGACCTGAGGAATCGGGTTCCAACCGCGTACGAATAGGGATTTTCAATGCACCTAACCTCAAGGCCTCGTGCCTGCTTCGGTGTTTCCTTGCTACTGGCAGCCGTTACGGGAGTACTCAGCGCACCCATTTTGGCGCAGGAAACACCCGCCGATGACTCAGCACAGGGCGAAACCCTCAGCCCTGACGCCACCCAATCGAACAAAGGCCCGTACCTGTCGGACTGGTTCAACCAGGACCTGACGCTGATCGGCAGCAAAGACATCAGCTTCGGCCCCAAGCCGTCCGATGACATTTACCTGGAATACGAGTACTTCGGTCGCAAAGGCCCTTTCGAGCTGTATGGCTACATCGACGTGCCAAAGATCCTCGGCATCGGCAACAGCAATGACAAAGGCGTGTGGGACCACGGCTCGCCGGTGTTTATGGAGCATGAACCGCGTATTTCCATCGACTACCTGGCCGGTCGCAGCCTGGCCATTGGCCCGTTCAAGGAGTGGTACGTGGCGTTTGACTGGATCTACGACCACGGCAGCAACAAGGAAAACCGCGCCAACACCTTGTACAGCGGCCTGGGCACCGACATCGACACCCACTCGCGGGTCAACCTGTCGGCCAACTTCTATGGGCGCTACCAGTGGGAAAACTACGGTGCGAGCAATGAATACTCCTGGGACGGCTACCGCGCCCAGATGAAGTACATCGTGCCCATCGGCAAGTTCGACAACGGCGCCTCGCTGACTTACATCGGCTTCACCAACTACGATTTCGGCTCCGACCTGCACAAGGACAACCCGGCGCGCACCGCCAATTCCCTCGTAGCAACCAAAGTGCTGCTGTACTCGTTTACCCACCTGCGTTTCACCCTGGTCGGCCGCTATTTCCATAACGGCGGCAACTGGGAGGATGGCAGCGAGTTGAATTTCGGCGAAGGCAACTTCCGCGCCCGCTCCGATGGCTGGGGCTACTACGCCGGTGTCGGCTACCAATTCTGATCAAGGAGCATGAGATGAACACATTTACCCGTCTATCGATGGCCGTCGGCCTGGCCCTGATGCCGCACCTGGTGCTGGCAGATACCCCGGCGCCGATCAAGCCCAAAGTAATGTTGATCACCATGTTCGCCCCCGAGGCGCAAACCTGGATCGACCGCCTGCAACTCAAGCAAGAAGTGCGCGTGCCGGGCCTGTCCGCTGAATACCCGGTGATCCGCTGCAACACCCAGGACGTGTGCCTGCTGGTCACCGGCATGGGCCAGACCAACGCAGCCGCCTCCACCCTGGCATTGGCGCTGTCACCCAAGTTCGACCTGCGCCAGAGTTACTTCCTGATCGCCGGGATCGCCGGGATCAGCCCCAAGCACGGCACCATCGGCACCGCTGCCTGGGCGCACTACCTGGTGGAATTCGGCACCCAGTGGGAACTGGATTCGCGGGATGCGCCCAAGGATTGGCCGACCGGCTATCTGGGCATCAACACCAAAGGCCCCAACGAAAAACCGCCGCTGGATTACAAGACCGAAGTGTTTGAGCTCAACCCCAAGCTGCAGGCCAAGGCGTTTGCCCTGTCGCAAAAAGTCGAGCTGACGGAAAGCAAAGAATCGGCCGCCTGGCGCAAGCATTACCCTGCCGCCCCGGCCAACCAGCCGCCGCAAGTCACCCGCTGCGACACGCTGGCGGGCAACACCTGGTTCTCCGGCACGCGCCTGAGCGAACGTGCCGAGGTCTGGACCAAGCTGCTCACGGACAACAAAGGCGAATACTGCACCACCCAGCAGGAAGACAACTCCACCTACGAGGCCCTGCTGCGGGCCAGTCGTGAAGGGTTGGTGGATATCCAGCGCTTGGCCGTGGTGCGGGCAGGTTCCGATTTCGACCGGCCTTACCCTGGCTACAGCGAGGTGGATAACCTGCTCAAGTATGCGGATCAGGGCGGGTTCGCGCCGGCGCTGGAAAACCTGTACCGCACGGGCAATCCGTTGGTACAGGCGATCCTCAAGAACTGGTCGGCCTGGGAAAAAGCTGTTCCCGACGCATGATCAGTGGAATCAAGGCAGCAGGATGATCTTGTCCGGGCTGCCTTGATTCACACCGCTGCGCGCCCGCGTATCCCGGGCGCTGGTGTAACGCATGTCATGTGTTGGCCATGACCACCGCTCGGCAATCCGAGTGAATTTTTAGCGCTGGGTACGATCACTTGCTTACACCACCAGGGTTGATGGGCCAATGAATAACGCAAAACTGTTTGTGATCGACTACACCCTCCATGGCGAAGCCAAGTCATTCATTATCCGCCTGGAAAGACTCGATGCTGCCGAAGCCTGGCATTGGGCCAGCTGTGATGCCGGCGTGGGTCGTATTGGCCGTTTCGCCCGCGAGCAGGTCAAGAAAACCAGCCAGGCCCAGGCCGAGAAATTCGGTATTACCCATGTGCAATGGCGCCGCTCGGATGCGCGCGCCCAGGCTTGATCAAGGAGAGACACCCATGGATTTACGCCCCCAGGTCAATGGCAAGGCGCGGATTGATTACACCCAGGACACCCTGTTTGGGCCATTGTCCAGGCATGTGGAATGCCAGGTGAGCTTGCAGCACAAACCCGACAGGCTGGTGCTGAAAGTGTTCCAGCCGCTCCCGGATGATCTGCATGCAGCGAAAACGGTGGTATTTGCGTTGGAGGGGCGGCGGACCAGTGGGGTCGTCAGAGGTCGACAGCGCCTGTCGGACCATAGCCTCAGGCTTGAGCTTGAAACCCAATAGCCAGAACGACACAGATCAAATGTGGGAGCGGGCAGTCCCGCTCCCACAATTTTTAACCGCGTTCAGCCATGGGCCGACTTGGCGCACTCACAACCGGTCGCCGCAGCGCAAGGCTCACCATGGGCATGGTGCTCCGCACAGCCCTGGCAGCAATAGCCCTTACCGTCTTTCATCACCGCATCGACACCCAGTACACATTTGCAGTGTGGGCAGGCACAGGTTTGATCTGGCATGGTCAGACTCCTTCTTCATGGTCGTCTCGGTACGGCGAGCGCCGGCACCTTAAGCAATGACTGCCGGCTCACACACATCGTTCAAACCATCAGTCGGTACGCGTATTGCTGCGATACATGAATACCAGCGCTAGCGCGAGGCACACCATCGCCAGCAGGCGACCGCCCGACAATTCGATGGCCGGGTTGCCCAGCCAGCCGAAGTTGTCGATCAACATGCCCATGCCCAACTGCCCCGTGATCACTGCCACGGTCGCCACCGCCGTGCCGACCACCGGCACCGCACCGACCATCACCATCATATACACCACGCCGAACAGCGCGCCGGTGAGTTGCCACTTAGGCACATCCAAAAGGCTCATGGCCTGTGCCGGTTCAAAGAAGAAAATCAACAGCGCGGTGGTGAGCGCGCCTACCGCGAAGGTCAGCAAACTGCTGCGCAATACACCGACTGTCTGGCCCAGACGACCATTGATCGCCGCCTGCACACTCAATACCGCACCGGCCGCGATGACCACTACCAACAACAGAATCAGATTCATCGTCTTAACCTCGTGCAATCAGAACAAGTGCCACCACAATCAGCGCCAACGCGATCCAGCGTTCACCATTGACCCGCTTGCGCGCAGTGCCGAACCAGCCGAAATGATCGATCAACACGCTTTTGCCCACCTGACCGGACAGAATCGCGATCATAGTCATCGCAATGCCGATGTGCGGCGTGGCCAGGGTCAGCACCACCACGTACATCGGCCCCAGGAAGCCGCCGATCAACTGCCAGCGCGGCAAGTCAGTGAGCGCCGGGCCTTTTTGCGGGCCGCTGAACAGCAGCAGCAGGAACAGAATCGCCGAACCCACGCCAAAGATGCTCAAGGTCGCCCACAGATGCCCCACCTGCACGCCCAACGGCCCGAGCAAACCGGCCTCCACCGACAAGCCCATGCCGGCAAGGATCACCAGCGGCAACAACAGCAACCGCAGAAGGTTTTTTTTCGGCGTGGCGGTCGCCACACCCTCGATAGAACTGGCCTGCATACATCACCTGCGCATCAACAAATGGATTAATGGCGCGCATTATCCAGTGGCCGTCTTGTGCGATAAATGGGAGCATGTCAACAACACCTTTGCGCAAAACGCACAGCCTGGAGCCAAGATGCAGGGTTTGAATGAATTGAGTTTCAAGGCGCTGCGCCTGTTCGTCGCGGTACTGGACCACGGCAGCTTCTCTGAAGTGGCTCGCCGCGAAGGCCTGGCGCCCTCCTCGATCTCCCGCCAGATCCAGCTGATGGAACAGGCCCTGGGGCAACAGTTGTTGTATCGGCACACTCGCGCTGTCAGCCCCACCGAGGCTGGGCGTCTGCTCGGGCGGCACGCGCGCCTGATGCTCGAACAGCTGGAGGCCGCCGGCCAGGCCCTGCAGGAGCAGGAAAGTGAGCCCAGCGGCCTGGTGCGGATCAATGCGCCGATGGTGTTCGGCCAGCGTCACCTCTCCCCCTGGCTGGGGGAATTGTGCCGCCGCTACCCGAAGCTGCAACTGGACATCCAGCAAACCGACACCTATGTCGACCCGCTGCAAGATGGCACCGACCTGCTGTTTCGCATCGGCGTGCTCAACGACTCCGGCATGCAGGCCCGCATCTTCGCGCCCCAGCGCTTTCGCATCGCGGCCAGCCCGGCTTACCTGGCAAAGCACGGCACTCCCCTGCACCCCGATGAACTGATCCACCACCAGTGCCTGGCCTACAAGGGCGTCACCGGCCAACAACGCTGGTTCTTGCGTCGTGACCAGGGCGACTGGACGCCCTACAGCGTCAAGGGCCCGATCACCGGCAACCACGCCGACACCCTCACCCACGCTGCCGAACAAGGCTTGGGGCTGGTGGTGTTTCCGTCCTGGCTGATCGGCGAGAGCCTGCGCGCTGGCACCTTGCAGGCGGTGCTGACGGAGTACGAGGTAGCGACCACACTGGAGCCGCAACAGATTGCGGCGTTGTGGCCGGGGAGTCGACGCTTGTCGCTGAAGGTGAGGACGGTGATTGATTACTTTGTGGAGTGTTTTGGCGGGGTGCCTTATTGGGATCGTTGAGGAATTTTCCTAGATGACGATGTAGGGGCGTTCTGATTTTACGGGCCAGTATTTTTGGAGTCCGTGAACTACGGCAGACTTTCTCGAAACTTTTCGGAGAGATGCCATGGTGTTCACCTATCAAAAACAATCACGCGCTGAACGAGCAGCGTCCACCCGCGGTTGGGCCATCTCGGATAGCGCTCCGAGTTTCGGCTATATTTGGCCAAAATCCGGAGATATCCCCATGATCACCGTGCCGTTGGGCGAAGCAAAGAATAATCTGTCAAAACTGGTTGATGAGGCTGCCGCAGGCAAAGTCATTACCATCGCCAAACATGGGCGGGCAATGGCCCAACTCGTCCCCGTCGGTAAATCCAGAGGCCGGCGAGTGGGTGCAATGAAAGGCAAGCTCGTCATCCCCGACGGTTTTGATGCGCCTCTCCCCGACGACCTGCTGGAGGCGTTTCAAGGTATTCAGTCATGAGAGTGCTGCTGGACACCCATATTCTCCTGTGGGCACTGGCTGATGACCCCAGGTTATCCAGCAAAGCCCGGAAACTGATTGAGAATGCAGCAGAGATTTACGTCAGCGCCGCAACACTCTGGGAAATGGCGATCAAGATCGGCTTGGGAAAGCTTGATGTAGACCTGGACGAAATCCGTGAGTACTGCCTGGAAAGCGGATTCATCGAGTTACCCGTCACGTCAGAACACGTGATAGGGGTCAGGGATCTTCAGCCCCATCACAAGGATCCTTTCGATCGCCTCCTCGTCGCCGCAACCATGAGTGAACCGATGAAGCTATTGACCGCCGATCCACTGGTCGCCCAGTACACGCCCCTGGCGATCCAGGTTTAAGCCGCCAAAGCCGCTCGCACGGTCAATTCAAAACACCCACTGCCCAATCAACCATGCATTCGCACCACTGATCACCGCAAACAGAAACCACACCAACACCCGTGTCGGCAGGCTGTTCACAAACGGCCCCATCAGTTGCTTGTCGCCGGTCATGCGAATCAGCGGATACAGCGCAAACGGCAGTTGCAGGCTCAGCACCACCTGGCTCAGGATCAGCAATTTGCCAATGGCATCGTCGCCCATCAGCCAGACCCCGAGAAACGCCGGGATCAGCGCCAGCCCACGGGTAATCAGCCGCCGCTGCCAGCAGGGAATGCGCAGGTTCAGGTAGCCTTCCATGATCACTTGCCCGGCGATGGTGCCGGTAAAGGTCGAGCTTTGCCCGGACGCCAGCAAGGCAACGCCGAACAGAATGCTGGCGAACGCCCCACCCACCAGCGGGTCAAGCAGGTGGTAGGCGTCCTGGATTTCCACCACGTCGGTATGTCCGGTCTTGTGGAACGCGGCGGCGGCGAGTACCAGGATTGCCGCATTGACCAGCAAAGCCAGGGCCAGGGAGCCGATGGTGTCAATGCGCGCCAGCTTGACCGCATCCTGTTTGCTGGCCAGGTCTTTGCCGATCAGGCGGGTTTGCACGATTGAGCTGTGCAGGTAGAGGTTATGGGGCATCACCGTGGCGCCCAGGATGCCGATGGCCAGGTACAGCGGCGCGGCATCGCTGATGGCCGACAGCGACGGCGTGAAGCCACTGAATACGTCCGGCCAATACGGTTTGATCAGCACCAGTTCGATAAAGAAACACACGCCGATGGTCGCCACCAGCGCCAGCATGATCGCTTCAAGACGGCGGAAGCCCCGGTTTTGCAGGGCCAGGATCAGGAGCGTATCAAAGGCAGTGATCACAATGCCGGTAGTCAGGGACACACCCAATAGCAGGTGGAACGCCAGGGCACAGCCGAGCACTTCGGCCAGGTCGGTGGCGATGATGGAGATTTCCGCCAGCACCCATTGGGTGCGGGCGGAACGTTTGCTGTAGCGCTCGCGGCACAATTGCGCCAGGTCTTTGCCAGTGGCGATGCCCAGTCGCGAGCACAGGCACTGCACCGCCATTCCCGCCAGGCTGGCCAGCAGCACCACAAACAACAGGCTGTAGCCATAGCGCGAACCGGCCTCGATGGCCGTTGCCCAGTTGCCCGGATCCATGTAGCCGATGGAGATCAGCAGGCCGGGGCCGGCAAACATGAGGGCGCGCTTGAAAAACGAAGCCTTGGGGTCAACGGCGACGGAGCCGGCCACTTCTGGCGGGCAAAACGGGGCGGTAGCAATTTTCGGCAGGCTGAATTTCACGCGGTATCCCAGGCAAACACACTCGACAGCGCGCAGCTTATCAGTCGGACGCGACCGTGCGCATCACCGTGTCCCGTGGCAGGTCAAATGCCTCCACCACCTGCACCACCAGGTCCATCTCCTGGTTCAGCGCCTCTCGTTCCATGCGCTGGCGAATCACACCGATCACCAGCACTGCCAGGGTGGTGATCGAATACGCCGGCCCGGAAAACGCCCGCACACCACTCACCAGCAGCATCGCTGCCGCCAGTGCCTGCCCCACTACCGGAATCGCCGTGGCCGCGCCACGACGCAGGATAAACCCGGTCAGTCCCGCCAGCGCTGTACCGCTCAAGGCCGTGGTGGCCGAGCGGCCCACATCGAAACGCTTGAACAGCCCCTGCTCTTTTTGCGCGGCTGCCTTGAGCTCGGCGTCGAACACCTGGCGGTCGGCGTTACTGAGCTTGTCCTTGTACTGCTCGATCAGCTTTTGCGCGACCTGGGTTTCGATGTCCGCCAGCACCACGGATTCGAGCGACTCGTCAAACTTGATCCCGAGACGCTGCGCCACATCTTCGGCGATCTGGCGATAACTCACGCCATGCCCACGGGCCAGGTTCATAAAGCTATCGCCACCCATGCGCTGCAACTCGATGGCCAGCTTGAGCGGCTCGCGCACCGACGTATCAACCGACGCACTGCGCTTTTGCGCCATCAGTTCGGCGAGGAACTTCAACTCCTCTGGTCGAGCCTGCAGCAGGGCCGGGAACAGTTCCACATCCTCCTCGGCAAAGCGCACCTCGCTGCTGCGCTGGTCGGAGCGGATCATGCCGCGCCGCTCGTGCAACAGATCGGTGTACTGCACCACCGTCTGCAACTGCGGCCAATAAGCGGCGTGGTCGAAGGTCGCCAGGTGCACATTGGTGACCTTGGCCTTGAGCGCCGGCGTGACCGCAATCGCGTAACGACCAATGCAACGCTCCGTATCCGGCTTCATGGCCAGCGCCCAATCCTTGCTGGAATGGCAGTTGATCAGGCGTCCCTTGAGCGGCGCCGACACCTCATCCCACGGGCTCGACGTGCAGATCGCGCCGCCCATCAGCAGCAGATTGTCCAGCGGCAGTTCCCGCGCGGTTTCAGGGCTGGCCAGCAGGCTCTTGACCAGAATCCGCGCGCCCAGGGAATGGCCGATCAGGTTGATGCGCCGCACGTCCAGCGACTCAGCGTGCAGGTAGCCCGCCAGTTCCGGCAGCAAACTCTTGGCCACTTCGTCTACCCGCGCCTCGACACTTTTGTAGTGGTCGAGGAAATAGGCTATCGCCTTGCCGACGCCAACGGTCGCCGCACCGACGCTGCCACCGCCGAGAATCGCGCCGATCACGTCCTTGAAGGGCGCGAACAGGTTTTCCAGGAAGTGCCCCGCCGGCCAGAACAGCATCAGGTTGGTCGAGCCTTCGATACCCGCCAACTGCGCCTTGAAATTGCCCAGTTGTTGCCGATTGAAGAATGCCGAATACCCGTGAACATAGAGATTGAGCACATCCCCCTGAGGCTCGCCACACAGTACGAAGGTGGGCTTGCGGGTGCGGTGCATTTCATCCCACTGGTGTTGCATGGGGCGGTGACTCCTGGTGACAAGGGTGGGCGATAGTAACAAAGCGAGGGCCGCAGGGCGGTGAATCCTGACCGACGTGGCAACAGCAAAGGCCTCAGAACTGCGCCCCGGCCTTTGATTTAGCCAGGTAGCGCGCCGGAGAGTCCCCCAGGTTGCGTCGGAACACCGATGTGAACGCACTGGAACTGCTGAAGCCCAACCCGAGCGCCACCTCGGTGATGGAAGCGCCATGGCTCAGCTGCGCAGTGGCCTCCAACAGGCAAACCTGCTGACGCCAGGACACAAACGTCATCCCCGTGCTTTCCTGGAAATGGCGGGTGAAGGTGCGTCGGCTCATATTCGACCACTGCGCCATCTCGTCGAGGGTGATTTTTTGCGTGGGCGCGTCCAGGAAACGCTGACAGGCCCGCGCCAGCCGTGCCTCGCCGGGCAATGGCGCGCTGAGGGGCAATTCCGGCATGGCGCCGATTTCATCAATCAACAGCGTCAGCACGCAGCGGTGCCTCTCACTGAGCGGCGTCGAGGGCTCGACAGCCAGCGCCGCCTCCAGCAAATGCCTGAGCAAGGGCGACACTTCAAACACCTGACAGCGCGCCTGCAACCGTGCGCGCCTAACGGCATCGGCGTTCAAGTAGGTATTGAGCATCACCACCTCCCCGCGCATCTGCATTTCATGGGGCACACCACCGGGCACCCAAATCGCCCGCTGGGGCGGCACCACCCAATTGCCGAGGTCGGTGAACATTTTCAGCGCCCCCGTAGAGGCATAGGCGAACTGTCCACGCGAGTGGGTGTGCCGCTCAAAGACGGTGCCATTGGGGTATTCGCGCAGCGTTACCACGGCGTCAGGGCTGGTTGAATCAAAGGCTGGAATCATGGCCCGATTCTGTCAAAAGATGACCTGGCATAGCAAGCGGGCCAAGCGGGGCCGCCCTAACATCAACGCCCTCAAGAAGGGTAATGACCCAGGGAACATTCCATGCAGAAAAAACACCTGGCACTGGCCGTGCTCGTCACTCTGGTCTGGGGGATCAACTTCCCCATCACCCAACTGGGCCTGCGCTCGGTCGACCCTTTTGTGCTGACCGGCATCCGCTTTACCTTGGCGGCCCTGCCATTGGTGTTCTTCATCAAGCGCCCCGCCGTCAACTTCAGCTACGTGGCCGCCTACGGCTTTATCTTCGGGCTGGGCATGTGGGGCGTGATCAATTATGGAATCCAGATAGGCGTAAGCCCTGGTATCGCTTCATTGATCATTCAACTCAGCGTGTTCTTCACCATGGGCTGGGGGTTTGTGCTGTTCAAGGAGAGAATCCGCAAGGCTCAGATCGTCGGCGCCTTGCTGGCACTCAGCGGCCTGGCGGGCATCATTTCCACCCAGCAAGGCAATCACGCCGTCCTGGGTGTGATGTTGATCGTACTGAGCGCGCTGGCCTGGAGCGTGGGCAACGTCATCATCAAGAAGTCGGGGGTCAAGGAGATCTTCGCGTTCATGGTGTGGGCCAGCCTGTTCCCGCCGATCCCACTGCTCCTAATGGCCTGGTGGATGCACGGCAGCAGCCCATTCCAACACCTGAACGCGAGCCTCGACCTGACGGCGATACTGTCCATCCTGTTCCAGGTTTACCTGGCCACGCACTTCGCCTACTGGGGCTGGAACTCGCTGCTCAAGCGGTACCCCGTGTCCACGGTGGCGCCGCTGTCGTTGCTGATTCCGGTGTTCGGGATCAGCAGTTCGATGCTGATCCTCGGTGAGCGTATTTCCACGCCGAACCTGATCTCGATTGCGATCATTATCGTTGGGCTGGCGGTGGGTTTGTACCGCAGGCCGACAAGCCTGATGCCTGCCAGGCGTCTTGTCGTGATACCGGCAGAACAATAATCGCGGATGAAAAAAGCCCGGCGCTCGACCGGGCTACTCCAACAGGTTCAATAAGCGAAATTGTCGATCTTTACCTGTCCATCAGGAAACGTCGCAATAATCTCCAGCTCTGCGCCCATTGCACGGATGTAATCACGCAAGGTGCTGATGTACATGTCCGTGCGCCGCTCCATCTTGGAAACGGCGGCCTGGTTGATATTCAGCGCTTTGGCCAGCGGAACGTGCTCCTCATACCATCGGTGGTGCCCGGTTTTATCCCCCACCGATGAGTACCGCGCATCGCCGTCTTGCTCATTTGTACACCAGCAAGCGGCTCATTGCCGGGTAAGGAGCCGCGAGACACTGACGTCATTCACCGCAAAAACACAATTTTCAAAATGTAAAAAGCGCTCTAATACCCGCCTGTTGACTGGTTTTGAATATCCTGGAGTTCGCAATGCCCCATGAAGGCAACCTGTTACAAGCAGCCGTGGTGTTCCTGCTCGCGGCGGTGCTGACCGTGCCCCTGGCCAAGCGCCTGCAGTTGGGCGCGGTGTTGGGCTATCTGTTTGCCGGTGTGATCATCGGCCCGTCGGTGCTGGGCCTGATAGGCAACCCGCAGAGCGTGGCGCAGTTTTCGGAGTTGGGGGTGGTGTTGCTGCTGTTCATCATCGGCCTGGAACTGTCGCCCAAGCGCTTATGGGTGATGCGCAAATCGGTATTTGGCGTTGGCCTGGCCCAGGTGCTGCTGACCGGGATGGTGATGGGCGCGGTGGCGCTCTGGGTATTTGGGCAGGCCTGGAACAGCGCCATCGTGCTGGGCCTGGGCCTGGCGCTGTCGTCCACTGCGTTTGGCCTGCAAAGCCTGGCCGAGCGTAAGGAGCTGAACCAGCCCCACGGGCGCCTGGCGTTTGCCATCCTGCTGTTCCAGGACATCGCGGCCATCCCGCTGATCGCCATGGTGCCGTTGCTGGCCGGCAGTGATCACCCGACCACCGAAGCCCAGGGCCTGCAGCACGTTTTGCAGATCCTCGGCAGCATCGCCGTGGTGATCATCGGCGGGCGCTACCTGCTGCGGCCGGTGTTTCGCATCGTTGCCAAGACCGGCCTGCGCGAAGTGTCCACCGCCACCGCGTTGCTGGTGGTGATCGGTACGGCCTGGCTGATGGAACTGGTGGGCGTGTCCATGGCCCTCGGCGCCTTTCTCGCCGGCCTGCTGCTGGCGGACTCCGAATACCGCCACGAACTGGAATCCCAGATCGAACCGTTCAAGGGCCTGTTGCTGGGGCTGTTCTTTATCAGCGTGGGCATGGGCGCCAACCTCAGCCTGTTGGTCAGTTCGCCCCTGGTGGTGATTGGCCTGACCTTGCTGCTGATCGGCCTCAAGCTGCCGCTGCTCTACGCCGTGGCCCGGCTGGTGGGCGACCTCAATCGCGAAAGCGCCCTGCGTCTGGGCGTAGTACTGGCTGCCGGCGGTGAGTTCGCCTTCGTGGTGTTCAAGATCGGCCGCGACCAAGGCCTGTTCGAACCCCACCTGTACGACATCCTGGTGCTGACCATCACCCTGTCCATGGCGGTAACACCGCTGTTGTTGCTGGTGTGCCCGAAGCTGTTCAAGCCCAAGGTCAAGCCGGTGGAAGTGCCCGAGGAATACCGCGCCATCCAAAGCGATGCGCCACGCGTGGTGATCGCCGGCATGGGTCGTATGGGCCAGATCGTGGCGCGGATCCTGCGCGCCCAGAACATCTCGTTCATCGCCCTCGACACCTCGGTGGAAACCATCGAACTGACCCGCAGCTTCGGCGGCATGCCGGTGTTCTACGGCGACCCGCAACGCCCCGAGATCCTGCACGCGGCCAAGGTCGACCAGGCGGAGTTCTTTGTGATCGCCATGGACGACCCGGAGATCAACATCAAGACCGCCGAGTTGGTGCGCAGCCTCTACCCGCACATGAAAATCATCGCCCGCGCACGTAACCGCCAGCACGTGCATCGCCTGGTGGACCTGGACGCCTCGCCGGTTCGCGAAACCTTCTATTCCAGCCTGGAAATGAGCCGCCGCACCCTGGTCGGCCTGGGCCTGAGCCAGGCCCAGGCCGATGCGCGCATTACCCGGTTCAAGAACCACGACCTGCAAGTCCTTGCCGCCCAGCACGCGGTGTACGACGATGCAGCCAAAGTGATGCAAACCGCCCAGGAAGCCCGTACGGAATTGGCGCGGCTGTTTGAGATGGACAGACTTGAGGAAGAGTCCGACAAGGCGTAAGGCTGGGGATGAACGATACTGCGAATTTTCTGACAGAATGCTCCGCAATTTCGTTCATCCCTGGAGCGTTTCATGGCCACTTTCACCAAGACCGCCGCCCTGCTGGCCCTTGCGCTTACCGCCGGCAGCGTATTCGCCGCTGCCAAGCCGACCACGCAGACCATCTCCACCCTGGGCGGCAAGTTCACCTTCAGCCTGCCCAAGGCCTACACCGCCGACACCCTCCCAGCAGGCAAGGCCGAGGATGGCACTGCCGATACCCAAGGCACGATGTACGCCAACCAGACCACGAAAAGCGTGGTGATCGTCGCCGAAACCGTGCGTAACGACGGCGTCACCATCAAAGACAACGACCCACAGTTCCTCGACGGCGCAGTGGCCGGTTTCGTCAAGGACCAGAGCGCCGCCCTCCCCGACTTCAAAAAGCAAAGTGAGAAGAAACTGACCTTCAAGGGTATCGGCCTGCGCCAGGTGGACAGCACCGCCACCCAGGGCGGCGGCAAGACCTTGAACTCCACGTTCCTGGGCGGTTCGGGTAATCACCTGCTGGTGATCCAGGCGATCTCACGGGCGGATGATGCAAAAGGACATGCTGAACTGGTGAAGCAGATTACTGGCGGCAAGTAACCAATAGTCCTGATAACACCAATCAAATGTGGGAGGGGGCTTGCCCCCGATGGCGATGGGTCCGAGTACATATCCGTTGTTTGGGTAACGGCGTACTTAT
>NZ_JADDUM010000256.1 GCF_015163715.1 Pseudomonas cyclaminis
TGCTGGCGGTGACCGACGCCGCGATTATCGGGCGCCAGGCCGGGACCAGCCTGTTGGTGACGCGATTCGGGGTGAACTCGGCGAAGGAAATCGAGCTGACCCTGCGCCGTTTCTATCAAAACGGCATCGAGCTCAAGGGCGCTATTTTCAACGGCGTGGAAAAGCGTCGTTCCGCCAGCTACGGCTATGGCGACTACGGCTACTACAGCTACGCCTACCAGTCCGACAAGGCCTGATGCCGATGAACAAGGCGCTTGAAATGCCCCGTTCGCTGTCGCGCCGCTTTCGCCTCAACGTGCTCAGTTATGGCTACACCCAACTGGTGACGCTGGCGGCACAACTGGTGCTGGTGCCGTTCTTCCTGCATGCCTGGGGCACCGGGCGTTATGCCGATTGGCTGGTGCTCACGGGTATCCCGTCGATGCTCAGCCTGCTTGATTTCGGTGTCGCCCAGGCGTCCGCCACCAGTGCCACGTTGCGCGCCAGCCAGGGTGATGTGCCCGGTGCGCGACGCAGTGTACAGACCGCGCTGGCGTTTACCCTGGCGGTGGTGGCGCTGGTGCTGCTGTTCGCCCTGACCCTTGGCCAGTGGCTCGACTGGGTGACGCTGCTCAGGCTCAAGACCCTGGCGCCCGAGCAAGCGAGCCTGGTGGTGGTGTTCATGTCCGGCTACCTGTGCACGCGGCTGCTCGGAGGGCCGATTGACGCGTGGTTCCGTACCATCGACAGGACTGTCGGTGGCGTCTTTATCATGGCCAACCGCAGGACCCTGGACATTGTGTTGTCGATCGGCGTGCTGTTGCTCGGCGGCTCGGAGCTGCAATTGGCCCAGGGCATGTTTTTCAGCCAGGTGCTGTTCCTGCTGCTGGTGACCCTGTTTGTGCGGCGTATTTCACCCTGGCCGTTGCTGGGGCTGGGCTCGGCGTCGTGGGCCGAGTTTCGCGGTATCTGGAAACCCGCAGTGGGCAGTGCAGCCATTCCGCTGGCGCAAGCCATTACCCTGCAAGGCGGCCTGCAAGTGCTCAACCAGATCGCCGGCCCGGCAGTGGTGGTGGGCTACACCATGGCTCGCACCCTGATGCGGCTGATCATCCAGTTGGGCATCACCTGCAGCAATGCGCTCACGCCGGAGATATCACGCCTGGCCGGGCGCGGGCAATTCGACCAGGCGCGCCGCTTTACCCAGCGCGCCAGTTCAATGGTGCTGGCCCTCTGCGTGCTGGTGTACGGTGCAGGCATCTGGGCCGGGCCGCAGATCATTACGCTGTGGAGCCATGGCCTGGTGCAGGTGGATCGCGTGTCATTGGCGCTGATCGGCGCCCATACGATTCTCAACGTGGCGTGGTTCATCCTCGCGGCGATGCTGATTTCCACCAATCGCCATACGCGCACCTCGGTGATCTACGCCTTGAGCAGCCTGGCCGCGTTGTTGCTGTGGCTGGCGGGCAGGGCACACATCGATCCACTGCTCGGCGCGTCCCTGTTGCTGGCAATGCCGGAGTTGGTGGTGCTGGTCTACCTGCGGGTGATTCGCGTCGGGGAGGTGGGCCCATGATGCTGTCCCAGGCGCGCCTGACCCTGTACTTGCCGCTGACGTTTTTTGCGTTGCCGCTGGCGTTGAGCAATAACCTGTCGCAGCCGTTGGCGCTGCTGCTGTTGCTGCCGTTCGTGGTGTATGGGTTGCGCGGGTTCAGCCGGGCGCTGCCGTTGCTGGCACTGGTGATTGCCGCCAGCGTGTTGCAGGTGCTGGTGAGCAGCGGGGCGAAGATTTCGCTGTATCAGTTCATGCGCTCGGGCATTCCGTTTTTCTATTTTGTGCTGCTGTTGGCGGGGTACCGCTATGTGCAGGCCAATGTGGAGAACATCGCCCGCGCCCATAGCCCTGGCTATCGACGGATTATCGAGCGGATCATTTACCTCTTCGCCCTCGGCCAGTTGTTGCAGGTCAGCCTGTACGGGGTGGGCATCGACCTGACCAATGCCGCCTCCAAATCCAGCGACGAAGTGGGGCGGATCATGTTGTTCCCCACCAGCTCGGCCGTGCTGCTGTTCTTCTACGCCTGCTGCCAACGCAAGATCGGCCTGATGCTGATCATCGCCGTCACACTGCTGGCGGCCGGCTCCAAGACCATCCTCGCGGCCATGGCGTGATGATCCTGCTGTCGGCAATCACGCAGCGCAAGGTCAAGTCCCTGGCGGTATTGGTGGTGGCCATCGGTGCCCTGGGCACGTTGACGTTCTATGCCAGCCCCTTGGCGGTGTCGCGCTTTGCCACGTACTTGTTCGAGGAAAAGGGCGAAGACGTCACCCGCGCCTTCGAAATCGCCCACGCCAAGGAGTCGTTCCTCGACAACCCGGCCACGGTGTTCCTTGGCAATGGCCTGGCCAAGCAATTGACCCCCGGCGTGCCGACCAATGACGAGCGCTGGTTCGAAAATTCCAAGTTCGATATCGAGAACGGCTACTGGGGCGTGACCGCCAAGCTGGGCGTCGTCGGTGTGACGCTGTTCTGCCTGCTGTTCAGCGGCCTGCCACGCACTCCGGTGTCGCTGGCGGTGGTGGCGATTTTGCTGATTTTTTCGTTCAAGACCAGCTACCAGTTCTTCACCACCTTCGATGGCAGTTATTTGCTGGTGTGGTCGATGCTTATCGGCCTGCTCAACACGGCCGCGCCTGCCCGCCAGGCCGTTCGCCCGCCGGCGCGCCCAATCCATTCCTCACTCAGACAGGCTGGTTCATGAACGCATCTGTACGCCCCGTGAAGGCCGGGATACTGACCTACCACTTCAGCGAGAACTTCGGCGCCGTGCTGCAAGCCTATGCGTTGCAGCGCTGGCTGCAACAGCAGGGCTTGCAGGTCAGCCTGATCAACTACCACCCGGCCTATGTGGAGGACGGCAGCGAGTTGCGTCAACTGTTCAACCCGCGCCAGCTCAAGGCCAACCTCAAGGCGCTGTACCTCAAGGCCCTGGCGTTGAAAACCGAGGTGCTGGGGCCCAATGTCCAGTCGCGCCAATTCCAGGCGTTCAAGGCGCGTTTCCTGAATATCCAGGCGCCGCGCTACGCCACCGCCGCGCAGCTCAAACAGGCGGTTGCCGGCCAGCAGTTGCTGGTGGCGGGCAGTGACCAGATCTGGAACCCCTCGGGCCAGACCGGCCTGGACCCTGCGTACTTCCTGGCGTTCGACTGCGACAAGGCGACTCGACGCATTTCCTACGCCGCCAGTTTCGGCAAGGAATACCTGGAGCCCGAGTACCACGCCGAAGCCGAAGGCCTGCTCAAGCAACTGTCGGCGATCAGTGTGCGCGAAGAGAGCGGGGTGGCCATCGTGCAGCAGGTCGCCGGGTTGGCCGCCCATTGCGTGCCCGATCCGACGCTGCTGCACCGCGATTATTCAGCGCTGCTCGCCACCGCCAGCCAGACCCGCACCGGCCACGTGTTCTGCTATGCGCTGCGCACCGGCGTGGGCGTGCGTGAGGTGGCCCAGGCGGTGTCCCGCCACGTGGCCGGACCGATCGTCTCGCCGTACAACGCGCACCGACGCTGGCGCCAGATCGGCGAGACCGTGCAGGTCGGCCCGCAGGACTGGCTCAAGTTGCTCAAGGACAGCGCCTACGTGGTGACCAACTCGTTCCATGCCACGGTGTTCGCAATCATTTTCGAAAAGCCGTTTATCGCCGTGGGCCTGCCGGGCACCAAGGCCTCGCTCAACGCGCGGGTGCGCAATCTGTTGGAGAAGCTTGAACTGTCCCAGCGGTTTTTGCCGGCGGACGACGCAGGCCAGGTGCAACGCTTGATTGCCGAGCCCATCGACTGGGTCGCCGTCAGCGCCCGGCGCCAGGCATTGCAGCAGGTGGGCGAACGCTACTTGCTGGAACAGCTGGCGGCGCTCCAGCCATGAGCGACTTCGCCCAACTCAAGTACGTGGACACCTTGCCCCACAGTGACAAGGCCCGACGCCTGTTGTGGGGCATCGTCTACCAACTGCTGTTTCGCCCCACGCCGCGCTGGATGTTGCATGGCTGGCGGCGCGGGTTGCTGCGCTGCTTTGGCGCCAGGATCGGCGAGGGGTGCCGGATTGCACCCACCTGCAGCATCTGGGCCCCGTGGAACCTGGAGATCGGCGACTACACCGCCATCGCCGACGGGGTGGATGTGTACGCCATGGCGCGGATCACCCTGGGTTCCAAGGTCACCATCAGCCAGCGCAGTTTCCTCTGCACCGGCACCCATGACACCCGCAGCCTGCTGCGGCCATTGGTGACCCGGGAGATTGTGATCAAGGACCACGTGTGGGTCGCTGCCGAAGCGTTTATCCATCCCGGCTGTGTGCTGGAAGAAGGCTGCGTGGTGGGGGCGCGGTCGGTGGTCACCGCCGACCTGCCGGCCTGGATGATTTGCGTCGGTGCGCCATGCCGCGCCCTCAAACCGAGAGACATCGCACTATGAAACAGGTGAAACGCATGATGGATAAGGCATGGAAGTTGATGTTGTTCGTCAGCGAGTTTTTTCGCGACATGCTCACGTTTATGCGCCACAACGGCTATTCGCCGCTGGAGAGTCGCAACAAGAAGCTGTTCTACAAGATCCTCATTGAAACCCACACCGTGGAAAAAGGCCTGTCCCTCAAGGAGCCCAAGCCGCTGTTCGGCAAGGACAAGATCAACGGCATCATCCACATGCTCAACGAGTACGACCGCACTTATTCGGCGTTGCCGCTGGAGATGGCCCTCGGCGCGTTCCAGGGCTACCTGGACCTGCATCGCATGCTCGGCATCAGCGACGATTTTGTGTTTTACCTGGACGCCTATGTCGAGCACCTCAAGCGCGACGGCACCGCCGGCACCGGCGGTATCAAGCGCGCCGCGCCGTGGCTGGGCAATGGCGGGCTGGACGCCAAGGCGTTCCTGCAATCGCGCTCCAGTTGCCGGATGTTCAAGGCCGGCAAGATTGACAGTGGCTTGCTCACCTCGCTGGTGGAGCTGGCGCAGTCGTCACCTTCGCAATGCAACCGCCAGTCGTCGCGGGTGCATGTGTACCAGGACCGCGCCGTGATCGCGCAGTTGCTTGAGTTGCAAGGCGGTTCGCGCGGTTTTGCACAGTCGGTGGACAACCTGTTTGTGGTCACTTCGGAAGTCACCGCCTGGGGCGGCGCCGGCCAGCGCAACCAGCTTTACGTCGATGGCGCGCTGTTCTCCATGGGGCTGTTGCTGGCCTGCCATGCCAACGGCCTGGGGGCGTGCCCGCTGAACCTGGCGATCCTCAATTCGGTGGAACGGAAAATCCGCAGCATCGGCGCTATCGCGGCCAGCGAGCGGCTGATCATGATGATCGCCGTGGGCTTGCCCCTGGAAAGCCATTTCCGGGCCGCGCGTTCACCGCGCCGGCTCACCACCGAAGTCCTGCAACTGCACGGTGGTTGAGATGAAGCGAGAAACCGTCAGTGTGATCATCCTCACCTACAACGAAAGCCTGCACATCGCCCGGGCCATCGAGTCGGTGCGTGCCTTCAGCGACGAAGTGCTGGTGGTCGATTCGTTCTCCAGCGACGATACCTGTGACATCGCCCGGCGCCACGGCGCGCTGGTGGTGCAGCACCCGTTCGTCAACCAGGCCAGACAGTTCCAGTGGGCGCTGGACCATCTGCCGATCACCGGCAACTGGACGATGCGCCTGGACGCCGATGAAATCATCGAGGCTGACCTGGCCGCCGCAATCAATACGCGACTGCCTTTGTTGGCAAACGATGTCACCGGCATCAACTTCAAGCGCAAGCATATTTTCATGGGGCGCTGGGTACGCCATGGCGGCCGCTACCCGTTGAAGATGCTGCGGCTGTGGCGCACCGGGAAGGGCCGTATCGAAGACCGCTGGATGGACGAGCACATCTCGGTGGCCGAGGGCCGCACCATCACCCTGGAAGGCGGTTTTGCCGACCACAACCTGCATGACCTGACCTTCTTCACCCACAAGCACAACCAGTACGCCACCCGTGAAGCGATTGAAGTGCTGAACGCGCGGCTGGGCTTGTTTGTGATCCGCGACGACCTGCACGCCGGGCAGAGTTCGTTGCAGGCCAAGACCAAGCGGTTGGTCAAGCACCGCCTGTACAACCGGGTGCCGTTCACCGTGAGTTCCACCGCGTATTTCCTGTGGCGCTACATCATCCAGCTGGGGTTTCTCGATGGCCGCAGCGGCCTGGTCTATCACCTGCTCCAGGGCTATTGGTACCGCTTTCTGGTGGGCGCCAAAGTGCTGGAACTGGAAACCGCGATTGCCCATTTAAACGATAAGGAAGCCATTGTCCGGGAACTCTCAAAGTTGACCGGCCATAACTTGAACCTGCCCACACCGAAGTAACCGAGCGTTTTCAACAAACACCCAAGTCTGGGTGTCGGCCCTCGCTCGCCTATAAATTGGGAGACAGACATGAACAAAGTTGCGCTTATCACCGGGATCACCGGTCAGGATGGGTCGTACCTGGCGGAGCTGCTGCTGGAAAAAGGCTATACCGTGCACGGCCTCAAGCGGCGTTCGTCGTCGTTCAATACCCAGCGTATCGATCACCTTTATCAGGACCCCCAGGCCCTGCATAAAAACCTGGTACTGCACTATGGCGACCTGGCGGACTCGTCGAACCTGACGCGTATCATCCAACAGATCCAGCCCGACGAAATCTACAACCTCGGCGCCCAATCCCATGTGGCCGTGAGCTTTGACTCACCGGAGTACACCGCCGACGTGGATGCCCTGGGCACCTTGCGCATCCTCGAAGCCATCCGTCTGCTGGGCCTGGAAAAGAAGACCCGGTTCTACCAGGCCTCCACCTCCGAGCTGTACGGGCTGGTGCAGGAAACCCCGCAGAAGGAAACCACGCCGTTCTACCCGCGTTCGCCCTACGCGGTGGCCAAGCTGTACGCCTACTGGATCACCGTGAACTTTCGCGAAGCCTATGGGCTGTATGCGTGCAACGGCATCCTGTTCAACCACGAGTCGCCCCGTCGCGGTGAAACCTTTGTGACCCGCAAGATCACCCGCGCCCTCAGCAACATCGCCATGGGCCTGGAGCAGTGCCTGTACATGGGCAACATGGACGCGTTGCGCGACTGGGGCCATGCCAAGGACTACGTGCGCATGCAGTGGATGATGCTGCAGCAGGACACGCCCGAGGACTTTGTGATCGCCACCGGTGTGCAGTATTCGGTGCGCGACTTCATTCGCTGGTCGGCGGCGGAACTGGGCCTGCATTTGCGTTTTGTCGGCAAAGGTGTGGAGGAAGTGGCAGTGGTGGAGCAGGTCCATGGCGACCTGGCCCCGGGCATTCTGGTAGGGGATGTGATTGTACGGGTGGACCCGCGCTACTTCCGCCCGGCCGAGGTCGAGACGCTGTTGGGCGACCCCGCGAAAGCCAAGCGCTTACTCGGTTGGGTGCCGGAAATCAGCGCCCAGGAGATGTGTGCAGAGATGGTGCGCGAAGACTTGAAGATCGCCCAGCGCCATGCACTGTTGCGCCTGCATGGCCACGACGCACCGATTGCCGTGGAGAACTGAGCATGGCTCGTGATCTTGATGCGCGGATCTTTGTCGCCGGCCATCGCGGCATGGTCGGTTCGGCCATCGTGCGGCGTTTGTGGGCCTTGGGGTACACCCGGATCCTCACGGCGGGCCGCGATGAGTTGGACCTGCTCGACTCAGCGGCGGTGCACGCGTATTTCGCCAAGCACCGCATGGATCAGGTGTACCTGGCCGCCGCCAAGGTCGGCGGGATTCACGCCAATGCCACGTACCCGGCGGACTTCATCTACCAGAACCTGATGATCCAGGCCAACGTGATCCACGCAGCCCACAGCCATGACGTGGAGAAGTTGTTGTTCCTCGGCTCGTCGTGCATTTACCCGGTGAATGCGCCGCAACCGATGATCGAAGCGGTGTTGCTCGACGGCGCCCTGGAACCCACCAACGAGCCCTACGCCGTGGCCAAGATTGCCGGCATCAAACTGTGCGAAAGCTACAACCGCCAGCACGGCCGTGACTACCGCAGTGTGATGCCGACCAACCTGTACGGCCCGGGCGATAACTACCACCCGCACAACAGCCATGTCATCGCCGGCTTGCTGCGGCGCTTCCACGAGGCGACGCAGCGCGGGGATGACGAGGTGCTGATCTGGGGCAGTGGCCAACCTCGACGTGAGTTCCTGCACGTGGATGACATGGCGGCGGCCAGTGTGCATGTGATGGAGCTGAGCCAGGCACGCTACCGCGAGCACACCCAGCCGATGTGTTCGCATTTGAACGTCGGCACCGGCACCGATTGCACCATCGCCGAGTTGGCCCAGGCGCTGGTGCGGGTCACCGGCTTCAGGGGGCGCTTGCGCTTCGACGCCAGCAAGCCCGATGGTGCGCCGCGCAAGTTGCTCGATGTGAGCCGTATCAACGCCCTCGGCTGGGAGGCCTACGTGCCGCTGGAGGAGGGCCTGCGCGATACCTATAACGCCTACCTTGCAGCCCTCGAACAGCCGCGGGGCCTGTGATGAAGATCCTTCTGTATGGCATCAATTACAGCCCGGAGCTGACGGGCATCGGCAAGTACAGCGGCGAGCAGGCGCGCTGGTTGGCGAGTCAGGGACATGACGTGCGGGTCGTCACGGCGCCGCCGTATTACCCGCATTGGGCGGTGGGCGAGGGCTATTCGCCGTGGCACTTCTGTACCGAGCAGGATGCCGGTGTGACCGTGATTCGCTGCCCGCTGTATGTGCCGCGCCAGCCCACGGCGTTGACGCGCTTGCTGCACCTGATGAGCTTCTCCGCCAGCTCGTTTTTCGCGGTGCTGGGGCAACTGCGCTGGCGGCCGGACCTGGTGATCCTGGTGGTGCCGACGCTGTTCTGTGCACCCCAGGCGCTACTGCTGGCCAAGCTCAGTGGCGCGCGTTCGGTACTGCATATCCAGGACTATGAAGTGGACGCGATGTTCGGTCTGGGCATCGGCGGCGGCACGCTGTTGCGGCGGATGGCGTTTGCGCTTGAGCGCTGGCTGTTGCGCCGCTTTGACCGGGTCTCGACGATCTCCAGCGGCATGCTCGACAAGGCCCGTGGCAAAGGTGTACGCAGCCAGCGGCTGTTGTTCTTCCCCAACTGGTCGGAAACCACGCGCTTTCGCCAAGTGCCCCGCAACGGCGTGCTGCTGGAGCGCCTCGGTGTGCCGCCCGGCACGCGGGTGTTGCTGTACTCGGGCAACATTGGCGAGAAGCAAGGCGTGGAATTGATCCTCGACGCCGCCCAGGCCCTTGCTCATCGCCCGGAGCTGGTGTTTCTGATCGTCGGCCAGGGCACCGGCAAGGCGCGCCTGCTGGAGCGTGTGCAGCGCGACGGCCTGCACAATGTGGTGTTTGCGCCGTTGCAGGCTTACGAGGATTTGCCGGCGCTGCTGGCTTCGGCCGACGCGCACCTGGTAATCCAGAAGCGCGGGGTGGCGGACTCGGTGTTGCCCTCCAAGTTGACCAACATCCTGGCGGTGGGCGGCCACGCCATCATCACCGCCGACCCTGGCACCACCCTCGGCCGTTTGTGCGAGGAACATCCGGGGATTGCCGTGCTGATCGAACCGGAGTCCGTCGCGGCCCTGAACGCAGGCATTGAACGGGCGCTGGCATTGCCCGCACGCAATGAGGTGGCGTTGAACTATGCCAAGGAGTTCCTCGACAAGGAACGCATTCTGCAACGTTTTCTGGCACAGGTTTGATGGGTATGTGGCTTGATTTACCGACCTTCCATACGGTCGTCGCGTCGACGCCGCTGGTGGCCATCGACCTGGTGGTGAAAAACGCCCGTGGCGAGGCCTTGCTGGGCTTGCGTGTCAATCGGCCGGCCTACGGTTACTGGTTTGTGCCTGGCGGGCGGATCCAGAAAAACGAAAACTTCGACAGTGCATTCCGCCGCGTCACCCGCGATGAACTGGGGCGCACATTCGAGCGTGCCGAGGCGCGGCTGCTGGGGGTGTTCGAGCACTTCTACGATGACAGTGTGTTTGCCAACGCCGGATCGGGGCCGGACACCCATTATGTGGTGCTCAGCTACTGCCTGGAGCTGGCCGAGGGCCAAGCCCTGCAACCGCCGACGGCGCAACACCAGCAGTACCGCTGGTGGTCCCAGGACGAACTGCGCATCAGCCCGCGGGTGCATGAACACACCCGCGCCTATTTCTGACTCTGTGTTTTCCGAGGATGTCCTGATGTTATTACCCGTGATCATGGCAGGCGGTTCGGGTTCGCGCCTGTGGCCGCTTTCTCGCCAGTTGAACCCCAAGCAGTTCCTGTGCCTGACCGATGCGCACCTGTCGATGCTGCAGCAGACCATCACCCGCCTGAGCGGGGCAAACGTGGCGTTGCCGCAGCTGATCTGCAATGAACAGCACCGTTTCCTGGTGGCCGAGCAATTGCGTCATCTGGGCATGGAGCAAGCCAGCATCCTGTTGGAACCGGTGGGGCGCAACACCGCCCCGGCCATTGCGTTGGCGGCATGCAAGGCGCTTGCCGAACAGCAGGACCCGATCCTGCTGGTGCTGGCGGCGGACCACCTGATCGACGACATCCCGGCCTTTCACGCCAGCCTGGAAGTGGCGCTGGCGTTCGCCCGGGACGGCAAGCTGGTGACGTTCGGCATCACCCCCACCAGCGCACACACCGGCTACGGCTACATCGAGCAGGGCGCGGCGGCGGGCGAGGGGGGGTACCGGGTCAAGCGCTTCGTCGAGAAGCCGGACGCCGTCACCGCTGCGGCGTATGTGGCCAGCGGTGCGCATTACTGGAACAGCGGTATGTTCATGTTTCGCGCCAGCCGTTACCTGCAAGAGCTGGAGCGTTTCCAGCCGGCGATTCTCGAAGCCTGCCGCGTGGCGCTGGAAGGCGGCAGCCAGGATCAGCCGTTTACCCGCGTGCACGCCGCAACATTTGCCGCGTGCCCGGATGACTCCATTGACTACGCCGTGATGGAAAAAACCGACGACGCGGTGATGGTGCCGCTGAAGGCCGGTTGGAGTGATATCGGCTCCTGGTCGGCGCTGTGGGAGGCCAGTGACAAGGACCCCAGCGGCAACGTGATACGCGGCGATGGGCTGGCCCTGGACACCCGCGACACCTACGTACACGCCGACAGCCGGCTGGTGGCCACGGTGGGCGTGCGGGACCTGATCATCGTCGAAACCAAGGACGCGGTGCTGGTGGCGCACAAGGACCAGGTGCAGCAGGTCAAGGCCATTGTCGACCAGCTCAAGCAGGCCGGGCGCCAGGAGCACCTCAACCACCGCGAAGTGTACCGGCCGTGGGGCATGTACGACTCGGTGGACAATGGCCCGCGTTATCAGGTCAAGCGCATCACCGTAAATCCGGGGGCCAAGCTGTCGGTGCAGATGCATCACCACCGCGCCGAACACTGGATCGTGGTCAGTGGCACGGCCAAGGTCACCAATGGCGAACAGACCTACCTGGTGGCGGAAAACCAGTCGACCTATATCCCCATCGGCCAAGTGCACGCGTTGGAAAATCCGGGGGTGATCCCGTTGGAATTGATCGAGGTGCAGTCGGGTTCTTACTTGGGCGAGGACGATATTGTGCGGTTTGAAGACAAGTACGGCAGGGCGTGAGGTTTTCCGACAATTAATAACGTTTTAAATAACTTCGAGGCGCTCAACGCATTGAGCACCGGGGGCTTCGTCGGGAAAACGTTATTTTCAACTAAGTGGGTTGAAAGTTATCAGTCTGGCGTGCTGTTTAGTTGGATGGCACTATCGGTTTGCCTGCTCACTGATGATAAGGAGTCTGAGATGAGAATATCACTGGCTATTATAGCGCTCAGTGTCTTGAGCACTTCGGCGATGGCCGCCGAGACGCCGTTGGGGCTGGATACCGCAGTGGTCGGGAGCGTGACGGTGGGGCAAACGCTGTTGGTTGGCGCTGCCCTCGTGGCGGGAGTTGCGGCCGCTTCAAACAGCGGTGGCAGCTCCAATGGCGGCACCACCACGGGTACCACCGGCACCACTGGCACTACGGGTACCAGCAACTAGTTACACACCTTCCGCTTTTAAGACCGCTTGGATTCCCCGCCCAAGTGGTCTTTTTTTCTTGTCGTTTATCGCGAGTGTTCCAACACTATGATGCGTATTTTTTCTATGGCTGTCGTGGCCGCCGCCGTGTTGCAAGGCTGCATGTTTGCACCGGGTCAATATATGGATACCGCCGCCCTGACTGAAGAGGGTGGGGCTGGAAACAGTCGCGTGGAGTTAATTCCAATTACCCCGAAGTTGTTGGCGATGGACGCCGCCACTCAAGTGCCTTACTCCATTCCGGCGGAACTCCTGAGTTATAAACCCGGCCCGTATTTGATCGGCGCCAATGATGCGCTGTATATCACGGTGTGGGATCACCCGGAGCTCACCGCGCCGTCCGGCCCGCAACAGCAGATCGATGCCAACGGCCGGCTGGTCAGCCCCGAGGGCAATCTGTTCTATCCCTATGTGGGTGAGGTGGTTGCCAAGGGCCGCAGCATTGAAGCGCTGCGCAGCGAGATCACCGACAAGCTGCGTCAGTACATTGACAGCCCTCAGGTGGATGTCAGCGTATTGCGTTTTGCCAGCCAGAAAGTGGTGATCAGCGGTGCGGTGATCAAGGCCGGCCCGCTGCCGATCACCACCATCGCCATGAATGTCAGCGAAGCCCTGGGTGTGGCCGGTATCGATCCGATCAATGCCGACCTGTCGAACCTCACGCTTACCCGTGGCGGCAAGCGCTACAGCCTGGACCTGGACACGCTCAACCTCGACGCGTCGCGCTTGAACGAGGTTTACCTCAAGGACGGTGACCAGTTGTACCTGGCCTACAACGACCGCAAGCGCATCTACGTGATGGGCGAAGTCATGCAGCCCCGTGCGCTGAGTTTCAAGACCCGCAGCATGAACCTCTCCGACGTGCTGGGTTCGGTGGGCGGGGTCAACCAGAACACCTCCAATGCAGACGCCATCTACGTGATTCGCGGCGCACAGCACATCGACGTGGCGCCGGCCAAGGTGTTCCAGCTGGAAGCCGCATCGCCTTCGGCCATGGCCCTGGCCACGCGTTTTGACGTGCAGCCCCAGGATGTGGTGTTTGTCGGCCCCGCGAATATCACGCGCTGGAACCGTTTTATCAGCCAACTGGTGCCGTCCGCTTCGATCATCGGCATTGGTGCATCCACTCAGAACAACCTGAGCGAAGCCAGCAGCCGATAGGGTGGAACCTGCGTGAACAGTCTGAAAATCGCTTCCTGTGTGGGCGTGGCATGGATGTTGGCTGGCTGTAATCCATTGATGAATGCCTCCCTCGATACCTTCAAGGCGGCTGTGGTCGGGCCGGCGCCGCTGGTGCTGACCCAGGCCCAGGTGGACGCGGTGCCGTTCCCCCAGATCAAGGTCGGCACGGTGTCCGGCGAAGGGGTGATGGCGCTGATTCGCCAGCGTGGCGACCTGCAATTCTGGGTCGCTTCCGGCAAGCAGGTGCTGCTGCTGCGCGACGGGCTGGTGGTGCGCACAGTGGGCCTGGGGGCTGACCTGGATGGCACGCGGTGGCAGGGCCGGTCGCCGTTCCAGCAGGGGCTGCACCGTGTGCCGGATGGCTATCGCAGTACGCGGCAGACCGACGTGGTGGACGGCTATCGCCTCGGCGTCACGGTCCACAGCCGCATGACGCGCAAGGGCATGGAGACCCTCGATATTCTCGATAAATCCTATGCCTTGCTGCGGGTGGACGAAGACATCGAGGCGGCCGATTTTCATGCGCGCAACCGCTACTGGGTCGACCCTGAAGACGGTTTTATCGTGCACAGCGAACAGCACCTCACACCCAACCTGACCCTGACCATCACCCAGTTGCAACCTAGCCGCAAGGATGCGCCATGACTGTTCGACGACTCAGCGCGCTGATGCTGTTGTGCTGCTGTGCGAGTGTCTGCCAGGCGGCGATCAAGGTCAGTGGCGAGGTCCGCAATCCGGGGCCAATCCCGTTCGCGCCCGAGGCTCGCTTGCTGGACGTGATCACCGCGTCGCAACCGGATGCCCAGGGTTACTGGCTGGGCGCAGCCTGGTTGCGCCACCCTTTGCTGGAGCAGCAGACACGGCTCAAGGCCGGGGTGTTGTTTGACCTGGACACCCTGCATCGGGCCGCACTGGCCGCCGGGCGCGAAGGGCGGGCACGTACCGCGGCTCAGCTATATCAACAGGTGCAGGCGTTGCCGGTAACCGGCCGCCAGGTGGCGATGCTCGACCCGGTGGCGGTGGAGGTGGGCTTTGCGCCCAACCCGTTGGCCAGCGATGGCGACCGCCTGATCTACCCGCCCAGGCCCGATGACGTGCGTGTGCTCGGCGCCGTCACGACGGCATGCCGCCTGGTGTTCCAGCCGATGCAGCCGGCACGCGATTACCTCCACGGTTGCCCGCCATCGGCGCAGGCCGACGCCGACTACCTGTGGCTGATCCAGCCCGATGGCCACGTCACGCGCTTGGGTATCGCCCCCTGGAACCGAGAGGAGGGCGCCCCACCCGCACCCGGCAGCACGCTGCTGGTGCCGATCCGCAGTGACGACCTGGACCCGCCCACCCCTGAACTCAATCAGCAATTGGCTGAATTTCTTGCCACCCAACCCCTGGCTGAGGTCACGCCTTGAAATTATGTATTGCGGCCGTGCTGCTGGTGCCGTGTGGCGTCGTGCATGGCGATCCTCGTTACACCCAAAGCGATTTCGGCGGTGTCGGGCTGCTGCAGACACCCACCGCCCGCATGGCGCCCACCGGCGAGCTCAGCGTCAACGCCAACCGCACCGAACCCTACAGCCGCTACAGTTTTTCGGCGCAGCCGCTGGACTGGCTGGAGGGCACCTTTCGCTACACCGCGATCACCAATCGGCCCTATGGCGCCGAGTCGTTCAGCGGTGGCCAGAGCTACAAGGACAAGGCCGTCGACGCCAAAGTGCGCGTGCATCAGGAAAGCCACTGGCTGCCTGAGGTGGCGCTGGGCTTCATGGACCTGGGCGGTACCGGGCTGTTTTCCAGCGAGTACCTGGTGGCCAACAAGCGCTATGGTGATGTGGATTTCAGTGCCGGCATCGCCTGGGGTTACCTGGGCAGTCGTGGCGACTTCGGCAACCCGCTGGGCGTGTTGGATGATCGCTTCAACGAACGGCCTACCGCCGAAGGCTCCGGCAGTTTTTCCAACGGCTACTTTCGTGGGCGTCCCGCGCTGTTCGGCGGCATCGCCTACCAGACACCCTGGGCGCCGCTGAGCCTCAAGCTGGAGTATGAAGGCAATGACTACCAGAGCGAGCCCCGTGACAACCCGCTGCGCCAGGATTCGCCGATCAACCTGGGCCTGGTCTACAAACTGGCCGATTCGGTCGATCTGAGTGCAGCCTGGGAGCGCGGCAACACTGCCATGTTCGGCATTACCCTGCACACCAATTTCGTCAGCCGAAAAGCGCCGGCGAAAACCTACGATCCGCCGGCACCCAAACTGCCAGCGCAGGCCCCGACCATGCCGATGGACCAGGTGGACTGGGCCGAGGTCTCCAGGCGCCTGCACGATAACGCTGGCTACACCGTGCAACGCATCGCCCAGCGCGGGCCGGAACTGTTGGTGTACGGCGAACAGCAGCGTTACTTCTACAGCGCCAAGGCGGTGGGCCGTGCCAGTCGGATCCTGGATAACAGTGTGAATGACCAGATCGATTGGTTCACCCTGGTCAGCAAGCGCTACGCACTGCCGATTGAAGAGACCAGCGTGCCACGCGAGACGTTTCGCGAGGTGGTCAACCACCGTGCGGACGTGCAGGACCTGCATCGCCAAGTGGAGGTCAATCGTGCCAGCCAGCGCCCACAGACGGTGCTCTACACCCAGCCGCCCAAGCCCTTGACCTATGGCGTGGGCCTTGGCTACAAGCAGAACGTCGGTGGGCCGGACGGTTTGCTCTATCAGGTTTCCGCTGACCTCGACGCCGAGTACCGTTTCACCCGCAACACCTGGTGGAGCGGCCTGCTCAGCGTCAACCTGCTGAACAACTACGACGGGTTTACCTACGACGCACCCAGCGGCTTACCGCGCGTGCGTACTGACCTGCGCCAGTATATGACCGCGTCGGATGTGACCCTGCCGACCTTCCAGCTCAATCATGCGGTGCAACTGGACCAGGACCTGTACGGCATGGTCTATGGGGGATTGCTTGAGTCGATGTATGCCGGTGTCGGCAGCGAAGTCCTGTATCGCCCGATGGGCCAGCGCTGGGCGTTGGGTGCCGACCTGAATTACGTGCGCCAACGCGGTTTCGAGCAGGACTTCAGTCTGCGCGATTACCGGACCGTCACCGGGCATGTCACCGGCTACACCGCATTGCCATTCAACGTGCAGGGCGCCTTGAGCGTCGGCCGTTACCTGGCCAGGGACTGGGGCGCGACCCTGGACCTGTCGCGGGAATTCAACAACGGCGTGCGCATTGGCGCGTGGATCACCCGCACCACCGCATCCACCGAACAGTACGGCGAAGGCAGTTTCGACAAAGGCCTGTACCTGTCCATTCCGTTCGATGAGTTGATGAGCCTGTCGACCCTGCGTCGCGCCAACCTGGTGTGGGCGCCGCTGACCCGTGATGGTGGGGCACGCTTGAATCGTGCCTATTCGCTGCATTCGATGACCGATGGGCGCGACAGTGATCTGCTCTACAAGAACATCGACAAGATCACCGAATAGATTGTGGATCAACAATGTGGAGGGGGCTCGTGCCCCTCCCACAGTTGAACCGTGTTATCAGTAGATATCCTTGGACAGCAAGGTAAACGGCGTCTTCAGCAGAATCTTGATGTCCAGCCACAACGACCAGGTGTTGATGTAGCGCAGGTCGATGTCGACGCGTTGTTGCATCTTTTCCAGGGTTTCGGTTTCGCCCCGGCAGCCGTTGACCTGGGCCAGCCCGGTGATACCAGGCTTGATCCGATGGCGGGCCATGTAGGCGCGGATTTTCCCCGTGTAGTAGTCGTTGTGCGCGATGGCGTGGGGGCGTGGGCCAACCAGTGCCATATGCCCTTGCAGCACATTGAACAACTGCGGCAGTTCATCGATGGAGGTGCGCCGGATAAACCGACCCACTGGCGTGATGCGCGAATCGTTGCGGCTGGCCTGGCGCACCTCGTGGTCGTCATGCACGCGCATCGAACGGAATTTCCAGACCTTGATCACCTCGCCATTCCAGCCGTGGCGGTCCTGCTTGAAGATCACCGGGCCTGGGGAGGTGAGCTTGATCAGCAGGGCGAACAGCAACAGCAACGGGCTCAGGAGGATGATCGCCAGCAGGGCCAGGCTCTTGTCCAGCAACGATTTGCTCAGGGCGGCGGTGGGGCGGCTGGTCAAGGGGCTTTCATTGAGGAAGATCGCCGGCAACCCGTCCACCTCGGCCACGCAATGGTTGAGCAGCAGCATGTTGTTGAGGTCCGGCACCCAGATCACATCCACACTGATGTCGAGCAGGTTGAGGTACAGCGCCTCGATGTGGGTGGCCTCCTGCAGTGAATGGGTGATGTAGAGCCGGCGAATGCCATGCTGGCGGATCAGTTGGGGCAGGTGCGGCAGGTCGCCGAGGATCTGTAGTTGTGCATCCTCGCCCGCTTCGGCGCGGCTGCCAACCAACCCCACCAGTGGCGAGCGCTTTTGCCGAGAGAGGGTCCTGGCCAGGTCGACGGCCAGTTTGCCTGTGCCCACAATCAATGACTTATGCCGTTCGTGAAGTTGGCGATGGTAATACCGGGACAGGCTGTGCAGCGGGATATAACACAGCGCCAGTAACGGATAACTGACCGCCGCCCACAGCAACAGCGTCTCCAGGGGGAACATTGCACTGGCGCTACAGGCCACACCGACAACGAACAGTATGCCCACGGTCAGCAGCCAGCCCATGAACAATCGCCCCAGGCCTACGCCATAAGCATCCTTTTTGCTGTAGACATCGCACACGCTATACGCGGGGAGAGAGGCGAGTATGGTAAAAGCGGCCAACACTCGATAGTTGTACTCAAGTTGTCCTGTCTTGAAAAACACCAACATAAATAACAGCGTAACGACCAGGCCTGACGCCAGCGTCCACTGGCCCCAAAACGTCAAACCCTTGGGGGCCAGGTTGCGATACATTCTAGTGTTATTCAGCATGGTTCTGCTCCCGGGGGTAACGACAGGTGGTGGCAGGTTTAATCAAGTTGCGCACTCACCGCACTAAAGTAACGGGCACGCGCGAGCACGTCCCGATGGATAGTAATAAACGGCAGAGGGCATTGGCTGACGACTTATAACAAGGTCAGGGGGGTATTAAAGTGAGTGTTATAAAAGGGCAGGTAAAAGAGTGTGGTAATAGGCAGGGTGATTCATAAGGGCTGGCGTTATTATTTTTTATCGACGCGAAGGGTGCTGTTCAAGCGGCTTTTTTATTTTTTGTGTAAGGCAATAACCACGGTTTCTGACCGCACGAAACAAACGTTCACCGTCGTTGGCCCGCTTGAACTTTTCCTGCAAGCGGCTGAGGCACATCTCCAGGCCACGGTACTGTTCCGGCTCGCGCCCGATATTGCGGATCAACTCTTCTTTGCTGACCACGCGCTCTTCATGGTGCAGCATCTTTTTGATCAGGGCGGACTCAATGGTGGTCAGTGCGATGCGCAGGCCGCCTTTGACCAGTGTCCGGTCGTGTTGGGTGAGCAGCCAGAAGTCCTGGGGGTACACCTGGGTTCGGTCGGCGCCACTCTGTTGATGCGGCGCGTTGTCGGGGGCTTTGGCGGCGAGTGTTCTTGATTCTGGCCGCGCCGCATTGAAGGGTTGCGAAGGCAGGGTAAGGGTCTGCGTGGGTACAGCGTTTGAGTCATAGCGGAACACCTCTGCATTGGGCGTGAAGTCGTGCAGCGCGATGGCCGGAAGCGTTGGGCTAAACGCGTATTTCTTTAAGGAGCTCATAGTGTCCACCGAGATCAGGAAGATGCAGGATTTTATAAGCGGTCAGCAGGGGAGTAGTAACCGCCCTGAAAGTATTCGAACGGCAAGTTCTTAGCCATCATTGCGCTGTCGGCAAACTCGACATGGTCGGCAATGAAGCAGGCTCTGGTTGCGTTTATCAGCTCTAGCATGCGGTCGTAGAGCCGATTGAACAGGTCGGAGCGCGTGTTTAAACTCAGCCGGAGGGCGGCGTCCGGAAACGGCATCTTTATATAGTCGTAGAGTTTCAGGTCGATCAGCAGGTCGGCATGTTTTGTATCCAGTGTGTAGTTGTTGTAGGCCAGCTTGATACTGCGTTGGTCTTTGAGCCTATACAGTTGGCGGACCATTGCGCGGCGCTCTACGGGGCCGGGCAATGCGTCCAGTGGGTTGTCAATACTGAGCGTGAGGTATTGCGTGTGTTTTTCCAGGGCCAGGGCGACGTGAGTCAGCTGCGTGAAGATGTCTTCATTCATCAAGGCCGATTGATCCAGGCGCAGGAATAGCTGGCCGGCGGCCTGCGGCGGAGGGTGACGTGGGGTGATGTGCTGTAGGGCCGCACGGTAGGCGACTTCACGTGGTTCCCGATTGCCGGGGCACAGCACACTGACTTCACTGCCCCACAATGCATGGCTGCGCGAGACAATTGCCTGCCTGGCCAACTGCACAGTCGCCGCTTCTGCTGCTGGTCGTTTCTCGCTATTCACGGCGCTACCTCTCCTTGGTGGGTTGGAAATGGCTGGCGCAAATAAGGCCGCGGCTGAGTTTGTAGCCGTAGCCGCGAATGTTTTGAATAATGTTTTCACCGTAGTGCGCCTTGATTTTACCGCGCAGGCGACTGATGGACTTTTCCAAGGCTCTGGAGTCGTAATACTTGGTATTAAGCCCCATGACGCCAGCGATCTCATTGTGGCTAAGGAGTCGGCTGTGAATAAGGGCTTCCAATACTTTCATTTCGACAAAGGATATTTCCAGTTTTTTTCCGTCGCCATAGATGCACATGCGGTCCTGGTCGAGTACCAGCCCGCACTGGTTCAGTCGAGCGCTCTCGCTGAGAAAGGCATCGAACAGGCTCAACTTTTTTTCCGGGGAAGTTTCTACCACCTTGATGCAGTAGTCTGCACCGGCCAGGTAGTACTTTGTTTTGCTGAGGGTGGACGCAAAGGTCACCACCACAAATATGGTGCAGCCGGGGTTTTCGGTTCTGGTTTTTCTTATGATGTCCAGGATTTGATTGCTGGCGGAGGGTGTATCAATTTCTATAATGATGGCACGGTAGTGCGCGTGAATTTCCTGAGTGTCGGTTAGTTGCCCGTAGCTGCGTGTATCGACTTTTAAATCATTCGGTACAGTGCGAACTATCAGTTCCCGAAAGTCCTCCGACTTCGATGGAGTCCGTGCAATAGCGAGGACATTGGAAAAATGCATTAGCCTACTCCCTTTTGCGGCATGCAAGGCCGTCAGTTCAATCGCTGCTAGCATCTAGATACTAATCGAATTGATTACGGCCAAGCGTGACAAATTTTAACATTCGTCACGTTATTTTGGAGGGCGGGGCGGGGAAGTTAGGGACTTTTGCAAGGGGGTTTACGCGAACTTACACATAGGCTAGTGCATATTCTTAAAACGCGGTAAGTATTCTAGCCCAAACGGTTTTTTCGCTGGGTGGGGTTTAAAGTGCAGACGAAAAAAAAACCGGCTGATCAGGCCGGTTTGGGGTGCCCCTCGAACAGAGAGGGTTATGCGTGGTTTTCCATCAGGCGGTCCGAGCCACGTTCGGCCACACGGTTTCCATCAGCGATCCGAACCACCTTCAG
>NZ_JADDUM010000257.1 GCF_015163715.1 Pseudomonas cyclaminis
TTCGCCTGACCCCGGACAACCGCCTGCTGTTCGGCGGGCGTGCGCGGTTTGCGATGTCCGACAGCGTCTCCGACGCCAAGAGCGGCAAGGTGCTGCAAGCGGCGATGTTGAACATGTTCCCGCAGTTGGCGCACGTGAAGATCGACTACTGCTGGGGTGGCTTGGTGGACATGACGTCCGACCGCCTGCCCCGTGCCGGCCAGCATGGTGGCGTGTTCCATTCCATGGGCTACAGCGGCCATGGCGTGCAGATGTCGGTGCACATGGGCCTGGTGATGGCTGAGGTCATGGCCGGCAATGCTGCCGCCAACCCGTGGCGCGAACTGGAATGGCCGGCGATTCCCGGGCATTTCGGCAAACCCTGGTTTTTGCCCTTTGTGGGCGCCTACTACCGCTTCCAGGACTATTTGCACTGAGTTGCCGTTGTTGCGTCACCGTCGTTTGCGTTTCCAGGACGCTCCGGACATCCGTGAGCACTCGATTCTTCCGATTATCGACAGGTAGCCTTGCTATGACTGACAACAAAAA
>NZ_JADDUM010000258.1 GCF_015163715.1 Pseudomonas cyclaminis
GTGGATCAGCAAGCGTTATATATAGCTGACCCACCGCAATCGGGCATCCCCCTCCCACATTTTTTGCTCCCGATTTCTACCAGGAGAACTCCAACTGTTCATTGCCGGTGCTCAAGTCCAGCAACCGCACGCCAATCCCCAACAATCGCACCGGTTTATCACCACGATTAAACGCCTGGGTCATCAGCTGTTGATAACTCTCCAGATCCCGCGCCGCTCCCGCCTGTTCCAACGTCGTCTGGGTAAAGTCATGAAACTTCACCTTAACGAACGGCTTGCCCGCCTTATAGCTGCTGTCGATACGCGCCATTCGCCCGGCCAGGGTTTCCATCAACTCTGGAAGTTTCGCCAGGCAGCTTGAGAGATCCGGCAAATCCACATCGTAGGTATTTTCCACACTGATGGACTGCCGCCGGTTGTCATTCTGCACCACACGGTCATCTATCCCACGCGCCAGGCTCCAGAGTCGCTCGCCAAAACTGCCGAATTCACGCACCAGCGCCAGCTTGTTCCACTCGCGCAGTTGCAGGCAGTCTTCAATGCCCAAACGAGCCAGCTTGTCGGCCGTGACCTTGCCCACGCCGTGCAACTTGCTGACGCGCAACTGAGAGACAAAATCTTCGACCTGGTCCGGGGTAATCACGAACAGGCCGTTGGGCTTTTTCCAATCGCTGGCGATCTTGGCCAGGAATTTGTTCGGCGCCACGCCTGCCGACACGGTGATGTGCAACTGGTTGGACACGCGGCGGCGAATATCCTGGGCGATACGCGTGGCGCTGCCGCCAAAATGCGGGCTGTCGGACACGTCCAGGTAGGCTTCATCCAGGGACAACGGCTCGATCAGGTCGGTGTAGTCGCGAAAGATCAGCTGGATTTCCTTCGACGCTTCTTTATAGGCATCCATACGCGGCTTGACGATGGTCAGGTCCGGGCAGAGCTTCAAGGCATGGCGCGACGACATGGCCGAACGCACGCCATACGCCCGCGCCTCGTAATTGCACGTAGCGATCACGCCCCGTCGGTCCGCCGAGCCGCCCACCGCCAGCGGTTTTTGCGCCAGGCTCGGGTTATCGCGCATCTCGATGGCGGCGTAGAAGCAATCACAGTCGACGTGGATGATTTTGCGCTGCGTCATATATAGAGGGGTGAAATCCAACGGGTGGGCAGTATCGCACTCACCCCTGTATATAGCACCAGTAGTTTGAATCTTCCGTCTGAGCGGTAGGAAATTTCGTAGATGAATTTATTTTCTCAATCGAAATCAGCATCCCAATAGAGCCGAAACCCTTGGCCCGACTGGCCCGCGCTGCCCATATACGCCTTTCTGGAGAGCTAACCGATTGAACCGCAAGCGCTTTTCTTCGAATCGCGGGTTGACACGCTCGCGATCCTCTGTAGAATGCCGACACACAGACGCGGGATGGAGCA
>NZ_JADDUM010000259.1 GCF_015163715.1 Pseudomonas cyclaminis
CCCGCTCACCACAAAAGCCCGCTCACCACAGGGGTTGTAGGTCAACCTTTAAGCTCATTGGGGCTGCGAACGGTGGGGTCACGTCCACCAGTAGCGCACCAGGTGGAAGAAGATCGGCGCGGCGAAGCACACCGAATCCAACCGATCCAGCATCCCGCCGTGGCCTTCGATCATGTGACCCCAGTCCTTCACGCCCCGGTCGCGCTTGATCGCCGACATGACGATGCCGCCGGCAAAGCCCAGAAGGTTGATCAACAGCGCAATCAGGAACGACTGCCACGGGTTGAACGGCGTAGTCCACCACAGCGCTGCGCCGATCAGGGAGGACAGCAGGATCCCGCCGACAAAGCCTTCCACGGTTTTAGAGGGCGACAGGTTGGGCGCGATCTTGTGTTTGCCGAACAATTTCCCACACACGTACTGGAGCACGTCCGACAGCTGCACCACGATCACCAGGTAGGCGATCAGCAGCAGGTTGCGGCCTTCGTAGCCGGGGATGTCCAGCGTCAGCAACGCCGGGACGAAGGACACGCAGAACACCGCGATCATCAGGCCCCATTGCACTTTCGAGGCACGTTCCAGGAAGTGTGTGGTATCGCCGCCCAGCGAGGCGAGGATCGGCAGCAGCAAAAACACGTAAACCGGGATGAAGATCGAGAACAGCCCGTACCAGTCCGAATAAATCAGCAGGTATTGCAGTGGCAGCGCCAGGTAAAACGCCGCCACCAGGGCCGGGTAGTCGCTGCGCCGGGTCGGGGTGAGGGTTAGGAATTCGCGCAGGGCGTAGAACGACACCGCGTAGAACAGCAGGATCACCGCGCCGGTGCCGAGCCAGAAGGCGATGCCGATCACCACCACCATCACCCACCAGGCGTTGATGCGGGCATTGAGGTTGTCGATCACCGCGTTTGGCGTGCCACGGGTGCGCAGTTTGAGGATCAGGCCGATCAGCGAGGCGAGCACCAGGATCGCGCCGATCCCGCCGAATAACATCAGGGTTTGGCTATCCATGTCAGACATGCTCCGGGGCGAGGGCGAGCAAGGCGTCGCGGGTGCGGGCCAGGAACAGCGCCTTGTCTTCACCGTCCTCCAATTGCAGTGGTGCACCAAAGCTGGTGGTGCATAACAACGGCAGCGGCAAGACGCGCCCCTTGGGCATGACCCGGTTGAGGTTAGCGATCCACACCGGGATCAATTCGGCCTGTGGGTAACTTTTTGCCAGGTGGTACAGCCCGCTTTTGAACGGCAGCAAACCGTCCTCCGGATTGCGCGTGCCTTCGGGGAAGATGATCAGCGAATCGCCGCCTTCCAGGGCGGCGAGCATCGGCTGCAACGGGTTATCCACAGGCTCTTTGCGTTCGCGGTCGATCAGCACGCCGTTGAACACCCGGTTGATGATGTAGCGACGCAGCGCGCTTTTATTCCAGTAATCGCTGCCGGCCACCGGGCGCGTGAATTTGCGCAGGTTTTGCGGCAGCGAGGCCCACAACAGCACGAAGTCGCCGTGGCTGCTGTGGTTGGCGAAATAGATGCGTTGCACCGGCACCGGCGCGCATCCCAACCACAGGCTGCGGGCCCCGGTGACAGTGCGGGCCATGGAGGTAATCAGCGTGGCGACCACGGGTTCGAACATGAGGATTCCTTATCCGGCGAAAGGCAGCCAAGGGCTGGCGAGGATCACGCCCAGGGTCAGCAGCGCTTGCGCGCCCAGCAGCCAGGCTTGTTTGCGCAACAGTTTGAGGGCGCCGCGACGGCGCTCGGTCCAAGGTCGGCCGGCACGTTTGGGCGATTGCAGGCCGAGGGTTTGCAGGGCCTGATCGAGATCGGCGGTGCGCTCGGTATCACGGGCCAGCAAAGCGAACAGGTCGGCGTCGAAGGCCACGCGCAGCGCCCAGTACTTCTGCAACAGCCCGAGGATAATCATCCACAGGCTGAGCAACAGGCAGATCGGCGTAACACTCGGCATCAGCAACTGCGCCAGGCCGAACAACACACCGGCCACGGTCAGGCCTGTGGATAACTGATCCAGCGAGCGGCCACGACGCAGCAGGCTGGCGACGACCTGGAGTTCCATATCAGCGGGCATGGGGCAAACCCTCCAACGCTTCACGGTGAGCGGGGTGCAGGACCACATCGGCCCGCGCTGTACGAATAATAGTCAGCGCTGCGTCCACCGTCGTGGCTCGCCCACTGTGCAACAGCCAGGCGGCGACGGCGGTGGCGCTGCGTGAGTAACCGAGGGCGCAGCACACCAACAGCGGGCCCTGTGCACGCAGGCGTTCGATAGCTTCAGCCGCTTGCACGCACTCGACGGGTGTCGGTGCGATCAGGTCCAGCACGGGAATGCATTGATAGGCGCGGCCCTGTGGATTAATCGGCAATTCTGCGCACAGATCGACAATGGCGTTGAATGAATCCTGCTCCTTTGCCGTAGGGATGCGCCCCAGCCAAACGTTATCCACAACCCGGTCGGGCTGTGGATGTTTACGTGTCCACAGCCGGGAGTTGATCCAGGCGCCCGCCAGATAGGGCGCATACAACCAGCGAGCGGCGGGTGTGAGCCGGCCATCGGCGCGCTTCTGGAAACCCGCAGCCCCCAGCACTAAATAGTTCGCCTTGATCAGCCCCAGGGAAACCGCTGGCCACAGCAGCCACAGCCACCATCCGCCCAAGCTGAATGCCAGGATGATCAAGGCCAGCGCGCCCAGGCCGTAACGCACGCCCAGCCGCCAGCGCTTCGCATCTCGGGCAACTCGCGCATTCAGCAGCGGGCTCGGATGTTCCAGCGGCCACAACCACACGCACACCCAGCCGGCGAGGGCGCCTGTGGGTAAGTCGATAAAGTGATGTTGATAAGTGGTCAGCACCGAAATCCCGATGAGCGCGAACCAGCCATGCACCAGCCAGCGCCAGAAACCTTGGGTATGACGTTGGAACATGACCCACAAGATCACCAGCAGCGCGATATGCAGCGACGGTGCCTGGTTGAACGGCTTGTCGAAGCCCGCCAGCACCGCAAACAGCCAGCCAAATACGCCATCCAGCTCCGGCCGTTCGAAGGTGAAACGCAGCGGCCAGATCAGGAAACAGCTCACCGCAATCACCTGGGCACTCAGCAGGCGCAGCGCATGTTGCTTGAGTTCGTGGCGGGTGTTGGGCAGCAGCAGCGAGAAACCATACAGCAGGTCGATGGACCAGTAAGGCACGATGGTCCAGGCCCAGAACGGCATATGGGTTTCCCAGCCGAACACCAGCGTGCCCACGTCGCTGCGCTGGCTGGTGATCCACGTGGCAAAGCCGTAGGTGCTGAAAAACAGCGGCGCCAACAGCAGCAGCCACAGCACTGCGGGTTTCAACAAACCGGGTTCGCGCATGTTCAGATCTTCTGTGCCAGGGACACGGTAAAGATGCCCCACTCATCCACACGCTGGGTGATCTTGCGGAAACCTGCGGCCTCCACCAGTTGATCCATTTCTGCCTGGCTGCGACGGCGCATCACCCAGGCCTGACCTTGGCGGTGGCTGGTCAATGCGCGGGCGATCAGTTCCAGTTGCGGGTGCCACGGCTGGCCGGTGTACACCAGGTAACCACCGGGTTCGACGGCTTCGGCAAGGCCGGCCAGGGAACCGCCGACCATGGCGTTATCGGCAAACAATTCATACAGCCCGGACACCACCGCCAAGGTCGGCTTGGGGTCCAGAGCGGCCAGATCGGTGCGGTCGAACGCATCGCCTTTGACGAATTGCGCGATGTCTCCCAGGCCTTTCTCGCGGATAAGTGCGCCACCGTCGCGCACGTTGATGTCACTGTAGTCGCGCAGCAGGATCGATTCCGGCAGCGGCGACACGCCCTGCAAGGCTTCCAGGATGTAACGCCCGTGGCCGGCGGCGATATCGACGATACGCACTTGGCGATCATCCCCACGCAGCTTGGCCATGGCCAGGCGCAGCAGTTCCTCGACGTTGAGCTTGCGCTGGCGGATGCCGCGCCAGCCGATGGAATTGAGGTAATTGGTGTCGATCATCCGCCCCAGGCCGCCCTTGCCGGTAGGCGTGTTGCGGTAAACGTAGTCCAGGGTGCTGCCGGAGTCGAAACCGGTGTCGAAGCCCAGTTTCACCCCATCCGACAGGTTCTTGCCCAGGCCCATGCTGGCGCGGGTCATGCGCCAGTACAGGTCGCGCAGGGAATTGTGCGGCAGCGGCGCGGCGAGGGATTCGGACTCGGCGCAGGTGGCGCCGAGTTTATCGGCGTCGAGCAGGGAGGCGCGGTCCAGCGGGTGTGCAAAGTTTTGCAGGATAAAGCGCCGGGCGCTGCTCACTGCTACGGCGCGGTCACGTTCACCAAGGGTGTCGTGGAAAAAGCCGGGGAGGATGTGCAGCTCTTTTTTCAGGCTGCCGAGGCGGTCGAAAAATTGTTGTTGGGGTTTGCGATGCACCACGAAGTCGGAGCCGGAGATGAGCAGTTGAGTCGGCACCTGGATCGCCTGGGCATCGGCTACAACCCGGTCGGCCGCTTCGTACAGGCCCAGCAGAACATTCACCGAGATGGCCTTGGTGATCAGCGGATCGCTGTCGTAGGACGCCACCCGCTCCGGGTCATGGCTGAGGAACTTGGCCTTGACGTAACTGTTGACGAAGAAATTGCCGCGAAACTTGCGCATCAGCGCCAGCCCCGGACGCGCGAACGGCACGTACAGCTTGACCTTGAACGCTGGCGAGGCGAGCACCAGAGCGCGGATTTTCGGCGCGTAATCGTGGACCCAAGTGGCCGCGATCACCGCGCCGACGCTTTGGGCGATCACCGCGAAATTCTCTTCTTGGATGCCGTAAGTGGCGCCGATATGGTCGCAGAAGGTCTGCACGTCGCGGGCGCTGGTGGCGAAGCTGGGGCTGTCGCCACGCTCGCCGGGGGATTGGCCGTGGCCGCGGGCGTCCCAGGCGAAGAAGTCGAATTGAGGCAGGTTCAGCTCATCGACCAGATGGGCGATGCGCCCCGAATGCTCGTGGCCGCGATGGAACAGCACGATCGCCTGGCGTGGCGCGCTATCCGCAGGGGAAGTGGCCGGCCAGTGTCGGTAAAAAAGCTCGACGCCATCATGGGTGCTGAAAGTGTGTGCTTGCTGTTCGCGCATCGCAAAATCCTTATGCAGAAGGGGAAGGGGTTTCTTTCAGGCCTTGGCGTACGCGGTTGACCAGGGTGTAGGCGAGCAGGGCGGCGACCAGCCACATCACCGTGTCGACCCAACCCGCGCCGAGCCAGCCCAGTGCTACACCGGTGGCCAGCACGCCGAGTACAAAGGCCCGATCACTCTTGCCCATCGGCCCGTCGTAGCGCCGCGATGCACCGACCATCGGCCCGAGCACACCGGCGTATTCGCTGAACACCGCGAGCAAGGCCACCAGCAGCACTGGCGCCAGGCTCACGCCGGGGATCAGCGCAAAGGGCAGGATCAGCGCGCTGTCGGCAATCACGTCGCACAGTTCGTTGAGGTAGGCGCCCAAGCGCGACTGTTGGCCGAACTCACGGGCGAGCATGCCGTCGATGGCATTGAGGGCCATGCGCGCAATCATCCACAGCGGGATCAGCGCAAACAGCCACAGATGGTGGGCGAAGCTGGCGATCAGCAGGCCCACCAGCAGGGAAATCACCCCGGCCAGCACGGTGATCTGGTTGGCGGTGGTGCCGTTGTCGTAGAGGCGCTGCACGAGGGGGCGCAGCAGGTTTTGAAAACGCGGTTTGAGCTGATAGATCGAAATCATGGGGAGTGACGCTTCCTTGTCCGTGAGCCCGCGAAAAACTGGTTTGGAGTGTGCCGATTAATCACGTTGTTCACCAGTGATGGCGCGTGTTTATGGGGGTTTAGTCACGATCTGGAGAGCACTGAGGGACAAATGTGGGAGGGGGCGTGCCCGCGATGGCAGTCTGTCAGTTGATGTATGTGCCGACTGATCCACCGCTATCGGGGGCAAGCCCCCTCCCACAGGGGATGTGTGTTGTATTCAAAAGCGGTGTTTATCGAACAAAAATTTCACGCCGCGTGTTATATCGTAACGAATTGTGTACAAGCGGGCGTGTTGGGATGCAAGTGGATCTAGAAGCTGACGGCGCTTCGGTTGAAGGCCTGCCGCGTTTTCAGCAGGGGCTGTTCCATGCCCGTCGGTTGCGCCAGGCCGGTATCGGCCTGACGGTACTGGCCGTAGGCGGTTGGGTGCTGGCGTTGTTTGTTGCGCTGTTTGCGCCGGTGTCGATCTGGCCGGTGGTGCTGATCAACTGCGCCTCGGCGTTGCTGGTGCTGGTGGCCTGTTTGCAGTCGGCGTGGTGGGTGGCCGATTGGCGTGCCCAGGCGCTTGAAGCGCCGACGGTTGAATTGAAGCAGGAAGAAACCGGTCGCTATGCACGCCTCGCAGGGCGCTTGGTCGGACAGATCGGCACGCCCGTGCTCTGGCTCGCGGGTTGGTCGCTGCTGGCGCTGGTCAGCATCGTCGAGTTCTGGAACCTGGCGTTGCCGGCTGCGGCTGTGGGCCAGTCCGCCAGCATCGGCGCCGCGCTGGCGTTGGCCCTGGCGTTTGGCTTGCTGGTGTTCGAACGACGCCTGGCCCAGGAAACCGCCGCGCAATGGCCGGAAGCTTCGCAGCTGGCGCAGGTGAGCCGGGTGGCGATCAGTTGCCTGGTGGTCAGCGCGATTTGCCTGCTGTTTGCCGGCGCCGAGTCTGTATGGCCGTTGCGCCTGGCGGTGTTGATGGGGCTGCTGCCGGCGCTGGTGGCGGTGGAGTTTCTGTTCAGAGGCGCGTTGTCACTGTTCAGCCCACGCCAACCGCACCTCGAACCGCGTCTGATGGCGCAAAGTTTTATCGCCGGATTGCTGCGCTGGCCGCCACAACCTTTGCTGGCGTTGCAGCACGAATTGCACAACCGCTTCGGCATCGACCTGCGGCAAATCTGGGCCTTTACCTACATGCGCCGCGCATTTTGGCCGGTGCTGCTGGTGGTGCTGGCGGTCGGCTGGGCGCTGACCGGCGTGCACGAAGTGCCCCTGCAAGGCCGTGGGATTTATGAGCGATTCGGCAAACCGGTGCAGGTCTTCGGCCCTGGCCTGCATGCCGGGCTGCCGTGGCCATTGGGCCGCGTCATCAAGGTGGAAAACGGCGTGGTGCATGAACTGGCCACCAGCGTCAGCGAAGCCGCCTCGCCCGAACTGGCCCCGGCGGAAGGCCCGGCGCCGTTGATTGCCAATCGCTTGTGGGACGCCAGCCATGTGAACGACAAATCCCAGGTCATCGCCAGCAGCAGCGGCGACAAACAGGGCTTCCAGATCGTCAATATGGACGTGCGCTTCGTCTACCGCATCGGCCTGACCGACGAGGCCGCGCTGGCCGCCACCTATAACAGCGCGGACGTGCCGACCCTGATCCGCAGCACCGCCAGCCGCATCCTCGTGCACGATTTTGCTTCGCGCACCCTCGACGAATTGCTCGGCGAGCAACGCACCAGCCTGGCTGACGAAGTGGGCCGCGCCGTGCAGGCGGATCTGCACGCACTCCACAGTGGTGTGGAAATCCTCGCCACCGTGGTCGAAGCCATCCACCCACCGGCCGTGCCGCCAATGCCTATCACGGCGTGCAAGCCGCGCAGATCGGCGCCCAGGCCCTGATCTCCCGCGAACGTGGCGCGGCCAGCGAGCAGACCAACCAAGCCCTGCTGCAAGCCAGCACCGCCCGCGATCAAGCCACGGCCACTGCCCATGAAGTGATTGCCGGCGCCCAGGCGGCCAACCTGCGTTTCACCGCCGAACAAAAGGCCTACGCCAGCGTCGGCCAAGCCTTCGTGCTGGAACAGTACCTCGGCCAACTCAGCCAAGGCCTGGCCCACGCCAAGCTGCTGATTCTGGATCATCGCCTGGGCGCCGATGGCGCACCGACGATCGATCTGCGTTCTTTTACCTTGCCGGCCGATCCGTCGCTGCCGCGTAACGCCGTTCAATAAGGAGTCTGTCTGTTGAGCGCTCATTCTCACGATCACGATCACGGTCATCACCATCATCACGGCCACCACCACCACGGTGACGTGCACGCTGCTGGCCCCTTCCCTTGGCGGCGCATGGCCTGGGCCGCGTTGCTGGTGTTGTTTGCGGTCGCAGCGGCCAGCCTGGTGCAAGTGCGTTCCGGCGAAGCCACGGTGATCACGCGGTTCGGCAACCCATCGCGGGTGCTGCTGGAGCCGGGCCTGGGCTGGCGCTGGCCGGCGCCGTTCGAAGCGGCGATCCCGGTGGACCTGCGCCTGCGCACGACCTCCAGCGGCTTGCAGGACGTGGGCACCCGCGACGGCCTGCGCATCATCGTGCAGGCCTATGTAGCGTGGCAGGTGCAAGGCGATGCCGACAACGTGCAGCGCTTTATGCGTGCAGTACAAAATCAGCCGGATGAGGCGGCGCGGCAGATTCGCACCTTCGTCGGCTCGGCGCTGGAAACCACGGCGGCCAGTTTTGACCTGTCCAGCCTGATCAACACCGACGCCAGCCAAGTGCGCATCGCCGATTTCGAAGCGCAATTGCGCCAGCAGATTGATCAACAATTGCTCACCACCTACGGCGTGCGCGTGGCCCAGGTTGGCATCGAACGCCTGACCTTGCCGTCGGTGACCCTTACCGCCACCGTCGACCGCATGCGTGCCGAGCGCGAAACCATCGCCACCGAACGCACCGCCGTGGGCAAGCGCGAAGCAGCGCAGATCCGCTCCGCCGCCGAGCGCGACGCGCGCATTGTGCAGGCTGACGCCACAGTGAAAGCCGCCGATATCGAAGCGCAATCGCGAGTCGAGGCTGCGCAGATTTACGGGCGGGCCTACGCCGGTAATCCCCAGCTGTACAACTTGCTGCGCTCGCTGGATACACTGGGCACCGTGGTGACGCCGGGCACCAAGATCATCCTGCGCACCGACGCCGCGCCGTTTCGCGCACTGGTGGACGGGCCGAAGGACGTCCAGCCATGACCGAGCGTGACAGCCCGGACAGCCCGTGGATCCAGGCCGGGCGCCTGACCTTCATGGCTCTGTACGCGGTGACCGTGTTGGCGGCGTTGGCCTGGGCGTTTTCCAACGTGCGCCAGATCGACCCGCAAAACCGCGCCGTGGTGCTGCACTTCGGCGCCCTCGACCGCATTCAGAATGCTGGCTTGCTGTTGGCCTGGCCGCAGCCCTTTGAGCAAGTGGTGTTGTTGCCGGCTGCCGACCGCGTGATCGAGCGGCGGGTGGAAAACCTGCTGCGTTCGGAGGCCGCGGTGCAGGCTGAACGCGTGGCCAGTTTCGCCACGCCGCTGAGCGATGCCCTGGCCGGTTCCGGTTACCTGCTGACCGGCGATGCCGGCGTGGTGCAGCTGGATGTGCGGGTGTTCTACAAGGTCACCGAACCGTATTCCTTTGTGTTGCAGGGCGAGCATGTGTTGCCGGCCCTGGATCGGCTGGTCACGCGCAGCGCCGTGGCCCTGACGGCGGCCCGGGATCTGGACACGATTTTGGTGGCGCGTCCGGAACTGATCGGCACTGACAATAGCGCCGCCGAACGGCGTGAGCGCTTGCGCGGTGACCTGGTGCAAGGCATCAATAAACGGCTGTCGGAGTTGACCTCCAGCGGCCTGGGCCTGGGCATCGAAGTCACTCGCGTTGATGTGCAGTCGAGCCTGCCGAGCCCGGCGGTGAATGCGTTCAATGCGGTGCTGACGGCCAGTCAGCAAGCCGATAAAGCGGTGGCCAATGCGCGCACCGAAGCCGAAAAACTCACCCAAACCGCCAATCAGCAAGCGGATCGTGTGGTGCAGGTTGCCCACGCCCAGGCCAGCGAGCGCCTGGCCAGTGCCAAGGCGCAAACCGCCACGGTCGCCAGCCTCGCCCAGGTCAAAGACCCGGGTTTGCTGCTGCGGCTGTACCGCGAGCGCCTGCCGAAAATTCTCGGCCAGGCGGGTTCCGTGACCACGGTCGACCCTAAAGACGACTCCCGCTTGATCATCCAGGGAGCCGAGCAATGAGCGCACCTATGTTGACCTCCGCCGAGCAGCGCAGCGCTGCCCGGCAATTGACCCTGGCCATGCTGGCGCTGGGCTTGCTCGTACTGGGCCTGGTGTGGCGCTGGCTCGCACCGGACCAGACCGGCGTCAGTCAGCTGCTGCTGGGCGTGGCATCGCTGCTGGTGGCCGTGCCGGTGATGCGTTCAGCGTGGTACAGCCTGCGGTTCCCCAGCTTGCATGGGATCACCGATCAACTTATCGCCTTGGCCATGCTCGGCGCCTGGGCCACCGGCGATCTGCTGACGGCGGCGTTGCTGCCGATCATTATGATCTTCGGCCATGTGCTGGAAGAGCGCAGCGTGATCGGCTCTCAGGAAGCGATCCATGCCTTGGGCAAACTGACCCGCAGCCATGCGCGGTTGGTGCAGGCCGACGGCAGCATCGTCGAGGTGGATAACGGCACGTTGAACACCGGCGATATCGTCGAAGTGCGTGCCGGTGACCGCGTGCCCGCCGACGGTGTGGTGTTGTCCGGCCAGGCGAGCCTGGACACGGCGCCGATCACCGGCGAGTCGGTGCCCTTGGAGGCGAGCGTGGGTGTGCAGGTATTTGGCGGGGCGATCAATCTCGACGGCCTGCTGCGTCTTGAAGTGACGCGCACCGGCAACGAGTCGACCTTGGGCAAGGTCATCGCGCTGATGCAGAACGCCGAGCGGTCCAAGCCACCGATCACGCGGCTGCTGGAGCGCTATGCGGGCAGCTATATGGTGCTGGTGCTGCTGCTGGCGGCGGTCACCTGGTTTGTGACCAACGATGCCCAGGCGATGCTCGCCGTGTTGGTGGCGGCGTGTCCGTGTGCGTTGGTGCTGTCGGCGCCGGCCACGGCGATTGCCGGGATCGCGGTGGCGGCGCGTCATGGGATTCTGATTCGCAGCTCGGCGTTCCTGGAAGAGCTGGCGGACTTGACCTCGCTGGTGGTCGACAAGACCGGCACTCTGACCTACGGCACGCTGAGATTGCAGTCCATCGAGACATCCTCGACCGATCGCCAGGCGCTGCTAAACCTTGCGGCCAGCCTCGGTTCGGCCAGTAGCCACCCGGTCAGCCGCGCGTTGGCGGGGTTGGCGACTCAGGAGCAAATGCTGGCGCTCACGGATATTCGCGAACGCCAGGGCCTGGGCGTCGTGGCACACACAGGGCAGGGCGAAGCGGCCCTTGGGCGACCGGAGTTGTTCGCGCAGTTGGGCATTGCCACCACGGGCGTGCCCAACCATGACGGCCCGATTGCCGGGCTGGCGCTGAACGGGCAGTTTCTCGCCTGGCTGTTGCTGGCCGACAGCGTCAAGCCGGAAGCCCGCCAAGCCTTGCAAGAACTGCGCGAGCTGGGCCTGGGCCGCCAATTGCTGCTGACGGGCGACCGCCAAAGCGTGGCCGACAGCCTGGCCCTGGACGTGGGCATCAGCGATGTCGAAGCCCAGGCGTTGCCCGAGGACAAGCTCAACCGCGTGCTGGGGGAAATCGGCAGCGGCTTCCGGCCGATGGTGGTGGGCGATGGGATCAACGATTCCCTGGCGCTCAAGGCCGGGGTGGTTGGCGTAGCCATGGGGGCGGGCGGGGCGGACATCGCGCTGGCCTCGGCGGACGTGGTGCTGATCGGCAGCGACCTGCGCCGCCTGGGCACCTGTGTGCGCTTGAGTCGCCAGTGCCGGCACACGTTGCAGGTCAATGTGATCATCGGTCTGGGCTGGACGCTGGCAATTGTGGTGTTCGCCGCGTTTGGCTGGCTGGGTGCCGCAGGCGCGATGATCGCGGCCGTGCTGCACAACCTCAGCACGTTGCTGGTGTTGGGAAACGCCGGGCGTTTGCTACGCTTTCACGAGCCACTGTTGAAGCTCGACGAATAATTTTCAGAAATATTTGCACATCGCTGTAACGCCGTCGGGGGGCCTCACTCTAGTGGTGTGTCGAGACTGAGCAATCCGTTCAGACCGACACCACTACCGATCATGAGGACTACAACAATGAACATTAAATCCGCTGCTGCTGGTGCCGCTTTCGCTATGGCCGCCGCCACTATGTTCGCCGGTGTTGCGACCCAGGCACAGGCCGCAGACGCTTCAGTGCATTGCTACGGCGTAACCTCCTGCAAAGGCATGAACGACTGCAAGACCGCTGAAAACGCCTGCAAAGGCCAGGCGGTCTGCAAGGGCCACGGCTTCAAGTCCATGACCAAGGCAGCGTGTGACGCAGCTGGCGGCAAAGTCGGCGAATAACCGGCAACGAGTGCAACCGCAGCGCCAGCCCCTTGCGCTGCGGACACTTTCCCCAGGAGTCAGTCATGTCCGCTTCCCTTCCAAGTCTGGGTTACGGCCTGGGTTTACGCAGTGAGTACTACCAGCAGATCCTTGAACAATCGCCGGCCGTGGATTGGTTCGAAGTGATCTCCGAGAATTATCTGGTGCAGGGCGGTAAAGCCTTGTACTTCCTGGACGCGATAGCCGAGCGCTATCCCTTGGTCATGCACGGCGTGTCCCTGTCCATCGGCGGGCCCCACGCCCTCGATATCGATTACCTGAAACAAATCAAACAGCTCGCCGAGCGCATCCAGCCGGCGTGGGTTTCCGATCATCTGTGCTGGAGCCGCGGCAGTGCGCACCAGTTGCATGACCTGCTGCCGCTGCCTTACACCGAAGAAAGCCTTTATCACGTCGCCAGCCGCGTTCGCCAAGTGCAGGACGTATTGCAGCGCCCATTGGTGCTGGAAAACGTCTCCAGTTATGTGCGCGCCAAGGCGGATGAATTCACCGAGTGGGAATTCCTCAACGCCCTGGCCCATCTGTCGGGCTGCCAGTTGTTGCTGGACGTCAACAATGTGTACGTCAGTTCGCGCAACCATGGCTTCGATGCCTGGACCTTTATCCGCAACTTGCCGCCCGACAGCATTCGCCAGCTGCATCTGGCCGGGCATATGGACTATGGCGACTACGTGGTCGATACCCACGACCACCCGGTGTGTGATCCGGTGTGGGCGCTGTATCAACAGACCCTGGAGCATTTGGGGCCGGTCTCGACATTGTTGGAGCGCGACGACCATTTTCCGCCATTCGAGGAGCTGCTCACCGAGTTGAGCAAAGCCCGCGAACTGGGCGCCACCGCCTTGGCCAGGAGAGCCGTATGCGCCTGACCGATTGGCAGTTGGCCTTCGAACAGTATTTATTAGCCCAGACGCCGGATGCCAACAGTGGCTTCGCCACGACTTTGCTGGGCGGGCCGACGCTGGATGTGGACACGGGCCTGGCGATCTACCACAACGCCTATATCGCACGGTTGCAGGACGTGTTGCGGCATGACTTCAGCGCCATCCTGTATTGGCTGGGGGATGATGAGTTTGCCGCGCTGACCCACGCGTATGTACGCCGTTATCCGTCGGCCCATTACAGCCTGCGTTGGCTCGGCGAGCGATTGCCGGCGTTTATCCACGAGCATCTGGTGGCCGAACAAAGTGCACCGCTGGCGGAGCTGGCCCAGTTGGAGTGGGCCTTCACCCTGGCGTTCGATGCGCTGGAAGGCCAACCGCTGACCCTGAATGATATGGCGCTGCTGCCGCCTGAGGATTGGCCGGGTTTGCAAGTCACCTTGGTGCCGTCCGTGCAACAGCGACTGTGCCACTTCAACAGCGTCGCCATCTGGCGTGCCAGCAAGGATGACGCGGACTTCCCCGACAGCCACAGCTTGGACCTCGCACAGATTTGCCTGGTATGGCGCCATCAGCATGTGTGCCATTACCGCAGCCTGGAGCCCGCAGAGGCCTTTGCGTTGTCCGGTATGGTGACGACCGGTTGGACGTTCGCAGAACTGTGCGAGCAACTGGCAGTCACTTATGCAGAGGGTGCGCCGCTGCAGGCTGTTACATGGCTGAAACAGTGGGTCCAGGACGGTTTGCTCCAACGCCGAGCCCCATAGAAGCGGGCTATCAAATCGATAGCCTCCTACTTTTATTGGGATGGTCTACCCTCATTTCAGACGTCTGAAACAAGGGGGGACCACTCATGCTCGCGCAACTTCCACCGGCCTTACAGAATCTTCAGCTACCGCTGCGTCTGCGACTCTGGGACGGCCATGAATTCAACTTGGGCCCCGAGCCCAGTGTGACCATCGTGGTGAAGGACCCCACGGTCGTCTCGCAACTGACCCATCCCACGCTCGACTCACTGGGCGAAGCCTTCGTCGAGGGCAAACTGGAGCTGGAAGGCTCCATCAGCGAAGTGATCCGGGTGTGTGATGAGCTGAGTCATGCTCTAGTCGAGGATGACGGTGGCAGTCATCCGGTGCGCTCGATCCACGACAAGGCCACCGACGCTGCGGCCATTTCCTACCATTACGACCTGTCCAACGCGTTCTACCAGCTGTGGCTGGATCAGGACATGGCGTACTCCTGCGGTTATTTCGAAACCGGCAGCGAATCCATCGACCAGGCCCAACAAGACAAATTCCGCCACCTGTGCCGCAAGCTGCGCTTGCAGCCGGGCGAGTATTTGCTCGACGTTGGGTGCGGATGGGGCGGGCTGGCGCGTTTTGCGGCGCGGGAATTCGGGGTGAAGGTGTTTGGTATCACCCTGAGCAAGGAGCAGTTGGCATTGGCTCGGGAGCGGGTGAGCGCCGAGGGCCTGGACGACCAGATCGACCTGCAACTGCTGGACTACCGCGACCTGCCCCAGGATGGCCGTTTCGACAAAGTGGTGAGCGTGGGCATGTTCGAACACGTCGGTCACGCCAACCTGGCGCAGTACTGCCAGACCCTGTTCGGTGCCGTGCGTGAAGGCGGCCTGGTGATGAACCATGGCATCACCGCCAAGCACACCGACGGCCGCCCGGTGGGCCGTGGCGCCGGCGAGTTTATCGAGCGCTATGTGTTTCCCAACGGTGAGCTGCCACACCTGGCGATGATGACCGCCGAGATCAGCGAAGTCGGGCTGGAAGTGGTCGACGTCGAAAGCCTGCGCCTGCATTACGCCCGCACTCTGGACCACTGGAGCGAGCGCCTGGAAGACAACCTGGAGGCGGCGGCGAAGATGGTGCCGGAGCAGGCATTGCGTATCTGGCGGTTGTACTTGGCCGGTTGTGCCTATGCGTTTGCGCGGGGTTGGATCAACCTGCACCAGATCCTGGCGGTCAAGCCCCATGCCGATGGCAGCCATGAACTGCCGTGGACGCGGGAGGATCTGTACCGCTGAGTGGGAGGGGGCTTGCCCCCCGATTGCGGTGTATCAGTCATGTATGTTGCGACTGACACTCTGCAATCGGGG
>NZ_JADDUM010000026.1 GCF_015163715.1 Pseudomonas cyclaminis
TTCATAGTGGGCTCTTTTTGGGGGGCGTTTCAGTTGAAGTGAGCGGTGAGTTGATTGGGGTGCTACGCAGCCAGCGCGGGGCAAGCCCGCTCACCACAGCAAGCCCGCTTATCACAACGAGCCTGTACAACATGACAAGCGCGTTTAACACGGTTTCAGTCGTCCATGTCTCGGCCGCTGAGCAAGCGCTGATCATCTCCATCGAAAATCCACGGTAACTCAAGAAGCGGCCTTGTTTCGCACGCTCCCTGGCATCGATCGGCAGATGGCCAGAGAACTTGCGACGCCAAGTGTCTTCCAACTGCGACTGCCAACTGATCCCACACTCACGCAGGGCGAGGTCGATATCGGCACGTTGCAGGCCACGCTGGCTCAGCTCTTCACGAATACGCGCAGGGCCATAACCGGAACGGGCTCGGTAGGAGACAAAACTTTCGAGGTAACGGGATTCGGACAGCAGCCCTTCTTCCGTTAAACGGTCAAGGGCCGTATCGATCATCTCAGGGTCTGCGCCGCGCTGACGCAGCTTACGCGTCAGCTCGACTCGCCCATGCTCGCGGCGAGCGAGCAGGTCCATCGCAGTGCGCCGAACGGCGACGAGTGTATCCAGTACAACAGTCATCGTTTGCTTCAGACGTCAGTATCGGCTTCTTCCACTTCTGCAACCGGCTCGCGGTTGGCAGCAGCTTTCACGTCGGGTGCTGCGGTCAGCAGCTTGTCGCGGATTTGCTTCTCAAGCGTGGCGGCGATATCCGGGTTGTCTGCCAGGAACTTGGCCGAGTTGGCCTTGCCCTGGCCGATTTTGCTGCCGTTGTAGGCATACCAGGCACCGGACTTCTCGACGAAGCCATGCAGTACACCCAGGTCGATCATCTCGCCATTCAGGTAAATACCCTTGCCGTACAAAATCTGGAATTCAGCCTGACGGAAAGGCGGAGCAACTTTGTTCTTCACGACTTTAACGCGGGTTTCGCTACCAACAACCTCGTCACCTTCCTTCACCGCACCCGTACGGCGGATGTCCAGGCGGACCGACGCGTAGAACTTCAGCGCGTTACCACCGGTGGTGGTTTCCGGGCTACCGAACATCACGCCGATCTTCATACGGATCTGGTTGATGAAGATCACCAGGCAGTTGGCGTTCTTGATGTTACCGGTGATTTTACGCAGCGCCTGGGACATCAGACGGGCTTGCAGGCCCACGTGCATGTCACCCATTTCGCCTTCGATTTCAGCCTTGGGTACCAGGGCTGCCACGGAGTCGACCACGATCACGTCGATGGCGTTGGAGCGCACCAGCATGTCGGTGATTTCCAGGGCTTGCTCACCGGTGTCCGGCTGGGAAACCAGCAGGTCGTCAACGTTGACGCCCAGCTTACCGGCGTACTCAGGGTCCAGGGCGTGCTCGGCATCGACGAACGCGCAAGTGGCGCCCATTTTTTGCGCCTGGGCAATCACCGACAGTGTCAGAGTGGTTTTACCGGAAGATTCAGGACCGTAGATTTCAACGATACGGCCTTTTGGCAGGCCGCCAATGCCGAGTGCGATGTCCAGACCCAGAGAGCCAGTGGAAATAGCCGGGATCGCCTGACGGTCGTGATCGCCCATACGCATTACGGCACCCTTGCCGAATTGACGTTCGATCTGACCCAGGGCCGCAGCCAAGGCTTTCTTCTTGTTGTCGTCCATTAAAGTCCTCACGTAATCAATAAGGCCGGGGCGGCCAACACCTGTATAAGTAGACAGTATTGTTCCACAAAGATCGTAGATCGCCTACCCCTGATTTTCTATTTCTGCTGCAGCTCGTCGCAACAAGCCCTCTAGCGCAGCCTTTACCGTTTGTCGGCGGACCTCGTCGCGGTTGCCGGGGAAGTGCTCAAGCTCGGCCGTGACCTCGTCGCCCACGCCGAAGGCCAACCACACTGTGCCCACCGGTTTATCAGGCGAACCACCGTCGGGCCCGGCCACGCCGCTGACTGCCACAGCGAATCGGGCCAGGCTTTTTTCCTGGGCACCGCGCACCATCGCCTCCACCACTTCCTGACTGACGGCGCCCACTTTTGGAAACAATGTTTGCGGCACATTCAACTGCCGGGTTTTCTGCCGATTGGAGTAAGTGACGTATCCCGCTTCAAACCACGCCGAACTCCCGGGAATCCGTGTAATAGCTTCGGCAATACCTCCACCGGTGCAGGACTCCGCCGTGGTGACGTGTGCATTGAGCACCTGTAGACGGCGGCCCAGTTCGGCAGCCAGTTGAGTGATTTCCTTCACGGTCGTCTCCAGAGGTGAGCGGGGATTGGCCTACCCTACAGGAGCCAATCGCACGTGCAAGTGACCGACTGAATCGAGAGACTGACGGCGACGGCGCGCACATACCTGGGAGGTAGAGTATTTGGGTGAAGGAAACCGTCCAGCTGCAGTAGTCCGCTTCGGCGCTGTTGAATGGGCACGGCGCGGCGACGATGGACGTGGGCCGGTCGCACTGATCCGACGGCAGGCCCCAGCGGTTATCCAGGACCAGGTCCATCAGTTGGCTGGCCAGGTCGCAAGCGCCAAAGGGTGCCGACGCGCTGGCGACCGTGGCCCTGAGTGAGATCGACAAGGCATGTGCCCTGCGCCCTTCACGGGAGCGCAAGGCGGGGCCACTGCGCTCCATGCTGATCAACACGCCGGTCTTTTCCTCGGCGCTGGTAAAGTCCTGATGATTGCCTACACGCAATTGTGGGAAGGCGCTCTTCAGCGCGTCCCCAATCGCCGCAGGCAGTTGAGTAGGTTTTTCGAGAAGTGTCATTACGTGACGTCCTTGCAGCGGTTACTGCTGATCCGGGCGAGAGGATGGGGGCTCATTGACCCCGATGCGCCTGGCCGCCCAACGTTCATATAGGCCGATAGCGACGTCAGCCCCCGCCATGGCAGTGAGGCAACCGATTGCGCCGGCGGTCCAGATCGACATACCTGCGGCGTAGCACAGCATCAATGCCGAGCCCCCGCAAACCATGCACGCCCCGGACCGCAGCGCCAGGCGCCGCATCAGGGACCAGCCACGGGCGCCCTCTTTGTCGGCACGCCACATTTCGCCGGATACACCGCCGATCAGGGCCAGTACGATCACCAGCCAGACAGGCAGTTCTGCTAACACTTGCTGCTCGTTTGTCATGTCACGCCTCCTGGCTGAGCAATGCCGGCAACCGCCGGTGTCTGGGTAATTCCACGTGTTGGTAGGCATTCCAAAAAGCCCGGTTACCAAGGCTTTTCAGTAATGCGGTCCTTATTGGTATGAGTAAAACCTTGAAACTAAAGAGCGTCGGCGTCCTTGCCGTTGTTGCCTGGCGTCCTTGCCATCGCTTCGATGGCGTCCTTGCCGATGTTGCGTGCCTTCCCTGTCTTCCATGGCAGCATCCTTGCCGCCTCCACCACCTTGTTGGCTGGCTTGAATTGAAGAATATGCATGTATGCATATACAGTCAATGCGTTAATGCATTTATTTTTGATCAATAAATGCGCTAGCGCATTGAGAGCTTGGTGGACAAAGGGTTTGACGCTGTTGAAGCAGGCGAAAAAAAGCCCGCGCATTGGCGGGCTTTGTCTTACACAGGGAGGTCAACGGGCGTACATGCCCCACCAAAACACATGACCGAGAATGCTGATCTGCTCATCCTGGATGTCCTGGAAACTGTAGTCTTCGTCCGGATGCTCATCACGATTGAAACTGCGCAGGCGAATCCCGGAAGGCAGGCGATAGAGCTGTTTCACCCGCAGTTGGCCGTTGTGATTGATAGCGTACAAATCACCATCGACGATATCGCCAATCCCGCTCTTGCCCGCGTTCACCCCGACCGTTGCGCCATCGCGCAGCACTGGCAACATACTGTTGCCGCGCACTGTCACGCACTTGGCCTGGTCGAACTGCACACCGTTATGCCGCAGGCTGCGTTTTCCAAAACGCAAGCTGGCCTTCTCGCTTTCCTCAATGACGAATCTTCCTGATCCAGCAGCCAATTCAACCTCACGCAGAAAAGGGATCGACACCTCGTCATCATTAACGGGCGTGTCGTCGTCCCACAGGCTAATGTCCTTGAGTTCCGAATGTGTTGGGTCGCGCAGGTCTTCGCGCAAGGCGCCGATGGCTACGCGTCCGCGCAACTGGTCGGTGCTGACGCGAAAGTACTCGGCGATGCGTGAGATGTGCTTGTCCGAGGGGTCAACGATCTTGCCGCTGAGGATCCGGGACAGCGTGGATTGAGGTACGCCAGTGCGCCGGTGAAGCTCCGTGGGGGAGATCCGGTCGCGGTCCAGCAGTTCTCGTAAGACGATAGAAACGTTGCGTTTTTGCATAGCGCGGATAGTGACGGGAGTTTTTTGGGTTGGCAAATGCAAAAATGCATCTTTTAGCATTTATTTCAGCCTTTCACCTATCCGCTTGCGACCTGCGAAGCCCCGACCTCGCGTGTTAACCTTGCCGCCATCGCAAAATCAGCAGGGCCAAGTGCCCCACCTTTGCCCCACTCCTTCCAACGAATTTGCTAACTATCTGATGAGTAAGAACACTTCCGATCTGTCCTCCCACACACCAATGATGCAGCAGTACTGGCGACTGAAAAACCAGCACCCTGATCAGTTGATGTTCTATCGCATGGGCGACTTCTACGAGATCTTCTACGAAGACGCGAAGAAGGCCGCCAAGCTGCTGGACATTACCCTGACCGCGCGTGGGCAGTCGGCGGGGCAGTCGATTCCGATGTGTGGGATTCCATACCATTCGTTGGAAGGTTACCTGGTCAAGCTGGTGAAGCTGGGTGAGTCGGTGGTGATCTGTGAGCAGATCGGCGACCCGGCCACCAGCAAAGGGCCGGTGGAACGTCAGGTGGTGCGCATTATCACGCCGGGGACGGTGAGTGATGAAGCGTTGCTGGATGAGCGTCGCGATAACCTGATCGCCGCGGTGCTGGGCGATGAGCGTTTGTTCGGCCTTTCGGTGCTGGACATTACCAGCGGCAATTTCAGCGTGCTGGAGATCAAGGGCTGGGAGAACTTGCTGGCGGAGTTGGAGCGCATCAATCCGGTGGAGTTGTTGATCCCGGATGATTGGCCGAAAGACTTGCCAGCCGAGAAACGCCGTGGGACCAAGCGCCGTGCGCCGTGGGATTTTGAGCGGGACTCCGCGCTGAAAAGCCTGTGCCAGCAGTTCTCGGTGCAAGACCTCAAGGGCTTCGGTTGCGAGACCCTGACCCTGGCCATCGGCGCTGCCGGTTGCCTGCTCAGCTACGCCAAGGAAACCCAGCGCACTGCCCTGCCGCATTTGCGCAGCCTGCGCCATGAGCGCCTGGACGACACGGTGGTGCTCGATGGCGCCAGCCGTCGAAATCTGGAACTGGACACCAACCTGTCAGGCGGGCGTGACAATACCCTGCAATCGGTGGTCGACCGTTGCCAGACCGCCATGGGCAGCCGCCTGCTGACGCGCTGGTTGAACCGTCCGTTGCGGGACCTGACGGTGCTGCAAGCGCGTCAGACCTCTATTACCTGCCTGCTGGATGGCTATCGCTTCGAAAAGCTGCAACCGCAGCTCAAGGAAATCGGCGATATCGAGCGAATCCTGGCGCGGATCGGCTTGCGCAATGCGCGCCCTCGTGACCTCGCACGCCTGCGTGATGCCCTCAGTGCCCTGCCGCAGTTGCAAGTGGCAATGACCGAACTGGACACGCCGCACCTGCAGCAGTTGGCCGAAACCGCAGGCACCTACCCGGAGCTGGCAGCCCTGCTGGAAAAGGCCATCATCGACAACCCGCCGGCGATTATCCGTGATGGCGGTGTATTGAAGACGGGTTACGACAGTGAACTGGATGAACTGCAAGCCCTGAGCGAGAACGCCGGGCAGTTCCTGATCGACCTGGAAGCCCGCGAAAAAGCCCGCACCGGCCTGGCCAACCTTAAGGTCGGCTACAACCGCGTACACGGCTACTTTATTGAGCTGCCAAGCAAGCAGGCCGAGTCGGCACCTATCGACTATCAACGCCGCCAGACCCTCAAGGGCGCCGAGCGCTTTATCACGCCGGAGCTCAAAGAGTTCGAAGACAAGGCGCTGTCGGCCAAGAGCCGCGCCCTGGCTCGCGAAAAGATGCTCTATGAAGCCTTGCTCGAAGACCTGATCAGCCAACTGGCGCCGCTGCAAGACACTGCCGCCGCCCTGGCGGAACTGGATGTTTTGAGCAACCTTGCCGAACGTGCGCTGAACCTTGACCTGAACTGCCCGCGTTTTGTCAGCGAGCCGTGCATGCGCATCGTGCAGGGGCGCCACCCGGTGGTGGAACAGGTGTTGACCACGCCGTTCGTCGCCAACGACCTGTCGCTCGACGATGACACCCGCATGTTGGTCATCACCGGTCCGAACATGGGCGGTAAATCCACCTACATGCGCCAGACCGCCTTAATCGTATTGTTGGCGCATATCGGCAGCTTTGTACCCGCAGCCAGTTGCGAGCTGTCCCTGGTCGACCGCATTTTCACCCGAATCGGCTCCAGCGACGACCTGGCCGGTGGCCGTTCGACCTTTATGGTGGAAATGAGCGAAACCGCCAACATCCTGCACAATGCCACCGAACGCAGCCTGGTGCTGATGGACGAAGTGGGTCGTGGCACCAGCACCTTCGATGGCCTGTCCCTGGCATGGGCGGCAGCCGAGCGGTTGGCGCATCTGCGGGCTTATACGCTGTTTGCCACCCACTATTTCGAACTGACGGTACTGCCGGAAAGCGAGCCGCTGGTGGCTAACGTGCATCTCAATGCCACCGAGCACAACGAGCGCATCGTGTTCTTGCACCACGTACTGCCTGGGCCGGCGAGCCAGAGCTACGGCCTGGCGGTGGCGCAACTGGCCGGTGTGCCGAACGACGTGATCCTGCGGGCCCGCGAACACCTCAGTCGGTTGGAAACCACGGCCCTGCCCCACGAAACGGTGGTCGCCAGCCCGGTCAAAGCCAGCAGCAAACCCGCCGCGCCGCACCAGAGCGATATGTTCGCCAGCCTGCCCCACCCGGTGTTGGATGAGCTGGCAAAGCTTGACCTGGACGGCTTGACGCCGCGTAAAGCGCTCGAAATGTTATATGCACTGCAGGTTCGGATATAACGCAGACGCTTGCAAGCTGGTAGACTCTCGCGCGGTTTGGGATGCTGCAGGCTTTTAGCCTGGCCTGCAGACTATCGCTCCCGAACCTCGCGAGCCCTGCCGTAAAGGGTTTCGCCGCCGCCGCCTGAGGAGAAAATTAGAAATGACCTTCGTCGTTACCGACAACTGCATCAAGTGCAAGTACACCGACTGCGTCGAAGTGTGTCCGGTGGACTGCTTCTACGAAGGCCTGAATTTCCTGGTTATCCACCCGGATGAGTGCATTGACTGCGCCCTGTGTGAACCAGAATGCCCGGCCGTTGCTATTTTCTCCGAGGATGAAGTGCCTGCGGGCATGGAGCAGTTCATTGCGTTGAACGCCGAACTGGCAGACGTGTGGCCGAACATCACGGAGCGTAAAGATCCGATGCCGGATGCCGCTGAGTGGGAGGGCAAACCCGACAAGATTGAGCAACTAGAGCGCTAAAGCGCCGCTGCCCAACGAAAAAAGGCCCTCAGGGGCCTTTTTTGCATTCCGGGGCAAGCATTTACTTTTTCGCAGGCAAAAAAAGGGGCGGTATGACCCGCCCACATTTTTTCCCTAGTCCCTGTGTTCCTTTTCATCATCCTGATGAATCGCATCCTGCGACGTTCCCTGAGCCATCGTTCCTTGATGGCTGTGTCAATCCGTGGACACAGGGCTGATGTTAGAGAGTTCCCGGGGAAGTTCAACGGGACACACGACGCCCAACCACAGGGTCACGCTCTCAATACGCCAAAAAATATGCCTTATATTTCAAACATATAGGAATATCTTTCGACATTTAGAGCCGTAAAGATCTGATAAAAAAACCGAACACTTACGCGAAAGTAAGTTAATGCTTACACGAACGACTGAGTAAAAGCGCACGCAGCCCCACCTTCACCTTGCGCAGACAAGAAAAAGCCCCGACAACGCGAGGCTCTTTTGCCCTTCAACCCTTTCAGTCGTCGCTGACGGTAATGGTCGGCATGGCCGGTGCCGCCGCTTCCTGCAATACGATCCGCGCGCCTACGTGACGGGCCAGCTCCTGATAAACCATGGCAAGCTGACCGTCCGGCTCGGCCGCTACGGTAGGTTTACCGCCGTCGGCCTGCTCACGAATTGCCATCGACAACGGCAACGACGCCAGTAATTCAACCCCGTACTGGGTCGCCAGCTTCTCGCCGCCGCCTTCACCAAACAGGTGCTCGGCGTGACCGCAGTTGGAGCAGATGTGCACGGCCATGTTTTCCACGACGCCCAGCACCGGGATGTTGACCTTGCGAAACATCTCCACGCCTTTTTTCGCGTCGAGCAGCGCCAGATCCTGGGGCGTGGTCACGATCACCGAGCCAGCCACCGGGACTTTCTGCGCCAGGGTCAGCTGGATATCGCCAGTGCCTGGCGGCATGTCGATGACCAGGTAATCCAAGTCGCCCCAAGCGGTCTGCGTAACCAATTGCAGCAAGGCGCCGGAAACCATCGGTCCACGCCACACCATCGGCGTGTTTTCATCGGTCAGGAACGCCATGGACATGACTTCCACGCCCAGGGATTCGATGGGCACGAACCACTTCTGATCCTTGATCTTCGGCCGCGTACCTTCGGCAATCCCGAACATCACGCCCTGGCTCGGGCCATAGATATCGGCGTCAAGGATGCCCACCCGGGCGCCTTCACGGGCCAGGGCCAGGGCCAGGTTGGCCGCTGTGGTGGATTTACCCACGCCGCCCTTGCCGGACGCCACGGCGATCACGTTCTTGACATTAGCCAGGCCCGGTATCTGTGCCTGGGCTTTATGCGGCGCGATCACGCACTGGATGTCGACCTTGGCTGAACGAACGCCGTCGAGGCCTTCGATAGCCATTTGCAGCATCTGCGCCCAGCCGCTCTTGAACAGACCGGCGGCATAGCCCAGTTCCAACTGGACTGACACCTGATCGCCCTGGACCTCGATGGCACGCACACAGCCGGCACTGACCGGGTCCTGATTCAAATAGGGGTCGGTGTACTGGCGAAGAACGGCTTCCACCGCTGCGCGATTCACGGCGCTCATGGGCTACTCCCGAAAAAAGACTGACTGAAACAGGCGGCTATCCTAACCGTTCCGGCCGCTGAACGGCACGCTTTCGAAGGCGCGGAAAATTCTGAAACAGCACCACGGGGTGAAATAAATTTCCCGGCGCTTTATAGTGGCCGACCTCCGTTTCATCAAGTAGCCGAGCCCCATGTCCGAGCCACGCAAGATCCTCGTCACCAGCGCCCTGCCCTATGCCAATGGTTCTATCCATCTTGGCCATATGCTTGAGTACATCCAGACCGATATGTGGGTGCGCTTCCAGAAGCATCGCGGCAACCAATGCATTTATGTCTGCGCGGACGACGCCCACGGTTCGGCCATCATGCTGCGCGCCGAAAAGGAAGGCATCACCCCGGAACAACTGATCGCCAACGTGCAGGCTGAACACAGCGCCGACTTTGCCGAGTTCCTGGTGGACTTCGACAACTTCCACTCCACTCACGCCGAAGAAAACCGTGAGCTGTCGAGCCAGATCTACCTCAAGTTGCGTGATGCCGGGCACATTGCCCAGCGTTCGATCACTCAGTATTTCGACCCGGAAAAGAAAATGTTCCTGGCCGACCGCTTCATCAAGGGCACCTGCCCGAAATGCGGCACTGAAGACCAGTACGGCGACAACTGCGAAAAATGCGGTGCCACTTATGCGCCGACTGACCTGAAGGATCCGAAGTCGGCAATCTCCGGCGCCACGCCGGTACTCAAGGATTCCCAGCACTTCTTCTTCAAACTCCCGGATTTCCAGCAGATGCTGCAAACCTGGACCCGCAGTGGCACCTTGCAGGAAGCCGTGGCGAACAAGATCGCCGAATGGCTGGATGCCGGCCTGCAACAGTGGGACATCTCCCGCGATGCACCGTACTTCGGCTTCGAGATCCCGGATGAGCCGGGCAAGTACTTCTATGTGTGGCTGGACGCGCCGATCGGCTACATGGCCAGCTTCAAGAACCTCTGCGACCGCACGCCGGAGCTGGACTTCGACGCGTTCTGGGGCAAGGACTCCACCGCCGAGCTGTACCACTTCATCGGCAAGGACATCGTCAACTTCCACGCCCTGTTCTGGCCGGCGATGCTCGAAGGTTCGGGCTACCGCAAGCCGACCGGGATTGCCGTGCACGGCTACCTGACGGTCAACGGCCAGAAGATGTCCAAGTCCCGTGGCACGTTTATCAAGGCGCGCACCTACCTGGACCACCTGTCGCCGGAATATCTGCGTTACTACTACGCGTCCAAGCTGGGCCGTGGCGTCGACGATCTCGACCTGAACCTGGAAGACTTCGTACAGAAGGTCAACTCGGACCTCGTGGGCAAAGTCGTCAACATCGCCAGCCGTTGCGCCGGTTTCATCCACAAGGGGAATGCCGGGTTACTGGTGGCGGAAAATGCCGCACCGGAACTGACCGACGCGTTCCTGGCCGCCGCGCCAAGCATCGCCGACGCCTATGAAGCCCGCGACTTCGCCCGCGCCATGCGCGAGATCATGGGCCTGGCCGACCGCGCCAACGCCTGGATCGCCGACAAGGCCCCGTGGTCGTTGAACAAGCAGGAAGGCAAGCAGGCAGAAGTCCAGGCGATCTGCGCCACCGGCGTCAACCTGTTCCGCCAGTTGGTGATCTTCCTCAAACCGGTGCTGCCATTGCTGGCGGCCGACGCCGAGGCATTCCTCAACGTCGCCCCGTTGACCTGGAACGACCACACCACCTTGCTCAGCAACCACCAGTTGAACGAGTTCAAGCCGCTGATGACCCGTATCGACCCGGTAAAAGTCCAGGCCATGACCGACGCTTCGAAAGAAGACCTGGCCGCCAGCCAGACCGACACCGGCTCGGCTGCGCCAGCGGGCAATGGTGAGCTGGCCAAGGACCCGCTTTCTCCGGAAATCGAGTTTGACGCCTTTGCCGCCGTTGACCTGCGTGTTGCGCTGATCATCAAGGCCGAAGCCGTGGAAGGTGCCGACAAGCTGCTGCGCCTGACCCTGGATATCGGTGACGAGCAGCGCAATGTGTTCTCCGGGATCAAGAGCGCCTATCCGGACCCGTCCAAGCTCGATGGTCGCCTGACCATGATGATCGCCAACCTCAAGCCACGCAAAATGAAGTTCGGCATCTCCGAAGGCATGGTGATGGCGGCCGGCCCTGGCGGTGAAGAGATCTACCTGCTGAGCCCCGATAGCGGCGCCAAGCCGGGTCAGCGCATCAAGTAACCCTGCAAACCAGCCCTGTCGTCTCGGCGACAGGGCTTTTCAGCTAGTACCCCTTTCTCGCTTGCCGGATAATCAGGCCCTGTTTGTTTAACCGGCTCGCCAATGATCACCCCATGAATCTGATTCAACGTATCGACGCACTGCTGCCGCAGACCCAATGCGGAAAGTGCGGGCACCCGGGTTGCAAGCCTTACGCCGAGGGCATCGCGCATGGCGAGGCAATCAACAAGTGCCCGCCCGGCGGGCAGGAAACCATTGCAGGCCTTGCACGGTTGCTGCGCGTACCGGTGCTGGACCTGGACACCAGCCGTGGCGAGGCGCCAGCGCAGGTTGCGTACATCCGCGAGGCCGAGTGCATCGGGTGCACCAAGTGCATCCAGGCTTGCCCGGTAGATGCCATCGTTGGCGCCGCCAAATTTATGCACACGGTGATTATCGATGAGTGCACGGGCTGTGACCTGTGCGTCGCACCGTGTCCGGTGGACTGTATCGAGATGCGCCCGCCAATCACCGTGCTGCCTATCGTAGGTGGCCTGGCGGCTAACGACGAAGAACGTCATGACCGTGAAATCAAGCGCAACCGAGCACGGCGGCGCTTCGAGCAGCGTAACGCGCGCTTGCAACGGGAAGAAGAGCACAAGCTCGCCGAACGCCTGGCCAGGGCCAGACGCGTGGTACCGGAGCCTGCCGCACAGCTGGATACACATGAGGCTGCAAGGGATGCGTCGATCAAGAAAGCCAAGATCAGCGTTGCAATGAGTCGCGCCCAATTACACAAATCGCTGAAGGCATTTGGGCATCCGCCAACTTTTGAGCAGCAGTCACAATTGATCGTTCTGCAACAGCAGTTCGAAGCAGCAGAACAGGCACTGGCCGCCTTGGACCAGAACAACACGCTCGCGGCGCCGCTCCCCATCAACAGCAACGCCGCCCTCAAACGCGCCAAGATCCAGGTGGCGATGCGCCGCGCAGCACTGAAGAAAGCCCAGGACCAACAGGGTGATGCACAACAACTGGCCGATGCAAAAAACAAGCTCGATGAGGCCCAGCGCCAGTTAGATGCCCATGGTGACTGACGCGCTCTGGGGTGGTTGGTCGCCATTGCCGACGCCCCATTGAGACCTGTCGGGTTTATGCTACTCGGGTCGCTGCTCGCACGGATCCAGGCCTCGACCCACTATTCGAAACCACGCTGATCGCCTGCAAGGAACCCTACGCCCGATGAACGCCGCAAAACGCCTGGAAATTTTCCGCAGGTTTCACGAAGACAATCCGGAACCCAAGACCGAACTGGCCTACTCCTCGCCGTTCGAGTTGCTGATTGCGGTGATCCTCTCGGCCCAGTCCACGGACGTTGGCGTCAACAAGGCCACGGCCAAGCTGTATCCCGTGGCAAACACACCGGAGGCAATCTATGCCCTGGGTGTGGACGGTTTGTCGGAGTACATCAAGACCATCGGCCTGTACAACAGCAAGGCCAAGAATGTCATTGAGACCTGCCGCCTTTTGGTAGAACTGCATGGCAGCGAAGTGCCGCAAACCCGCGAAGCCTTGGAAGCCCTGCCGGGTGTAGGCCGCAAAACCGCCAACGTGGTGCTCAACACGGCATTCCGACAACTGACCATGGCCGTAGACACCCACATTTTCCGGGTCAGCAATCGGACAGGCATTGCCCGCGGCAAGAACGTGGTTGAAGTGGAAAAACAGTTGATGAAATTTGTCCCCAAGCCCTACCTGCTCGACTCCCACCACTGGCTGATCCTGCACGGGCGTTACGTGTGCCAGGCACGCAAGCCACGCTGCGGCAGCTGCCGCATCGAAGACCTGTGCGAATACAAGGAAAAGACGTCGGACGATTGAGGGCCCATTGGTTTTTGCGATCAGTCGATTGAAAAAATCTTTTTTACCCATCCATGGATTATCGTTATAAGGAGCGCCAACGGCAGTCTTACTCCGGAGTTAACGTTATGAGCACTGACAAAGAACAGTTGGATGTGGAAGACGACCTCGTAGAATCGGATGACGATGGAGCAGAAGCACCTGTCGCTGAGGTGGCCAAGACGAATCTAAGCAAACGCCGCACTATCGACAATCTTCTGGAAGAACGACGCTTGCAAAAACAACTGGCCGACTACGACTTCGACCTCTGAGGAGCGGTAGACGGCCGGAAGCCTCCCTGACGGAGGCTTTTTTATACCGACTATCCCGGACTGTGTGCAGGCGCCCCCCCCTCTATACCAAGCCATTACGCTGTGCGAGCTCGATCAGGTCCACGAGGGAGCGAGCATTGAGCTTGAGCAGCAGGCGGGTCTTATAGGTGCTGACTGTCTTGTTGCTGAGGAACATTCCGTCGGCGATCTCCTTGTTGGTTCTACCCCGTGCCAATTGCTGCAACACCATCATTTCCCGACCCGACAAACGCTCGACCATATCGGCCTCGCTGGCATTGCCCATGGTGGAGCGTACCGAGTTGAGTGCCTGGTTTGGAAAGTAGCTGTAGCCCGACAACACTGCCTTGATCGCGCTCAGCAACTCGGTCAGGTCCTGTTGCTTGCACACATAGCCGGCAGCACCGGCCTGCATGCAGCGCATGGAAAAATGACCAGGGGCCTGCGACGTGAGCACCAGCACCTTGAACGGTATTGCTTGCTTGGTAGATGACAGCCGGCAAATAACTTCCAGGCCATCGAGTTTGGGAATCCCAATATCCAGTATGACAATGTCCGGCATATGCTCCCGTGCAAGTTGCAACGCATCGACACCGTTATCGGTCTCGGCAACGACCTCATAACCATGGCGTTCCATTAGCATACGCACAGCAAGACGAATGACGGATGATCATCCACGATCAGCACTTTATTCATGAGAAAGTCCAATTTCGCTGTTCGAATTATTTAGAGCAAGCACAATAGCCTAGTCGTTTGCTAGTTGGCATAGCGCTCCCCCCCAAGCAAGAGCAAGCAGAGACCCACCCCACAGCGATAAAGGAAATGCCCTACAAAAAAAACACAGACCTGGATGTTTCCAGTTTTATAGAGCCTTTCAGACCTTTCCGGCATTTTTCATATTTTGAGTGAAATCTCCATGGCAACCCCGACACAAGGTAACCGTGCTGCACACCACTATCAGGAAATGCCCCTTGCACATCGACCGCAGAGGCGCAGGCAGGTGTAAAAAAATCAACAGTTTCAGTTCCATTTAACATATTTATTTACATCCTTATTTCCTACAGACTCATGTGTCTTTTACATACTCCTCACAACTACATGAGTGAATTATCTGTAAGACTGGTTCCTACACATATGTAAAAAATTCATTCCCCCTACAAAAAACACGCAGATAACGCACAGCAATCAAAAAATTGAGTTTCCAAAAAGTTTGAACACTGAGTTTAAACAGCGGTGAATAACACCGACGTATTTAAAATTCCCGGGCAAAAAAAATGGCCCCTTGAAAACAAGGGGCCACTCTTCACAACCGGCTAAACACTCAGAACAACGAGCGGCCTTTGTTGGCAGCGATGCGCATGCGCAGTGCATTCAACTTGATAAAGCCTGCTGCATCCGCCTGATTGTAGGCGCCGCCATCTTCTTCGAAGGTGGCGATGTTGGCATCGAACAGCGAGTCATCGGACTTGCGCCCGGTAACGATCACATTGCCCTTGTAAAGCTTCAGGCGCACAACGCCGTTCACATGAGCCTGGGAGGCGTCGATCATCTGTTGCAGCATCAGACGCTCCGGGCTCCACCAGTAACCGGTGTAGATCAGGCTGGCGTACTTGGGCATCAGCTCGTCTTTGAGGTGAGCCACTTCGCGGTCCAGGGTGATGGACTCGATGGCGCGGTGAGCGCGCAGCATGATGGTGCCACCTGGCGTTTCGTAGCAGCCACGGGACTTCATGCCCACGTAGCGGTTCTCGACGATGTCGAGACGGCCAATGCCGTGTTCGCCACCGATACGGTTCAGGGTCGCCAGCACGGTGGCCGGAGTCATTTCGACGCCGTCCAGCGCGACGATGTCGCCGTTGCGGTAGGTCAGTTCCAGGTATTGGGCCTTGTCTGGAGCGTTCTCCGGGGAGACGGTCCATTTCCACATGTCTTCTTCGTGCTCGGTCCAGGTGTCTTCCAGCACGCCGCCTTCATAGGAGATGTGCAGCAGGTTGGCGTCCATCGAGTACGGGGATTTCTTCTTGCCATGACGCTCGATCGGGATTGCGTGCTTTTCAGCGTAATCCATCAGCTTTTCACGGGACAGCAGGTCCCATTCACGCCAAGGGGCAATCACTTTCACGCCAGGCTTGAGTGCGTAGGCGCCCAGCTCGAAACGCACCTGGTCGTTGCCCTTGCCGGTGGCGCCATGGGAAATGGCGTCGGCGCCGGTTTCGTTGGCGATTTCGATCAGGCGCTTGGCGATCAGCGGACGTGCGATGGAGGTACCCAGCAGGTACTCGCCTTCGTAGACGGTGTTGGCGCGAAACATCGGGAAGACGAAATCGCGGACGAATTCTTCGCGCAGGTCGTCAATGTAGATCTCTTTCACGCCCATGGCTTGCGCCTTGGCACGTGCAGGTTCGACCTCTTCGCCCTGACCCAGGTCAGCGGTGAAGGTCACCACTTCACAGTTATAAGTATCCTGCAGCCACTTGAGGATCACCGAAGTGTCCAGGCCGCCGGAATACGCGAGAACGACCTTGTTTACGTCGGCCATGCCATCACTCCACGGGGTTGTACGGAAAGGCGTCGATTCTACCGACCAAAACCGTGAATTTACAGGGGCGCGACAGCAAATGAAGATAAAGCGACAGATTATGTCGAGGGGGCGACCGTCGGCCGCCCCTTAAGAGGTGTGCGCCGGATTGCTCGGCCCGGCAGCCTGGGGTGCCGGTTTTTCGGGGGCAGCGACCCGCTCAAGCTGAATATTGACCCGGCGGTTACGGGCCCGGTTGGCGGCGTTGGTGTTGGGCGCCAAGGGGTAGCTTTCGCCATGGAAACGCAGGGTGACCTGGGATTCCTGGATGCCATTGGCCTTGAAGTAGTCCATCACTGCCAGTGCACGGCGCCGTGATACATCGCGATTGCTCAGGCGATTGCCGCTGTTGTCCGAGTGACCATTCAATTCGATATGGTTGACGGTAGGGTCCGCCTTCATGAATTCGAGAATCACCGCCAGCTTCTGCTTGGCCGCCGCGTCCAGCTCGATACCGCCACCGGGGAAGCCGACTTCGGTCTGCTTGACCTGATCGTAATTCATCGGCAGCAACTTGGCCGTGCACAGCTGATAGTCGCTGTAGGCTTTGTTGAATTTCACCGGCAGCAGGCGAATCTCTGAATAGCCGCCCTCGCGTCCGTAGTGACGCACGGTAGGCGAGCGCCCATCGAGCAAACCATTGAACAGGCGCCCGGCCTGGGCCTGGGAGCTGTTGAACAGCACATCGCCACTGCCAGCACGCACGGCACCGAGATTGATGTCGCCACGACCAGGCTGCCAGGGCGCGGCAGCAGCCAACAAGGTGGCGGATCCTGAGCCCAGCGAGCCGTTATAGGCTTTCAGGCGGAATGTCGCCTGCTCACCGGCCCGGCGCACGAACTCACCCGAACCGAAATCGGTGATCGGCTGGGTCAGGCGGCACTCGAACTTGTCACCCTCCACCTTCCACTCAATATTCTCCAGACGTGTCTGGAACGTGAGGGCCATTGCAGGCAGGCTGGCGAACACACTGAGCAGGGCTAGATAATGCTGGCGCACGGGAGGCTCCACTGGTTTCTACAACACTTCAAAGCGTCATACATCGATAAGGCATACGAAAGGCTATCGGATGCATCCTGCAAAACTTGATAGCGAGTGCCTGCAAGAGTCTTTTCCGGTAGCATTCCCACCAGATTGACCCGCCTGGAATCCCCAATGTCCGACCGCCTGACCCTGCTGCGTCCCGACGACTGGCATATTCATCTTCGCGATGGTGCTGCGTTGCCCCAAACCGTGGCCGATGTAGCGCGCACGTTTGGCCGCGCCATCATCATGCCTAACCTGGTACCACCGGTGCGTAACGCCGCTGAAGCCGATGCCTATCGCCAGCGAATCCTCGCTGCACGACCGGCCGGCAGCCGCTTCGAACCATTGATGGTGCTCTACCTCACCGACCGCACCCAGCCCGAAGAAATTCGCGAGGCCAAGGCCAGCGGTTATGTACACGCCGCCAAGCTGTACCCGGCCGCGCGACCACCAACTCCGATTCCGGCGTGACCAGCATCGATAAGATCCTGCCCGCCATCGAAGCCATGGCCGAAGTGGGCATGCCACTGCTGATCCACGGTGAAGTCACCCGGGGTGATGTGGATGTATTCGATCGCGAGAAGATCTTCATCGACGAGCACATGCGCCGCGTGGTCGAGCTGTTCCCAACCCTGAAGGTGGTGTTCGAGCACATCACCACAGCCGATGCCGTGCAGTTCGTCACGGAGGCCTCGGCCAACGTCGGCGCAACCATCACTGCGCATCACCTGCTCTACAACCGCAACCATATGCTGGTGGGCGGGATTCGGCCGCACTTCTATTGCCTGCCGATCCTCAAGCGCAATACCCACCAGGTGGCCTTGCTGGATGCCGCGACCAGCGGTAACCCGAAGTTCTTCCTCGGCACCGACTCGGCACCCCACGCCCAGCACGCCAAGGAAGCCGCGTGTGGCTGTGCCGGTTGCTACACCGCGTATGCCGCCATCGAGCTGTACGCCGAAGCGTTCGAGCAACGCAACGCCCTGGATAAACTCGAAGGTTTCGCCAGCCTCAACGGCCCACGTTTCTATGGCCTGCCGGCGAATACCGACCGCATCACCCTGGTCCGGGAAGACTGGACCGCCCCTGCCAGCCTGCCATTTGGCGAGCTGACCGTTATCCCGCTGCGCGCCGGTGAAACACTGCGCTGGCGCCTGCTGGAGGAAAGCAAGTGAGTGAAGACCATTACGATGACGACCAGGAACACGGCGGTGGTGGTGGCTCGCGCCATCCGATGGCCGAACGTTTCCGCGGCTACCTGCCTGTCGTTATCGACGTAGAAACCGGCGGCTTCAATTGCGCCACCGATGCGCTGCTGGAAATTGCCGCGACGACCATCGGCATGGATGAACAGGGCTTCGTGTATCCAGAACACACCCATTTCTTCCGCGTCGAGCCGTTTGAAGGTGCCAACATCGAAGCGGCAGCCCTGGAGTTCACCGGGATCAAGCTGGATCACCCCTTGCGCATGGCCGTCAGCGAAGAAGCCGCACTGACCGACATCTTCCGTGGCGTGCGCAAGGCATTGAAGGCCAATGGCTGCAAGCGCGCGATCCTGGTGGGGCATAACAGCAGCTTCGACCTGGGCTTCCTGAACGCCGCCGTGGCGCGGTTGGACATGAAGCGCAACCCGTTCCACCCGTTCTCCAGCTTCGACACCGCCACCCTGGCTGGCCTGGCTTATGGCCAGACCGTACTGGCCAAGGCGTGCCAGGCCGCCGGTATCGACTTCGACGGTCGTGAAGCCCATTCGGCGCGCTACGACACCGAGAAGACCGCTGATCTGTTCTGCGGCATCGTCAACCGCTGGAAGCAGATGGGCGGTTGGGAAGACTTCGGCGACTGAGACTGACCCGAACGGGCTTGTTGTGGCGAGACGAGCTTGCTCGCTCACCACAACTACAAGTCAAAACCCGCACATAAAAAAAACCGGCCCTCACAGGCCGGTTTTTTTTCACCGCGAATCTGGCTTACAGCTTGCCAGCGTTCTCGGTCAGGTAAGCCGCAACGCCTTCTGGCGAAGCGTTCATGCCTTTGTCGCCTTTCTTCCAGTTGGCTGGGCAGACTTCGCCGTGCTCTTCGTGGAATTGCAGCGCGTCAACCAGGCGGATCAGCTCTTCCATGTTACGGCCCAGCGGCAGGTCGTTGATGATCTGCGAGCGGACAACGCCCTTGTCGTCGATCAGGAACGCGCCACGGAACGCCACGCCGCCTTCGGACTCAACGTCGTAGGCCTTGGCGATGTCGTGCTTCATGTCGGCAGCCATGGTGTATTTGACTTTGCCGATGCCGCCATCGTTGATGGCGGTGTTGCGCCAGGCGTTGTGGGTGAAATGGGAGTCGATGGAAACAGCAACCACTTCAACGTTACGCGCCTTGAAATCGTCCATGCGGTGATCCAGAGCGATCAGCTCCGAAGGGCAGACGAAGGTGAAGTCCAGCGGGTAGAAGAACACCAGGCCGTATTTGCCTTTGATGGCTTCAGACAGCTTGAAGCTGTCTACGATTTCGCCATTGCCGAGGACGGCTGGTACGTCGAAATCCGGGGCTTGTTTGCCGACGAGTACGCTCATTGGGTATCTCCTGATGGTGGTGACTTGAAGTAAAAGGATCCCTTCCAGTGTGTCGTGGGTAAACGACAACGCTGTGACGGGATCACGCTTCGTGAAGACCGACCATCATACACGGCTCGGGAAAAAACCGTTCGTCAGCGGGTAATCATTCTGACCAGACAAAGACAGAATCTACTTTGACAATCATTCTCGTTAACATTAAGATCCATCGCACTCAAGCCTTAGACCCGCGACGGTTCTCCCTATGTATGTGTGCCTCTGTACTGGCGTCACCGACGGACAAATCCGCGAAGCAATCTATGAAGGTTGCTGCAGCTACAAGGAAGTGCGTGAAACCACCGGCGTTGCCAGCCAATGTGGCAAATGTGCCTGCCTCGCCAAGCAAGTGGTTCGGGAAACCCTGACGCAGCTGCAGACAGCCCAGGCCGCGCTCCCCTACTCAGCAGAATTTACACACGCTTAAAACAGCGTGTTTTAAAGAACCGGACTTAGTGTCCGGTTTTTTTATGCCTGTAATTCAATTAGTTAGCGTCAAGACGCGGAACACAAACATTCTTATTCCGATTAATTTTCATTTATTATTCAATAACTTAGGTTTGACACTAGAGTTTTCGCCGCTCAAACTCCGCCCTATACACAGCTATTACAGGGCAGGACCCCAGTCATGAAAGGCGACATCTCAGTCATCCAGCAACTCAACAAAATCCTTGCCAATGAACTGGTCGCGATCAATCAGTACTTCCTGCATGCGCGCATGTATGACGACTGGGGCCTGGAAAAGCTCGGCAAGCGCGAATACAAAGAATCCATCAAGGCCATGAAGGACGCAGACGCGCTGATCAAGCGCATCCTGTTCCTCGAAGGCCTGCCGAACGTGCAGGACTTGGGCAAGCTGAACATCGGCGAGCACACCCAGGAAATGATCGGCAGCGACCTGGGCTTTGAACGCAAGAGCCACAGCGACCTCAAGGCCGCCATCGCTCACTGCGAAGCTCAGGGCGACTTCGGCAGCCGCGAACTGCTGGAAGATATCCTGGAAGACCAGGAAGAGCACATCGACTGGCTGGAAACCCAATTGGGCCTGATCGACAAGGTCACCCTGGAAAATTACCTGCAATCGCAGATGGGTGAATAAACCGCTCTCGCAGGCGTAAAAAAGCCCCGCTCTCTCACGAGAAGCGGGGCTTTTTATTGCAGGCGAATCAGGCGTCGGTCTTGGCCGCCGCGTTTGCCGCTGCGTCTTTGATCAGCGTCTGCAACGAACCATCAGCTGCCATTTCAGTGATGATATCGCTACCGCCAACCAGCTCACCGGCTACCCACAGTTGCGGGAATGTCGGCCAGTTGGCGTACTTTGGCAGGTTGGCGCGGATTTCAGGGTTCTGCAGGATATCCACGTAAGCGAACTTCTCGCCACACTGCATCACAGCCTGGGAAGCCTTCGCGGAGAAACCGCACTGAGGAGCGTTCGGAGCGCCCTTCATGTAAAGCAGAATGGTGTTGTTGGCAATCTGCTCTTTGATCGTTTCGATGATATCCATGGAACACCTCGGCTGGAACTTTGCGACTCACAGGTCGGCACGGTGGCGCATTGTAACGCAAAATTCCAGCCGGGTGCTCAGGCGGCTGCTACCTGAACCGGAACGCCATTGAGCGCAGCGTTCCCGGATAACTCATCCAACTGCCGCTCGTCGGTCAAGTCATTCGCACTCGCCCCCGGTTGCCCGCTGGCAATGCTCATCTGCACGCCTGGTCGGCCATGGCCCCAGCCATGGGGCAGGCTGACGACACCGGGCATCATCTCCAGGCTGGCCAGCACTTCCACCTCGATCATGCCGATGCGCGAACTCACGCGCACCCGCTGACCGTCACTCAGTTGCCGGCTGACCAGATCATCGGGATGCATCAACAATTGATGGCGTGGCTTGCCCTTCACCAGGCGATGATAGTTATGCATCCAGGAGTTATTGCTGCGCACATGCCGACGGCCGATCAGCAGCAGTTCGTCAGCCCCAGGCAGCGGTTGCGCCGCGAAGCGCGCCAGGTCAGCAAGAATCACCGCTGGCGCAGCCTGCACCGTGCCATCTGCGGTTTTCAGTCGCGCAGCAAGATTGGGCTGCAAAGGTCCCAAATCCACACCATGGGGATGATCGGCCAGCATCGCCACCGACAGCTTATGACTTGACCCATCACCGTACACCCCGGCACGTAGTCCAAAGTCGATCATCTTGGCCGGCGGCATCGTCGGTTTAAGCACCGCCCCCGTCTGCGCCGCAAAGGCCGTGGCCAGGCCGACGAAAATCTCCCAGTCATGCAACGCCCCAGCAGGCTTGGGCAGGATCGCGCGGTTGAAACGGGTAATGTTACGCACCGCAAACATGTTGAAGGTGGTGTCGTAGTGATCGTTTTCCAACGCAGAAGTGGACGGCAGGATCAGGTCGGCATAGCGCGTCGTTTCGTTGATGTAGAGGTCGACGCTGACCATGAACTCCAACCCATCCAGCGCCTGCTCCAACTGGCGACCATTGGGCGTCGACAGCACCGGGTTACCCGCCACGGTGATGAGTGCGCGGATCTGTCCTTCGCCCTCGGTCAGCATTTCTTCAGCCAGAGCCGACACCGGTAGCTCGCCGCCGTACTCCGGACGCCCGGAAACCCGGCTCTGCCAGCGGTTGAAATGCCCGCCACCAGTCGACGCCACCAGGTCCACCGCCGGTGTGGTGCACAAAGCGCCGCCGACCCGATCCAGATTGCCGGTGACCAGGTTGATCAACTGCACCAACCAATGGCACAGCGTGCCAAACGCCTGGGTCGACACGCCCATGCGCCCGTAACACACGGCCTTGTCCGCGGCGGCAAAGTCCCGGGCCAATTGGCGGATCTGCTCGGCCGGCACCGCACACTGGCGGCTCATGGCCTCGGCAGTAAACCCAGCGATCGCACGGCGAACATCCTCCAGACCTGCTACCGGTAAATGACTGGCGCGTGTGAGGCCCTCGGTGAACAACGTGTTGAGCATGCCAAACAACAGCGCCGCATCGCCGCCCGGCCGCACGAACAGGTGCTGGTCAGCTATCGCCGCCGTTTCACTGCGCCGAGGGTCAACCACCACGACTTTGCCGCCCCGGGCCTGAATGGCCTTGAGGCGCTTCTCCACATCCGGCACGGTCATGATGCTGCCGTTGGACGCCAGTGGGTTGCCGCCCAGGATCAGCATAAAGTCGGTGTGGTCGATGTCCGGGATCGGCAGCAGCAGGCCATGGCCGTACATCAGGTGGCTGGTGAGGTGATGGGGCAACTGATCCACCGAGGTCGCGGAAAACCGATTGCGCGTCTTGAGCAGGCCGAGGAAGTAGTTGCTGTGGGTCATCAGCCCATAGTTATGCACGCTGGGGTTGCCCTGGTACACCGCCACCGCATTCTGCCCGTGCCGGGCCTGGATGCCCGCCAGCCGCTCGGCTACAAGCGCAAAGGCCTCGTCCCAGGGGATTGGCTGCCATTCGCTGCCCACCCGCAGCATGGGCTGGTGGAGGCGATCCGGGTCGTTCTGGATATCCTGCAACGCCACCGCCTTCGGGCAGATGTGACCCCGGCTGAACGTGTCCAGCGTATCGCCCTTGATCGAGGTGATCGCCAGGCTGCCGTCTTCGGCTTGGGTGGTTTCCAGGGTCAGGCCACAAATGGCTTCACACAGATGGCAGGCACGGTGGTGGAGAGTCTTGGTCATGGCCAGTCTCTTTATAGGGGCTTTGATCTGACTATGGGCTGCGGCCATGACGGGCGCCAGCATCGTTCGTCCCGTGAATCGCCGGGCATCAGGCCAGGCCATGAGCAAGCATGAGCAAATGTTACGAAACCCCGCCCACAGCCTCCGAAACCGACGCTGCCTGACCCGAGCCCGCCCCCGCGCATTGCAAAAGGTCGCGACGCCAGTGTACAAATGGCCCGCTGCTGTCAGGAATTCGTCTTCAAAAGCGCTCTCGCGCCCTTCTTGAACACCCCTAAAAACGTAGCCCTATTGGTAAGACGCGACATTTAATGTCAATATCGCGCCTTCCCCTATTTCGTCGCCCCGTGCGGCTTTCGCCGCAGGTCTCGCCCGTTGTCACAATAAACAAGGCTTTGAGTATCTGCGGTCTGTTGCAAAAAGGTAGTTAATGATGAGCGCAAGGCACTTTCTCTCCCTGATGGATTGCACGCCCGAAGAGCTGGTCAGCGTGATCCGTCGAGGCATTGAGCTTAAAGACCTGCGTAACCGCGGCGTACTGTTCGAGCCTTTGAAAAACCGCGTTCTCGGCATGATTTTCGAGAAGTCGTCCACCCGCACCCGCGTGTCTTTTGAAGCCGGCATGATCCAGTTGGGTGGCCAAGCCATCTTCCTGTCCTCGCGCGACACTCAATTGGGCCGTGGCGAGCCGGTCGCCGACAGCGCCCGTGTCATGTCGCGCATGCTGGATGCGGTGATGATCCGCACATTTGCCCATAGCACCGTTACCGAATTTTCCGCCAACTCACGGGTTCCGGTGATCAACGGCCTGTCCGATGACCTGCACCCATGCCAATTGCTGGCTGACATGCAGACGTTCCTGGAACATCGCGGCTCGATCCAGGGCAAAACCGTGGCCTGGATTGGCGACGGCAACAACATGTGCAACAGCTATATAGAAGCAGCGATCCAATTCGACTTCCAACTGCGCATTGCCTGCCCGGAAGGCTACGAGCCTGATGCGCGCTTCCTGGCACAGGCCGGTGATCGCGTAACCCTGGTGCGCGACCCACGTGACGCCGTACTCGGCGCGCATCTGGTCAGCACCGACGTCTGGACCTCCATGGGCCAGGAGGACGAAACCGCCAAGCGCCTGGCCCTGTTCGCGCCGTTCCAGGTGAACCGCGCCCTGCTCGACCTGGCTGCGCCGGATGTGCTGTTCATGCACTGCCTACCCGCCCACCGGGGTGAAGAAATCAGCCTCGACCTGCTTGACGATGAGCGTTCGGTCGCCTGGGACCAGGCCGAAAACCGTCTGCACGCCCAGAAGGCCCTGCTCGAATTCCTCGTCCCACCGTCGTACCACCACGCATGAGCCAGCCCCTTCTGCTGAACCTGCGCAATCTGGCATGCGGCTATCAAGATCAACGGGTGGTGCAGAACCTCAATCTGCACCTCAACGCGGGTGATATCGGTTGCCTGCTCGGCTCCTCGGGCTGCGGCAAAACCACCACCTTGCGTGCCATTGCCGGCTTTGAGCCAGTGCACGAAGGCGAAATCAGCCTGGCGGGCGAAGTGATCTCCAGTGCCGGCTTTACCCTGGCACCGGAGAAACGTCGCATCGGCATGGTATTCCAGGACTACGCGCTGTTTCCCCACCTCAGCGTGGCCGACAACATCGCGTTCGGTATCCGCAAGCATCCGCAAAAGAACCGCGTAGTCGCCGAGCTGCTGGAGCTGGTCAACCTGAAGAATCTGGGCAAGCGCTTCCCCCACGAACTGTCCGGCGGCCAACAGCAACGTGTTGCCCTCGCCCGCGCCCTCGCACCGGAGCCGCAACTGCTGCTGCTGGATGAACCCTTCTCCAATCTCGATGGCGAACTGCGGCGCAAGCTCAGCCATGAGGTGCGCGACATCCTCAAGGCACGCGGCACCAGTGCGATCCTGGTCACCCATGATCAGGAAGAAGCCTTCGCCGTCAGCGACCAAGTAGGCGTGTTCAAGGAAGGTCGGCTGGAGCAGTGGGACACGCCCTACAACCTCTATCACGAACCGCAGACACCTTACGTCGCGAGCTTTATCGGCCAGGGTTATTTCATCCGTGGCCAACTGAGTTCGCCCGAATCCGTCAGCACCGAACTGGGTGACCTGCGCGGCAATCGCGCCTACACCTGGCCGACCGGTGGCGCGGTGGATGTGCTGCTGCGCCCGGATGACATCGTCTATGCGCCGGACAGCGCGTTGAAAGCACGGATCGTCGGCAAGACGTTCCTCGGCGCATCGACCTTGTACCGTCTGCAACTGCCGACGGGCGCGCAACTGGAATCGATCTTCCCCAGCCATGCCGATCATCAGGTAGGGGCGGATGTGGGGATTCGTGTGGCGGCTGAACACTTGGTGCTGTTCCAGGCGTCGGGCAGCACCGCCGCGCAGATTCCTCTGGTTGATTCTGGTGTACGCCGTTACAGCCCGGCCAACTGATTACCTGAAAACACACAGAACAAATGTGGGAGGGGACTTGCCCCCTCCCACATTGGAGCTCCACCGGGCCTGAGATTACTCCCTGCCAATCGGCGCGAATTTGGCTTGGGTATGCTCAGCCAGCACCTTCGCCGGCAGCTCAACTTCCAACCCCCTCCTCCCCGCACTCACATGAATCGTCGCAAACTGTTGCGCCGTCACATCAATAAACGTGCGCAGACGCTTCTTCTGCCCCAGCGGACTGATGCCGCCCAACAGGTACCCGGTAGAACGCTGGGCCGCAGCCGGGTCGGCCATTTCGACTTTTTTCACTCCCGCAGCCTGCGCCAAGGCTTTCAAGTCCAGACTTCCGACGACCGGCACCACCGCCACCAATAATTCGCCCTTTTCACTGCTGGCCAATAAGGTCTTGAACACCTGCGCAGGGTCGAGGCCCAATTTCTCTGCGGCTTCCAGACCATAGGACGCGGCCTTGGGATCGTGTTCATAACTGTGGATGCGATGTTCGGCGCGAACTTTTTTCAACAAATCCAATGCGGGGGTCATGACGTCTCCGGCGGTGGCCAACAGGTGGCCAATTCTAGGCCAAGCCCAGGTAAAACGCTCTAGTGCGCACCTCTCTTCAACCGATAGTCCGTGGATCAAGCATGATCATTCATCAAACCCATAGTTAGAAAGTGACCGGCCGTTCACTTTCGACCTTTGACAGCGGTCATTCTTGTCTATATTTTTTCGCTTACGAACACTGTACGAATGCACCTACAGCGCTCCAGCAGTAAGCCGTGTCTTGGATGGGGATCCTCGTCACGGTGAAAATCGCGCAACCGCCCGTTGAGGCGGTGCGCCAGACAAGAACAACAATCGAGGTTTTCCATGACAACTGCTCTTCAACAGCCTTCACTTTCGAGCCAATGCATGGCCGAATTCCTGGGGACTGCGCTTCTGATCTTCTTCGGTACAGGATGTGTCGCTGCGCTCAAGGTCGCGGGTGCCAGCTTTGGTCTGTGGGAAATCAGCATTATCTGGGGGATCGGCGTCAGCATGGCGATCTACCTGAGCGCCGGTATTTCCGGGGCTCACCTCAATCCAGCCGTCAGCATCGCCCTGTGCCTTTTCGCCGATTTCGAAAAGCGCAAACTGCCCTTCTATATCCTTGCCCAAGTGGCCGGCGCGTTCTGCTCTGCGGCGCTGGTGTACACGCTCTACAGCAATCTGTTTTTCGATTACGAACAAACCCACCATCTGGTGCGCGGCACCCAGGCCAGCCTGGAATTGGCGTCAGTGTTCTCCACCTATCCTCATGCCCTGCTGAGCACTGCACAGGCATTCCTGGTGGAAATGGTCATCACCGCCATCCTGATGGGCGTGATCATGGCCCTGACCGATGACAACAATGGCCTGCCACGCGGCCCGCTGGCACCGTTGCTGATCGGCCTGCTGATTGCAGTGATTGGCAGTGCCATGGGTCCGTTGACCGGCTTTGCGATGAACCCGGCGCGGGATTTCGGGCCCAAGCTGATGACCTTTTTCGCGGGTTGGGGTGAAATGGCCTTTACTGGCGGGCGCGATATTCCTTACTTCCTCGTACCCGTTTTCGCGCCGATTGTCGGCGCATGCCTGGGTGCTGCGGCCTATCGCGGGCTGATTGCCCGTCATCTGCCGAGCGCCGCACCTGCTGTCGCTGAAACCCAAGACACCGCCGTCACTGGCGAAACCCGTATTTCCTGATAAGACCGCCTGGTCCCTACTGCCCTTTTAGTGGCCCAGACTGTTGATCCACTCCCTTATTTCTCGTCCAAGGCAATCGACATGACCGACATTCAGAATAAGAACTACATCATTGCCCTTGATCAGGGCACCACCAGTTCCCGGGCGATCATCTTTGATCGGGACGCTAACGTGGTCTGCACCGCCCAGCGTGAATTCGCTCAGCACTACCCGCAAGCGGGCTGGGTCGAACACGATCCGATGGAAATCTTCGCCACCCAGAGCGCGGTCATGGTCGAAGCCTTGGCCCAGGCCGGCCTGCACCATGACCAGGTCGCCGCCATCGGTATCACCAACCAGCGTGAAACCACCGTGGTGTGGGACAAAATCACCGGCCGCCCGATCTACAACGCCATCGTCTGGCAATGCCGCCGCAGCACCGAGATCTGCCAGCAGCTCAAGCGTGACGGCCACGAACAATACATCAGCGACACCACCGGCCTGGTCACCGACCCGTACTTCTCCGGCACCAAGCTCAAGTGGATCCTCGATAACGTCGAAGGCAGCCGCGAGCGCGCACGCAACGGCGAACTGCTGTTCGGCACCGTGGACAGCTGGCTGATCTGGAAATTTACTGGCGGCAAGACCCACGTCACCGATTACACCAACGCGTCGCGCACCATGCTCTTCAACATCCACACGTTGGAGTGGGACGCGAAGATGCTGGAGATCCTCGACGTTCCGCGCGAAATGCTGCCGGAAGTAAAATCTTCCTCGGAAATCTATGGCCGCACCAAGAGTGGCATCGCCATTGGCGGTATCGCCGGTGACCAGCAAGCGGCGCTGTTCGGCC
>NZ_JADDUM010000260.1 GCF_015163715.1 Pseudomonas cyclaminis
GTCGTGCAGGATCACGTCCTTGAGGAAATCCAGGCCGCCTTCCAGGCTTTCACGCCACACCGAGGTACGTTGCAGTTTGTCGGCGGTGCGGATGTAGAACATCAGGAAACGGTCGATGTACTGGATCAGCGTCGCGTCATCGAGGTCGGTGGCAAACAGTTCGGCATGGCGTGGACGCATGCCGCCGTTACCGGCGATGTAGAGGTTCCAGCCCTTTTCGGTGGCAATCACGCCCACGTCTTTGCTCTGGGCTTCGGCGCATTCGCGGGTGCAGCCGGACACCGCGAACTTGAGCTTGTGCGGCGAACGCAGGCCCTTGTAGCGGTCCTCGATCAGCAGCGCCATTTTCACGCTGTCCTGCACGCCGTAGCGGCACCAGGTGCTGCCCACGCAGGATTTGACCGTGCGCGTGGATTTGCCATACGCGTGCCCGGTCTCGAAACCGGCCGCGATCAGCTCGGCCCAGATATCCGGCAACTCGTGCAACTGCGCGCCAAACAGGTCGATGCGCTGGCCACCGGTGATCTTGGTGTAGAGGTCGTATTTCTTCGCGACCTCGCCAATCACGATCAGCTTGTCGGCGGTAATCTCGCCGCCCGGAATCCGTGGCACCACCGAGTAGGTGCCGTTCTTCTGCATGTTGGCCATGAACGTGTCGTTGGTGTCCTGCAATGGCACCAGCGAGGCGTCCATGATCGGCTGGTTCCAGCACGAAGCCAGGATCGAACCCACCGCCGGTTTGCACACGTCGCATCCGGTGTGGCCACGGCCGTGCTTGGCCAGCAGTTCTTCGAAGGTGATCACCCCTTCCACCCGCACCAGGGCATACAGCTCCTGACGGGTGTAGGCGAAGTGTTCGCACAGGCTCTTGTCGACACTGACACCACGGGCAATCAGTTCGTGCTCGAACACCTGCTTGAGCAACCCCGCGCAACCGCCGCAACCGGTGCAGGCCTTGGTCTGGGCTTTGAGCAGGCCGAGGTCGCTGCAACCGCCATCGATGGCCGAGCAGATCGCGCCTTTGGTGACGTTGTGGCAGGAACACACGGTGGCCGATTCGGGCAGCGCGCCGGGGCCGAGGGTCGGTGCGCCGGCGGACGACGGCAGGATCAGGCTGGCCGGTTCGGCCGGCAGCGCAATCGCGTTCTGCATGTATTGCAGCAAGGTGTCGTAGTAGCTGTTGTCACCCACCAGTACCGCGCCGATCACGTGCTTGCCCGATGCATCCACCACCAGGCGCCGGTAACTGGCGCTGGCCTCGTCGATAAACTGGTAGCTGCGCGCACCCGGCGTGTGGGCGTGGGCGTCGCCGATGGAGCCGACGTCAACGCCGAGCAGTTTGAGCTTGGTGGACATATCGGCGCCGACAAAAGGCTCGGCAGCCTGCGCGCACAACAGCGCGGCAACCCCACGGGCCATCTGGTAGCCCGGCGCAACCAGGCCGAACAGGCTGCCATTCCACGAGGCACACTCGCCAATTGCGTAGATGTGCGGGTCGCAGCTTTTGCATTCATCGTTGATCACCACGCCGCCGCGTGGGCCGATCTCCAGGCCAGCCTGGCGCGCCAGGGCGTCCTGGGCGCGGATACCGGCGGAGAACACGATCAGGTCGGTTTCGAGGAATTCGTCGTTGGCAAAGTTCATGCGATAGCGGTACTGCTCGCCCGCACTGATCGACTGCGTGGCACGGGACAGGTGCACACCGACGCCCAGCCGTTCGATCTGGGCCTTGAGCGCCAGGCCGCCAAAATCATCCAACTGCACGGGCATCAAGCGTGGCGCGAACTCAACCACATGGGCTTCCAGGCCAAGGCTTTTCAAGGCGTTCGCCGCTTCCAGGCCCAGCAAGCCACCGCCGACCACCACCCCGCGCCGGGCATTGGCTGCCGCAGCACGAATGGCATCGAGGTCTTGCAAGGTGCGATACACCAACCGCGAATCGCCTTCGGCGCCTTCAATTGGTGGCACAAACGGGTAGGAACCGGTGGCCAGGACCAAGGTGTCGTACCCCACGCAGCCCTGCGCCGTGATCACCTCACGGCGGGCGCGGTCGATTTCCAACACCGGCACACCCAGGTGCAGGGTCACCCCCGGCGTCTGGTACAGCGACGCCTCGGAGAGGGCCAGCGACTCGGCATCGCGGCCGGTGAAATACTCGGAGAGGTGCACACGGTCATAGGCGCGCATCGGCTCCTCACTGAACACATGCAGGTGGAAGTGCTCCAGCGCACCGCGCTCGATCAGTTGCTCCACACAATGGTGACCGACCATGCCATTGCCAACGACGATCAGGGTTTTCATCGGTTTGTTCATATCAGCACCTGACAACATTCATCACGGTTTAAAAAGCAAAAAAAAACGCCTGAAACCTTGCGGTTCCAGGCGTCTTTGCCTGTTCTTATGCGGGATCGGTTCGGACGACTTCGCCGGATCCATCGCTTTATGCCCATGACCTTGAAGGGCCTGTCGATCGTCGTTGACCGAGTGGGGTTGAAGGGTAGCTTGCAGGCGGCGTGCCAATTGGCCGCAGCCTCGTGTTCGTGGCGGCAGTAGACAATTGACTGCGCAAAACGCCTCTAACCTCGCCTCCAAGTGGTGCGTCCCGCATCAAAAAGGCGCACCTGCATCATCAATTCCCAGGCTGGCAACGACCCCGCTCACCACAAAACACCTCTTATGCCATTGCCTATAAAAGCTGGCGCGTGACTTGCTAGGAACACCTGCATAAAGCAGTCAACGCTGATTGCCCATTCACGACAAAGGCGCCGTGCAACCCCCCGTTTCCAAACGGAGGGTTGCAGGGCGCTTTTTTGTTGGCGGGTAAAAAAGTTTCGAGGGTGACGGATGGCAAACCAAAGCGTACGCAGCGTGTGTCCTTATTGTGGTGTCGGCTGCGGCATCGTGATGCAAGTGGAAAACAACACAGTGATCAAGGTGATCGGCGACAAGGCCCACCCCACCAACTTCGGTCGCCTATGCACCAAAGGCACTACGTGCGGCCAAGCCATCGCCGAGTCAGGCCGCATGGAGAACGCCTACCTGCGCGAACAGCGCGATCACGACCCGGTGCGCATCGCCATGGACACCGCCATCAGCGAAACCCGCCGGCCGTCTGCGCCATATCCTCGACCGCGATGGCCCCGATGCGCTGGCGTTCTACGTGTCCGGGCAAATGTCCCTGGAGGCGCAGTACCTGGTCAACAAGTTGGCCAAGGGCTTTGTGCGCACGCCGAACATCGAGTCCAACTCGCGCCTGTGCATGGCCAGCGCGGGCAGCGGCTACAAGCTGTCCCTGGGCTCGGACGGACCACCGGGTTCCTACGAAGACTTTGACCGCGCCGACCTGTTCTTCGTAATCGGCGCCAATATGGCCGACTGTCATCCGATTCTGTTCCTGCGCATGATGGACCGGGTCAAGGCCGGGGCGAAGCTGATCGTGGTCGACCCCCGACGCAGCGCCACCGCCGACAAGGCCGATCTGTACCTGCCGATCAAGCCCGGCACCGACCTCGCCCTGCTCAATGGCCTGCTGTACTTGCTGGTGAAAAACGGCCATACCGATCCGGCCTTCATCGCCGCATTCACCGAAGGCTGGGAGGCCATGCCTGGCTTTCTTGAGGACTATTCGCCCGACCGCGTCGCCGCCCTCACCGGGCTGGCCGAAGCGGATATCCGCCAAGCCGCCGACTGGATCGGCCAGGCCGCCGAGTGGATGAGTTGCTGGACCATGGGCCTCAACCAAAGCACCCACGGCACCTGGAACACCAACGCCCTGTGCAACCTGCACTTGGCCACCGGCGCGATCTGCCGCCCCGGCAGCGGGCCGTTTTCCCTCACCGGCCAACCCAACGCCATGGGTGGCCGCGAAATGGGCTACATGGGGCCGGGTTTGCCGGGGCAGCGCTCAGTGATGGTCGAATCCGACCGAGCATTTATCGAAGACCTCTGGCAAATCCCGCCTGACCACCTGCCGCGCCAGGCCGGCAACGGCACCGTAGCGATGTTCGAGCAGATGGCCGCCGGGCAGATCAAGGCCTGCTGGATCATCTGCACCAACCCGGTGGCCAGCGTGCCCAATCGCCAGACCGCCATCGACGGTTTGCGCACCGCCGAACTGGTGATCACCCAGGACGCCTACCTCGACACCGAGACCAACCGCTACGCCGATATCCTGCTGCCCGGCGCGCTATGGGCCGAGGCCGAAGGGGTGATGATCAACTCCGAACGCAACTTGACGCTGATGCAAAAAGCCGTCGAGGCGCCCGGCGAGACCTTGCCTGACTGGCAAATCATCGCCAGGGTCGCCTGTGAAATGGGCTTTGCCGAGGCCTTCACCTACGCCAGCGCCAACGAGGTGTTCGAAGAAATCAAACGCGCCTGGAACCCCAAGACCGGCTACGACATACGCGGCGCCACCTATGCACGCCTGCGTGAACAACCGCTGCAATGGCCCTGCGCGTCGGCCGATGCGGCTAACCGCAACCCGATCCGCTACCGCACTGCCGGCACGCTCACGTTTGCCACCGACAGCGGCAAAGGCCAGTTCTTCCCGCGCCCCCATATGCCGCCTGCGGAAATGCCCGACGACAGCTTCCCGTTCGTGCTCAACACCGGCCGCGTGCAGCACCAGTGGCACACCCTGACCAAGACCGGCAAGGTCGCCACCCTGAACAAACTCAACCCCGGCCCGTTCGTGGAAATCCACCCCGACGATGCCACGCGCCTGGGCCTCAAGGCCAAGGATCCGGTGGAAGTGCGCTCCCTGCGTGGGCGTGCGGTGCTGCCTGCGCTGATCACCGACCGTGTGCGGCCCGGCAACTGCTTTGCGCCCTTCCACTGGAACGATGTGTTTGGCGAGCACCTGGCGATTAACGCGGTGACCAACGATGCCGTCGACCCGATCTCCCTGCAGCCCGAGTTCAAGTGCTGCGCCGTCGCGCTGGCCCGAGTCGAGCTGATCGACCATCAGTTCCTTGATCAACCCGCCCCCCAAGATCTCCCAGAGGACTTCACCATGTCGCGCCTCGACGCCTTCGCCGAACTCGCCGGCATCCGTAATGTACCGGCGCCGTCACTGAGCGACAGTGAACGCACCTACCTCGCCGGGTTCCTCAGTGGCCTGCACTCCAGTGCGGCGCGCCAGGACGCTGGCGTACCGGTAATGCCGGCGAGCGCGCCGCTGGCCAAGGATGCCCGCCTGTGGCTGGACGGCTTGCTCGGCGGATTGTTCAGCCGCGCAGACTGTGCGCCAGTAGCCGCCTCGGACGTCACGCTGTTGTGGGCGTCGCAAACCGGTAACGCCGAAGCCCTCGCCGAGCGCTTTGCCAAACGCCTGCGCGACGCAGGCATCAGCGTAGAACTGAGCGCCATGGCGGACTTCCCCGCGAGCAAACTGGCCAGCATCCAGACCCTGGCCCTGATCAGCAGCACCTTTGGCGACGGCGACGCGCCGGACAATGGCGAAGGGTTCTGGCACAGCCTCAGCACCGTCGAGACGCGCCTGGAGTCTTTGCGGTTTGCGGTGCTGGCCTTGGGCGATCCGAATTACGACCAGTTCTGCAGGCACGGCAAACGGCTTGACCAGCGCCTGCTGGAACTGGGCGCCACCCGCCTGCTGGAACGCGTTGACTGCGATACCGAATTCGAAGAGCCCGCCGATGCCTGGCTGACCCGATTCCAGCAAACCCTCAACCCGGCCAAGCCCGTCGCACCGGCGGCGACCCCGGCCGGCAAAACCAAACTGCACCCGTCACGCCTGCTGCTCAACCGGCACCTGAACCCCCACAGCGCCCACAAAGAAACCCGCCAGTTCGCCCTGGACCTGGCGGGTTCCGGCCTGACCTACGAAGCCGGTGATGCCCTCGGCGTGCGGCCGCGCAACTGCCCGGACTTGGTGAGTGAACTGCTTGAGCTGACCCAACTGAGCGCAGGCGCTTCGGTGAACATCGAGACCTTCGGCGACGTGTCGCTGCAACAGGCGCTGACCCAGCACTTCGAAATCGCCCGCCCCGGCAACGAGACCCTGGCCTTTATTGCCGAGCGCAGCGCCAATCCAGGCCTGGAGCAACTGATACGCCCCGAGCACAAGGCGGAACTCAAAGACTGGCTATGGGGTCGCCAGCTCACGGACGTGTTGCAGGAATATCCCATCGAGTGCACGGCGGACGAACTGCTCGGCACCCTCAAGCGCCTGCAACCGCGGCTGTATTCGATTGCTTCCAGCGCCAAGGCCCACCCCCAGGAAGTCCACCTCACAGTGGCGGCGGTGCGATACGGCAAGCGCAAAGGTGTGTCCTCGACCTTCCTCGCCGACCGCGTGGGCGACGGCGAAGTGCCGGTGTTTGTGCAGCCGTCCAAACACTTCCGCACGCCCAGGGACGGCGACGTGCCGATGATCATGATCGGTCCCGGCACAGGGGTGGCGCCATTCCGCGCGTTTTTGCAGGAGCGTCGGGCCATGGGGCATCAAGGCCGTAACTGGCTGTTTTTTGGCGAGCAGTACGCCGCCAGCGATTTTTACTACCAGGACGAACTGCAAGGCATGCAGCGCGATGGCCTGCTCACTCACCTGAGCCTGGCGTTTTCCCGTGACCAGGCGCAGAAGATCTACGTGCAGGACCGCATTCGCGAACAGGGCGCCGAGCTGTGGCGCTGGTTGCAGGACGGCGCCAAGCTGTACATCTGCGGCGACGCCAGCCATATGGCCAAGGATGTCGACCAGGCGTTGCGCCAAGTGGCGCACACCCACGGGGGGCTTGGCGTGGAGGACGCCGTGGAGTACTGGCGCCAACTGAGCGAGCAGAAGCGTTACTTGCGTGATGTCTACTGATTGGATACAGAACAATCGTAGATTGTATTGTGTACAAAAAACCCTAAAGATTTGCTGGAGACGGGCCGAAACAGCATTGATAGCAAATCGCCGCACTGCTGTGACAGAGCGCGGCGGTTTGACCACCCTCTGCGCTGATGGTCGTCTCGATGAAAATAAAAAATAAGCTTGTCCTGGCATTTGTCTCTGTCGCGTTTATCCCGGTGAGCCTGGTGGCCGTGATCTCTGTCATGAACACGCGAACCCAGGCGGTTGACCAGTTCATTGATGGCAGCACCCGGGAAATCCGCCAGATCGATGGCAATATCCGCCAGTTCTTCGACGGCACGCTGCAGAACGTCGATCAAATGGCTACGGATCCTGTATACACCTCCATCAACACCTTGAAGAATTACCAACCTGCGGATGCCGCCAGCCAACCGATGCCTGCGGCCGCGCAAACCGTGATCGACCGTTTCGCCCGCTTTGGCGCCACCCACCCGGCGGCGGCCATCCTGTCCATCGGCCTGGAAGACGGCACCTACGTCAAATGGCCCGATGACCCGCAACTGGCCAAATACGACCCGCGCACGCGCCCTTGGTACAAAGCGGCGATGGCCAGTCCCGGCAAGACCGTGCGCACCCCGGCTTACTATTACGACAAAGATGACGTGGCCCTGGTGGGCACTGCACGGGCATTGCTGGATAACGCGGGCAAGGCCAAAGGCGTGTTCGTGGTCAGCGTGTCGCTGAAGAACCTCACCGAGTTGGTCAAGAGCATCAAGCTCGGCGAAAGCGGCTATGTGATGCTGATCGAGGACGGCGTGGTGCTGGTCGACCCACGTGACGCCGGCCACAGCTTCAAACCGCTCAAGGATTTGGGCGACGCCTATGCCCACCTTGCCCAAACGTCGCAGGGCTCCACCGAAGTAGAGATCGGCGGTGTGCGCTACATGGCCAACGTGTGGACCTCCCCCGGCCTGGGCTGGCGTTATATCGGCCTGATCGAACACAACGAAGTGATGGCCGAAGCCACGCGCATGACCTACCTCACCGCCGCCATCGTCGGCGTGCTGGTATTGGTCTTCGGCTTGCTCGCGGCAGCGTTTTCCAAGGTGATCGTCAAGCCCATCGGCCAGGTCAGCAGCGGCTTGCAATCCATCGCCGAGGGCGAAGGCGACCTGCGCCACGCGTTGCAGGTACAGGGCAAGGACGAAACCGCCGAACTGGCGGGCTGGTTCAACAAGTTTCTGGCGGCCATTCGCCAACTGATCCAACACATCGGCGCAGCCTCGGCCAATTTGCAGAACGCCTCCAAGGTCAACAGCGAAGTGGCGCACAACATGAACGAAGCCGCCGGGCGTCAGCGTGAGGCGGTGGAGTTGGTGTCTACCGCGTTCAACGAGATGGTCGCCACCGCCAACGAAGTGGCGCGCTCGTGCAGCGGCGCGGCGGAGTCCGCCGAGAACGGCCATCGCCGCGTGGCCGAGGGCAAGCAGCAGATCGAAGTGACCACCGACAACGTCAACCGACTGGGCCGGCGCCTGACCGAATCGTCCCAGGCCATGGTCGAACTGGAAGCCGGCAGCCGCAGCATCAACCAGATCCTCGGCACCATCCGCGCCATTGCCGAACAGACCAACCTGCTGGCGCTCAACGCCGCCATCGAAGCGGCCCGCGCCGGTGATCAGGGCCGTGGTTTTGCGGTGGTGGCCGATGAAGTGCGCGCACTTGCCAAGCGCACCTCCGACTCCACCGGCGAAATCGAACACCTGCTCGGCACCCTGGAAAACAAGACCCAGGAAGTCACGCAAAAAATGGGCAGTTGCCTGGACCTGTCACGGGCCAGCGTGTCGTCCATCGAGAGCGCTCGGGACAGCTTTGAAGGCATCCAGTTGTCGGTGAATGAGATCCGTGACCAGAACCTGCAAATCTCCGCCGCCGCCGAGGAACAACACAGCGTGGCCGAAGAGATCAACCGGCATATCCAACAGATCTACGACGAAGCGCGGCTGGTGGAAAGCCTGGCCAACTCGGCGCAGGACGACTCGGGACGCTTGTCGGATTTGTCGGATGAACTCAATGGCTTGGTGGGGCGTTTCAAGTCTTGATCAAATGGGGGCTGCCACCAGCCCTCTCACCCACCCGAAAAAACCACAGCCAACCAGCGCCGATGTCCTCCCTGAAGCGCTGACGCGTCCGATCCCCACGCGCTCAATGAGTTCGTATTATCCCTGCTCACCCAACAGATCCACCGACCAACAGGGACATTACAATGAGCGAATATCACTACTCCATTGCGTGTGCAGCCAGCTATGCAACACGAATTGGATTGCCACGCCACTCAACCCTTTACGCCGCCTTGCTGGAGGTAAACGACGCCGGAGAGGCCATTGATGAAATCGCCCTGCACGTGACTCACAACGTCAACAGCGTGGGGATGAATTTCTTGCTCAGCGTGCGTGCATCCGCAGTGCTCGAAGGGCACAGTTATGCGATCAAGGTCAGCATCGTAAGCGACAACGGCGTATTCACCTCCACGCCCCAGTATTACGCGGTTGATCCGCGAGCACCGCACTCCGAACCCATAGAAATCTTTATGCCATAACCCTGGTTGATTCAATGATCGGACAGATACGCAACTACTGTCGCTTCGTTGGCGGTGTTGCCATCCAGTCCAGAAAACCTTGGAGCCGAGTCGTGACGTCAGCGACCCGCGCTTCAGGGTTTTGACGAGCAGCGCATCCCGTGCATGGCCCGCACCACCTTATGACCTGGGGGGGGCCGCTGCTCTCGCGCCCAGCGAATCGCTTGCAGTGCTCATAAAACGCCAGCGCCGCCACGTTCTTGTCCTTGGCTTCCAGCATGATGTCGAAGCGCTCCAGAAACTGCAGCGCGTAGTCGTTGGTCCAGCGATTCCACATCTGCGCACTGTGGCCATACAGGTCGCGCTTGGACACCACCTGCAACAGCGCGTCCATTTCCAGCTTGTGCTCGGCGTCGAAGCCCAGCTCCTGGAGGCTTTCCTGGGGCTGGGAGTAGTGCATCGTCGGGCGTACGCCGCGCCAGCTGTCGATCACGCGGGTGACGCGTTCGCTGTCGGGGTCGATGTACTCGTTTTCGTTGATCCAGCAGTGGTGAATGTCGAGCACCACCGGCGCCAGGTCGGCGACTTGCAGGCAATGGTCGAGGCCGTAGGTCTTTTCATCGTTTTCGAAGGTGATGCAGTTGCGCGCCACCTCCGACAGACGCGACCACACGGCGCGGGTGCCTTCCACGCCGAGGCGCCCGGCGATGTGCACGTTGCACTTGAGGTCCTGGAAGCGCTGGCCGTAGCCCATCATGCGGATCATGTCGGCGTGGTATTCGAATTCGGCGAGGCTGTTTTCCACCACGCCGGGGTTTTCCGAACCCAGCACGCAGTATTGGCCGGGATGGAACGACAGCCGGATATCCGAGGCGCGCGCCAGCTCGCCGATGGCGGCGAAACCTTCGATCAATTGGCGTTCGATGGCGGGGTCTGTATAGACGCCGGCGACTTTCGGATGGCTGTAGAACGGCAGCAGGTCGCTGCTCAAGCGCAGCATGCGCAAGGTTGGCGGCAGGTCGGCGACATAGGCAAGCAGGCGCAATTGTGCCGCCAGATTATGGGTGACCACTTCGACCAGCTTGTCCCGTGCGACCTGCGGCGTGACCCCGTCCATCCAGCGCAAGGTGGTCGTGCGCGGGTTGAACGGGCCTTCGATCAGCTTGAGGGCGCTGGCCGACAAGAGGCGTTCAGGATGCTTGTACTGGCAGGCAAAGCCAATGCGAGGGTGTGTCATGGAGGCGCCCGGCGAAAGGAAAGGACAGGATGATAAGGCCTTAGGCGCAGCCCCAGGCAGCGGGTTCATAATATTTAGACACCAATCACCCTGAACTTTCTGACAAGCGCCGCGCTCACTTCCTATGCGCTGCGCCGCCCAGAGGCGTTGGATAGCTACGTTGAAAAAAAAGCTACGTTGAAACAAACAAGGAGCCGCCATCACCATGACTACCCTCTCCACTTATCGCCGTACGCCAGGTCCGCTGCATGCGACCTTGCTCGCCGGCACCGTGCCGCTGTTTCTCGGCGCCCTGCTCAGTGACATTGCCTACACCCAGACCTACCAGATTCAATGGGCCAACTTCGCCTCCTGGCTGATTGCCGGTGCCTTGGTATTCGGCGGTTTTGCGCTGCTGTTTGCACTGGTCAACCTGCTGCGCGCCGAGCGTAAGGCCGGGCAGCCCACGCTGTATGTCCTGCTGCTATTGGTCACCTGGGTCCTGGGGTTGGTCAATGCCTTCCAACACGCCAAGGATGCCTATGCCGCCATGCCGACCGGCCTGGTGTTGTCGGCAATCGTGATGCTGCTGACGCTGGCAGCAACCTGGACCGGCCTGCGTTCGGGAGGTGCCAAATGAAGACGTCCAGCACATTGACCCTGTTGAGTGCCGCCCTGCTCTTGAGCGCCTGTGGTGGCGAAGGCGATAAAACCCAGGCCCGTGGCCCCGATCCCAAGTTGCCCGAGCAGCAAAGCAGCCTGCTGCCGAGCATGAAGATCGCCGAGCCGGCGCCGTGGGGCGAGCAAAAACCCAAAGTGCCCGAGGGTTACAGCGTGACCGCAATCGCCACCGACCTGGCGATTCCGCGCCAGACCCTGGTGTTGCCCAACGGTGACATCCTCGTCGCCGAAGGCCGTGGCGGCAGTGCGGCCAAGCTCAAGCCCAAGGATGTGATCGCCAGCCTGATCAAGGCCGAGGGCAACACCAAGGTCAAGGGCGGCAACCGCCTGACCCTGCTGCGCGACGCCGACGGTGACGGCACCTACGAGCTGAAAACCGTGTTCGCCGACAACCTCAACGCGCCCTACGGCCTGGCATTTGCCGACGGCAAACTCTACGTGGCCAACCAGGATGCGCTGGTGCGTTTCGACTACACCGACGGCCAGACCAAGGCCAGTGGCGCGCCGGTCAAAGTCACCGACCTGCCGGCACAGATCAACCACCACTGGACCAAGTCCCTGGCCGTGAGTGCCGACGGGCGCCAGCTCTATGTGGGCATCGGCTCCAACAGCAACGTGACCGAACGGGGCATGGAAGTGGAGATCGACCGCGCCATGGTCTGGCAGATCGACGCTGCCACCGGCGCGCACAAGCCCTACGCCACCGGGCTGCGCAACCCGACCGCGCTGACCATCCAACCCGACTCCGGGCAGTTGTGGACCGTGGTCAACGAACGCGACGAACTCGGCCCCGACCTGGTGCCGGACTACCTGACGTCGGTGCGTGAAGGCGCGTTCTACGGCTGGCCCTACAGCTATTGGGGCCAGAACGTCGACCCGCGCGCGCAACCGCAGAACCCGGCCAAAGTCGCGGCCGCGATCAAGCCCGATTACAGCCTGGGCTCCCATGTGGCGGCGCTCGGTGTGGACTTTTCCATCCCGGCAATGGGTGAGAAATTCGCCGATGGCGTGTTCGTCGGCGAGCACGGCAGTTGGAACCGTGAGAATCCGGTGGGCTACAAGGTGATCTTTGTGCCATTCAGCAATGGCAAACCGGCAGGTGAGCCGATTGATTTTGCCACCGGTTTCCGTGGTGACGACGGCAAGACCCGTGGCCGCCCGGTGGGTGTGACGGTGGACCCCAAAGGCGCACTGATCATTGCCGATGACTTGGCCAATACCGTGTGGCGGGTGACGCGTAACCGTTAAACAAAGCGTTTGACATGCTTGCCTGAGGCAACAATATAATTGCCTCAGGCAACTATTTGAGCATTCAGCATGTCCACTCCCCTGCTTGTGGAACGCGCCGGCCTCGTGCGCGGTTTCAATCGTTTCTATACCCATCAGATCGGCGTGCTGCAGGAACACCTGCTGCACAGTGACTATTCGCTCACCGAAATCCGCGTGATGTACGAGTTGTCGTCCCGTGGCGACCTGACCAGCGCGGACCTGTGCCAGATGCTCAGCCTGGATGCGGGCTACTTGAGCCGGTTGACCGGTGGTTTCGAAAAGAAAGGCCTGATCCAGAAAGTCCGCTGCGTCACCGATGCCCGCGCGGTGCAATTGCACCTGACCGACCTGGGCCGCTCGGTCCTGGCGCCTCTGGAGCAGCAGACCCAGGATGAAGTCATCGCCCTGCTCGACGGCCTGCCCGAACCTCAACAGCAACAGCTGACTGACGCCATGCAGCGCATCCAGGCGCTGCTGCAAGGGACTGCGCCGAGTTACCTGTTGCGGGACCCACGGCCCGGGGACATGGGGCGGGTAGTGCAGCAGCAAGCCGCGCTCTATGCCCGCGAATACCACTGGAACTGGGAGTTTGAAGCGCTGGTGGCGGAGATTGTCGCCAAGTACCTGCGCGAATTCGACCCGACGCGGGAGCGCTGCTGGATCGCGGAAAAAGACGGCGAAGCAGTGGGCTCGGTGTTCTTGGTGCGCCATGACGATGACACTGCCCAGTTACGCATGCTTTATGTGGATGCCAGCGCTAGGGGGCTGGGTATCGGCCAGCGCCTGGTGGACGAGTGCGTGCGCTTTGCGCGAAATGTCGGCTATAAACGCATGATGTTGTGGACGGTGGACATCCTCACTGATGCACGCAAGCTTTACCAGAAAGCCGGGTTCGAGCTGGTGGAAGAGGAACCAGTGACCAGTTTCGGCAAGCAGCTGGTCAGCCAGACCTGGGCGCGGACGCTGTAGCCCCGCACCCAAGACGGGCGGTGTTACACATCTTCAAAATGATAATGCGTAGATACCGTCTTCACCGTCACCGGACAAGAGGGTATCTACGCAAGAGATTTGCTGGAAATAAGTGTCTACAGGTCAGTGATTTCCTTGTGACGTGGCACCAGGGTCTTCATCACGCTCCAGGCCACCAGGTAAGCCAGGGCGCAGATGGCAAACATGATCATGTAGCCGGTGTGGATGTCGTTGATCGACTTGTAGTAGTCGAACACCCAACCGCCGATCTTGGTCATCACCACGCCGCCGATCCCACCGGCCATGCCGCCAATGCCGACCACCGAGGCCACGGTTTTCTGCGGGAACATGTCCGACACCGTGGTGAAGATGTTGCACGACCACGCCTGGTGCGCAGACGCACCCACGCCGATCAGCAATACCGGGACCCAGAAGCTGATATAGCCCAGAGGCTGCGCCAGCAATACCACCAGTGGAAACAGCGCGATCACCAGCATGGCTTTCATGCGGCCGTCGTACGGGGCATCGCCGCGTGCCATGAAGTAGCTCGGGAACCACCCGCCGCCGATACTGCCGACCATGGTCATGCTGTACAGCACCGCCAGCGGCATGACGATATCGGCGCCTTTCATGCCGTATTGCGCCGACAGATAAGTCGGTAGCCAGAACAGGAAGAACCACCACACGCCGTCGGTCATGAACTTGCCGAAGGCAAAGGCCCAGGTCTGGCGGTAGGTCAGCAGCTTGAACCACGAGACTTTCTTCTCGGGCGTGCCAGCCGGAGCTTTGATTTGTGGCTGTACGGTCTGGTCACTGCGGATATAGGCCAGTTCTTCGGCCGACAGGCGCTTTTGCTGCTCGGGCTTTTCATACACCGCCGCCCATACCGCCACCCACAGGAAGCCGAGCATGCCGATCACCATGAAGGCGGCCTCCCAGCCCCACATGCCGGCAATCAGCGGCACGCAGATCGGCGCCAGGATCGCGCCGACATTGGCACCGGAGTTGAAGATACCGGTCGCGAAAGAGCGCTCCTTCTTGGGGAAATATTCGGCGGTGGCCTTGATCGCAATCGGGAAATTGCCCGCCTCGCCAATCGCCAACACTGCACGGGAGAGCATGAAGCCGGCAATCGATACCGGAATCACCGCCAAGCCAATCGCGCTGCTGACGGCAGCGATGCCCTCACCCATCTGTACAGAAAACGCATGCATGATGGCGCCGGTGGACCAGATGGCAATCGCGACCACATAGGCGGCCTTGGTACCGATCTTGTCGACAAACCGCCCGGCAAACAGCATGGAAATCGCATACACGAACTGGAACACCGCCGCGATGTTGGCGTAATCCGTGTTGCTCCAGCCAAATTGCGTGGACAACTGCGGTGCCAGCAGGCTGAGCACCTGACGGTCGAGGTAGTTGACGGTGGTGGCGAAAAACAACATCGCACAGATGGTCCAGCGATAGTTGCCTACCGCCTGACCCACGCGGTGGGCGCTGATGGGCTCGTTCAGATTCATGGCATCACTTTTTATTTTTGTTAGGTAGGACATATGTAACGTCATATGTCGTCGTACAACTGTGGCTTTTATAGCGAGACGCCTGAGCGGTGTCAATCTCAAATATTGCCGCTTGTCCAGGTACTACGTGATTACGAAAAGTTTCAGAGAGACGCAGTTGTAGGATGACAAATACGCAACACCAGGCTGGGTGCCTGGCCAGGCACATCGTCGAGCAGGCCGAAGTGCTGCATGCCAACCTTTTCCAACACGCGGATCGAGGCGGCGTGATCGGGTCGCACCAGCCCGAACACTTGGGGCACGTTCAGGTTTTCAAAGGCCAACGCCAGCGCATCGCGGGCAAGTTCGGTGGCATAGCCCTGCCCCCACGCCTCCACGGCAAAACGGTAGCCGAGGTTGATGCGGCGCTCGGTGAGGTAGTTGAGGGGGGCGATGCCGCCGAAACCGATGAGGTGACCCGGGTTTTCAAGCCGGGCAATCGCCCACCAGCCATAACCGTCGCGTGCCCATTGGGCGAGCCAGTGATCGAGCAGCCGTTGGGCGTCGGCCAGACCGGCCAGGGGGCCGGCAGGGTTGAACTGATTGGTCAGGGGGTCGCCGAAGATCGCGAATAATCGCGGCAGGTCTTGGGGTGTTGGTGGACGGTAGATCAGGCGTTCGGTGGCCATTGGGTTGATTCTCTCTCAAGAATGCCGCGGTTTTTTT
>NZ_JADDUM010000261.1 GCF_015163715.1 Pseudomonas cyclaminis
GGATTTCGAGCAGGCACGGTTGAAAGTGGGGCATGGGTACCTACACAACTTCCGGTGGATGCTGAATCTATGGCAAATGGGCTGCTGCGCAGCCAGCGCGGGCAAGCCCGCTCACCACAACAGCCCTCTCACCACAGAGTTATGTGTAAGTCTTTAAGAGTTGTGTAGATACCCATGGCCATCGGGGGCAAGCCCCTCCCACATGGGATCTCCGGTGTTTGGGGGAGTGGGGTCAGGTCAGTTCGGTCGCGGTGTTTTTAACCACCGCCAACTCCGGATGCGCCACCAACTTATCGATATGCAACTCGTCATTGTTCAACCAAGTCTCCGTCAACACCCGGTAATGCTCCATATCCCGGCAACGCATGCGCAGGCTGTAGTCAAACGGCCCACTGATCAGTTGGCATTCGAACACCTGGGGACAGGCCTTGACGCAGGCTTCGAAGGCCTTTTGCGCCGAGCGCCCGCTTTGGTTGGACAAGGCCACCAGCACCAGCAACGACAGCCCTGGCGAGACCATCTGTACATCGATGATCGCCCCATACCCACGGATCACCCCGCGGCGCTCCAGCTTGCGCACCCGCTCCAGGCAAGGCCTGGGGGTGAGGTGCACCAGTGACGAGAGCTTTTCGTAGGTGATGCGCCCCTGATGGCGCAGCACTTCGATGATCGCTTCATCGATGCGGTCCAGCGCGGGGGAGGTATGGGGTCCGTTGGCCTTGGTATCCATGGGTTTCACTTCAAACGGTTGGAAAGAAATTGCTGCAAGCGCTCGCTTTTGGGATGGTCGAGGATCTCGGCGCCGCCGTGTTCCTCGACCCGGCCCTGGTGCAGGAACAGCACTTGGCTGGACACCTGACGGGCAAAGCCCATCTCGTGGGTGACCATCAGCATGGTACGACCTTCCTCGGCCAACGTCTGTATGACTTTGAGGACTTCTCCTACAAGCTCGGGGTCGAGTGCGGACGTCGGCTCATCGAACAGAATGATTTCCGGCTCCATCGCCAACGCCCGGGCAATCGCCACGCGCTGTTGCTGGCCACCGGACAGGAACGCCGGGTATTGATCCGCGACGCGGCCGGGCAGGCCGACCTTGTCCAGGTACATCCGTGCGCGCTTTTCTGCTTCAGCCGCACTGACGCCCAACACCCGGCGGGGTGCCATGGTGATGTTTTCCAGCACGGTCATGTGGCTCCACAGGTTGAAGTGCTGGAACACCATGGCCAGGCGTGTGCGCAGGTTTTGCAGTTGTGCCTGATGCGGCGCACGGGTGCCGGCGCGGCCTTGCTGCATTTCGATGCTGATGCCGTCCAGGGTGATGACCCCGGCGTCGGGCTGTTCCAGAAAGTTGATGCAACGCAGCATCGTGCTTTTGCCGGAACCACTGGCGCCAATCAGGCTGATTACATCGCCTTGGCGGGCGTTGAGCGAAACCCCCTTGAGCACCTCGTGTTCGCCATAGCGTTTATGAATGCCTTCAACTTGCAGCTTGATCGCAGCAGTTGCGGTGTTGGCAGCGGGTTCGTCAACAGGATAAGTGGCCAGGGCCTGCGCGGACTGATTCATGGGTTAGCCTCGGGTAGGAACAAGAAAACGCATCCAGCGACGTTCGGCCAGTCGAAACAGGCCCACCAGTGCAAAGGACAGCAACATGTACAGCAGGGCGGCGATGCCGAAGGCCTGGAACGTCAGGAACGTCTCGGCATTGGCATCGCGGGCCACTTTGAGGATATCGGCGACGGTGGCGGTGAACGCCAGCGACGTGGCGTGCAGCATCAGGATCATTTCATTGCTGTAGGCCGGCAACGCACGGCGCAACGCGGCAGGCACCACCACAAACAGGTTCAAGCGCCAGCCGTGCAGGCCGTAGGCGCGGGCGGCTTCGATTTCGCCGTGGGGGATATTGCGGATCGCCCCGGCGAAGATTTCCACGGTGTAGGCGCAGGTGTTCAGCACAAAGGCCAGCAGGGTGCAGTTCAGCGCGTTGCGGAAAAACTGGTTGAGCAGTGCGTTGTCCTGCACCACGTCCAGGCTGTACAGCCCGGTGTAGCAAATCAGCAGTTGGATATACAGCGGCGTGCCGCGAAACAGGTAGGTGTAGAGCTCCACCGGCCAGCGCAGCCAGACGTGCTCCGAGACCCTGGCCAGCGCCAGGGGAATCGACAGGAAGAAGCCCAGCACCACCGAGATGATAAACAGCCACAGGGTCATGGCCACGCCGGACAAGCCCGCGCCATCGCTGAACAAGTAGGCCAGGCCGTATTGCTGGAACAGTTCGATCATCGCGCCATCCCCTTGATGCCGAGGTTATAGCGCCGTTCGAGGCGCTTGAAGATGCGGTTGGAGAGGGTGGTGATCACCAGGTAGACCAGGCCGGCGAGGATCAGGAAGTACAGCGGCTCGTTGGTGGTCTTGCCAGCGTTTTGCGCGGCCTTGACCAGGTCCGACAGGCCGATGATCGACACCAGCGCCGTGGACTTGAGCAGCACCAGCCAGTTATTGCCCAGGCCCGGCAGGGCGAAGCGCATCAACTGCGGGAACAGCACCAGGTGAAACCGCTGCCAGCGGCTCAGGCCATAGGCAGTAGCGGCTTCCAGTTGGCCTGCCGGCACACTGAGAATCGCGCCACGGAAGTTTTCGGTGAAATACGCGCCGTAGATAAACCCAAGGGTAATCACCCCGGCGGTAAACGGGTCGATTTCAAAATAAGCCCAGCCAAAGCTTTCGGTCAGGTCGTTGAGCCACAGTTGCAGGCTGTAGAAAATCAGCAGGATCAGCACCAGGTCCGGCACGCTGCGGATCAGCGTGGTGTACAGCGTGGCCGGGACCCGCAGCCATTTGGCGCTGGACAGCTTGGCGCCGGCGGCGAGCAGGCCGAGGGTGAGGCTCAGGGCCAGCGCGAGGAACGCCAGTTTGAGCGTCATCCAGGCACCCTGGGCCAGCATGGGGCCGTAGCCTTGCAGGTTGAGGAGGTCGTTCATGGGGAGAAATCTCTAAAGGCGCAGATATTCCCCTGCAGGCCGGCTTGTAGGGGAGGGGGCTTGCCCCCGATAGCAGTGGGTCAGTCAATACATGTGTCGACTGGCACACCGTCATCGAGGGCAAGCCCCCTCCCACATAAGTCCTCTACCACAGGGGGGCTCGGCGTTGGCTTACTCGTTGTAGATGTCCTGGTCGCCGAAGTATTTCTGCTGAATCCTGGCGTAGGTGCCATCGGCCTGGACGGCGGCGATGCCCTTGTTGATCAGCGCACGCAGTTCCTGGTCGTTCTTGCGCAAGCCCATGGCAATGTCCAGCGGCAGGGTCGGGTCCTTGAAGGCCGGGCCGGTCTTGAAGTCGGCGCCTTCAGGCTTGGACAGAAAGTTGAGCTGGGCTTCGAGCTTGTCGGTGAGGGTGGCGTCGAGACGACCGTTTTGCAGGTCGGCGTAGTTCTGTTCCTGGGACTGGTAGGCCTTGACCTGGGCTCCGAGCTTGGCCAGGTGCGCACGGGCGTAGGCTTCCTGCAACGAGCCTTGCAGCACGCCGACCTGCTTGCCTTTCAACGATTCGGGCGTGTCGCCGAAGTCGGCGCTTTTACGGGTGATCACCGACGTGGGGCTGAGGAACAACCGGTCGCTGAAATCGATGACTTTCTCACGCGCCGGAGTCACGGCCATGGACGACATGATGGCGTCGAACTTGCGGGCGCGCAGGGCCGGGATCATGCCGTCGAATTCGTTGTGCACCCAGGTGCATTTCACTTCGAGCTTGGCGCAGATGGCATTGCCCAATTCGATATCAAACCCTTGCAGGCTGCCGTCAGCGGCCACGGATTCGAAGGGCGGGTATTCGGGGAACACGCCGAAGCGGATTTCTTTCCAATCCTGGGCGTGGGCGGCGGTGGCGCACAGTGGCAACAGCAACGCAGCGAAAATTGATCGCAATGGAGTCATGGTGTAGTCCCTATATTTTGTAATTGATGTCAGGGCAGTAAAAAAGAGGTGCAGCTGCATTCATTCGGTGACTCTTTGGTCGGGCTCAGAATGCTTCATGGTGGTGCGTTTTTTGTGTCGTTTAGCCGGTGCGCAAAGCGCGAATTGCGCTGTAAAAAAGCGCAATGCAGCGGAATCGGCTGTCGCACCCGCTGAATCGGCTTTTCAACGCTCTAAATAGGGCCTGCCCTAGGCGCAAAGCAGCAGGCCAGAGCGGTCTCAGGCGCGCTTTTTGTGCTGTGCGCGTGGCTGTTGGGCCAGACGCGCAAACAGGTCTTTCGGGTCGGCGAGGTCCGGCACCAGTTCCAACTCGCTGCCCACATCCAGCGCCTTGGCCACGTCCAGCACATAGCGCAGGGCCGAGTAGTCTTCGATGGCAAAACCCACCGAGTCGAACAGCGTGATCTGGCGTGCGTTCTCGCGGCCGGGCTGCTGGCCGTTGATTACCTGCCAGAGTTCGGCCACCGGCGAGTCTTGCGGCATGTGCTGGATCTCACCTTCGATACGGCTTTGCGGCTCGTACTCGACGATCACCCGGGCACGCTCGACGATGCGGCGGTCCAGTTCGGTCTTGCCTGGGCAGTCGCCGCCCACGGCGTTGAGGTGCATGCCCGGCTCGATCATCTCGTCCGTGAGGATGGTCGCGTAGGCCTTGTCGGCGGTAACAGTGGTGACGATGTCCGCACCTTTGACCGCTTCGGCCACGCTGCCGGCCAGGATCACCTTGATCGCCGGGAAGGCCTTGAGGTTGGCTGCCAGCTTGGCGGTGGCCTTGGCGTCGATATCGAACAGGCGGATCTCATTGATGCCGAGCATGGTGTGGAAGGCCAGGGCCTGGAACTCACTTTGCGAACCGTTGCCGATCAGCGCCATGCTGCGGCTGTTGTCGCGGGCCAGATAGCGGGCCACCAGCGCCGAGGTGGCGGCGGTGCGAATCGCGGTGGTCAGGGTCATTTCTGCCAGCAGTACCGGCTTGCCGGTGTCCACATCGCCCAGGGCGCCGAACGCCATCACGGTGAGCATCCCGGCCAGGGTGTTCTTGGGGTGGCCGTTGACGTACTTGAAGGCGTACAGCGACGCGTCGGACACCGGCATCAGCTCGATCACACCTTCCGGCGAGTGGTTGGCCAGGCGTGCGCACTTTTCGAAATCCTGCCAGCGCAGGTAGTCGGCGCGGATGTATTCGGCCATCTCGGTGATGCAGGTTTGCAGGCCTTTTTGCGAGACCAGGTAGCTGAGGTCGTTGACGTCGATATAGCGGGTCATGGCAAGACTCCTTATTGAAATGAGGGGCGGGCAGGCAGGTGCACTTCCGCCAGCATGCAGCGGGCGCTGCCGCCGCCGATGCGTTCGATGTTGTCGATGTTCACCACCACCGGTCGGGTATGGCGTTCCACATGCTGGCGCTGGGCCGGTTGCAGCGCGCCCCAGGCACTGGCGGACATCACCAGCAGCGGCTGGCCGTCGCGGTCGTGGACTTCGAGCATGTTGCCGGCGAAGGCTTCCAGCTGGTCAAAATCAAGGGCGAGGATGTCCTTGCCGGTGTCGTGCAGCGAGCGTTCCAGGGTCAGGCGTTCGTCTTCGTCGGGCAGGGCTTGCAGGCACACCACCGAGAGGTCGCGGCCCACGCTCATCATCACGTTGCTGTGGTAGATCGGCGCGTGGTGGCGGTCCACCGCATGGAATACGCAGAGCTGGTAGTCGAGGCGCTCGGCGAATTCGCGCAGCGCATCGTGGTGGGTGCGCCCGGAATGGCAGGCGTAACTGATGCGGTGCTGGCGGTCGAGCACCATGCTGCCGGTGCCTTCAAGGAAGATGTTGTGTTGTTCGAGGTGGCTGAGGTCGATGGTGTTCTTGACCGCAAAGCGTTGTTCCAGTACTTGCAGCACGCCCTTGTTGCGCTCCAATCGACGGTTCTGGCCTTCCATCGGGTACAGCACCAGGCTGCCGTCGGCGTGGCTGCTCCACCAGTTGTTGGGGAAGATCGAATCGGGGGTATGGGGCGCCGGGGTGTCCTGCACCACCAGTACTTCGACGCCGTGCTGGCGCAGGGTATCGACATAGCCGTCGAACTCTTCCAGCGCTTTCTGCTGTGCACTGAGTGGGTCCAGGGGCTGGCGTTGGAAGCGGTTGTTGATCGCAGTGTCCGGGTTGAAGGCAAAGCGCGCCGGGCGAATCATCAGGACGGTGTTGGTGGTTTGCATGGGTGCACGAATCCATGGGGTTGGGCAGTGAGGCTATTTTGTTCGCTGTGGCGGAGGAATCCCGGCTGAAACCAAGGAGCGCCTCAGCCGGGAAAGCTGAAAAGTGGGGTGATGAAGCCGAATCGGCTGTTGGAGGCAGGATTCGGCAAGCTCCCTCCCACATTGGTATTGTGGTGTCTGTTCCAGCGTCGTCAGCCAGGAGGAATCATGTCCACCGTCGTACGTCTCGCCCAAGCCACCGATGCCGAAGGCATCAGCCACGTCATCCTGGCGGCCCTGCACAGCAGCAATGCGCAGGATTACCCCGCGGATGTGATCGCCCGTGTGGCGAGCAACTTCACGCCGGACGCAGTGCTGGCGTTGCTCAAGCGCCGTATCGTGCTGGTGGCGATCCAGGATCGGGGCGTGGTTGCCACGGCGGCACTTGACGCCAATGTGGTGCGCTCAGTGTTCGTCAACCCGACCTTGCAGGGGCAGGGCATTGGCCGGTTGCTGATGATGGAAATCGAGCTGCGCGCCCGTGAAGCCGGGGTGACGGTGTTGAGCGTGCCGTCTTCGCTGACCGCCGAGCCGTTCTACACCAAGCTGGGGTTTCACACAGTGCGCGACGTTTACCATGGCAACGAGCGCACGCTGGTGATGGAAAAGACGCTGTCATCACGCTATCCCATCGGGCCGTATCGCGACCGTGCGCATCGTGCGCAAGTGATTGAGTTATGGCAGGAGGCGTTTGGCTATGACAGCGCGCATAACCTGCCGAGCCTGGCGATTGACAAGAAGCTGGCGGTCAACGATGGGTTGTTCTTCGTCGCCACCGACAAGAAAGCCGTGATCGGCACGATTCTCGCCGGCTATGACGGTCATCGTGGCTGGCTGTACTCCGTGGCTGTGCATGCGGATTATCGGCGCCAGGGCCTGGGTGCTTCGCTGGTGCGGCACGCGGAGCAGGCGTTGACGGCCTTGGGTTGCATGAAGATCAACCTGCAAGTCACTGGCGGCAATGAGGGGGTGGTGGGGTTTTATGAGGCGTTGGGATATGGGGTTGAGCCGAGGATCAGTATGGGTAAGAGGATTGTGGAAAATATCAACGGTTGATGCGCATGATCGACAGCAACCTGATCATGGCGGGTGAGCTTTATTTGTTGGCTTGTTTTCGTTTTCTTATGGCATAGGCTGTCATTTGGGCGAAGGCGTTGGCGACGTTGAGGTAAAGCGTCTTGTCATCGTTATCGTAGTCTCCATCGCCATCGACGTCATCAGGTGCCGAAGCGGTGTCGTAAATGCCGTCGTGCTTGCTGGATGACGCGTAAACCGCCCAATCAACTTGGTTGTTAATGTAAGTTACCATCACGATTTCTTTACTACCGTCGTCCTCGAAATCTTCTGCGGAAACACGTAATTCGTGGGTCGCCATGATCAGCTCCTGCTGGTTTTAGAAGGGAGTCCTAAGTTAGGCACCTCGATTTTTACTGTCTACTGTCAATCTTCACAGGTAGTTGCGCATCCGTTGACCCACAGCACAAAAAAAGGCCCATTCACCGCCAGCGGTGAATGGGCCTTTCCTGAACTGGCAGGTTCAGATCATTTTCAAACCTTGACGATCCAGCCCGCTGGCGCTTCAACGTCGCCGGTCTGCACGCCGGTCAGCTCTTTGTAGAGCTTCTGGGTGATCGGGCCGACTTCGGTTTCGCTGTGGAACACATGCAGGTTGCCGTTGTACTGGATGCCGCCGATCGGCGAGATCACCGCCGCGGTACCGCAGGCGCCGGCTTCCTTGAAGTCGGCCAGTTTGTCGATGAACACTTCGCCTTCAACCACTTCCAGGCCCAGGCGGGTCTGGGCCAGTTCGATCAGCGACAGGCGGGTGATGCCTGGCAGCACCGAAGGCGACTTCGGCGTGATGAACTTGTTGTCGTGGGTGATCCCGAAGAAGTTGGCCGAGCCGACTTCTTCGATCTTCGAGTGGGTCATTGGGTCCAGGTAGATCGCATCGGCGAAGCCGGCTTTTTTCGCTTCCGAACCAGGCATCAGGCTGGCCGCGTAGTTGCCGCCGACTTTCGCAGCACCGGTGCCCTGAGGGGCGGCGCGGTCGAAAGTGGAGATCTGGAAGTTGTGTGGCACCAGGCCGCCCTTGAAGTAGGCGCCGACCGGGATGCAGAACACCGAGAAGATGAACTCCGGCGCGGTACGTACGCCGATGTTGTCACCGGTGCCGATCACGAACGGGCGCAGGTACAGCGCGCCGCCGCTGCCGTACGGCGGGATGAACCGCTCGTTGGCCTTGACCACTTGTTTGCAGGCATCGATGAACACGTCTGTCGGCACATGCGGCATCAGCAGGCGGGCGCAGCTGCGCTGCATGCGTGCGGCGTTCTGGTCCGGGCGGAACAGGTTGATCGAGCCGTCCTTGCAGCGGTAGGCCTTGAGGCCTTCAAAGCACTGCTGGCCATAGTGCAGGGCGGTGGAGCCCTCGCTGATGTGCAGCACGTTGTCGTCGGTCAGGGTGCCTGCTTGCCACTCGCCATCCTTGAAGGTCTGGAGGTAGCGTTTGTCGTTTTGATGTAGTCAAAACCCAGCTTGTCCCAATTGATGCTTTCGTTACCCATGACACCCTCTATCTTTGGTCAAGTCGGTTTTTTACTGAATGGGCGCAACAATACTGCATTCTGGGCCGGTGTGGGAGCGGGCGGTGCGACGATTCGACTTGCCCACGATGGCCTCGCCACGGTTCTATAGATGCAACGCATGCCCCAATGCCCGCAAGGCGGCTTCCTGTACGGCTTCGCCCAAAGTCGGATGGGCATGGATGGTGCCCGCCACATCCTCCAGGCGTGAACCCATTTCCAGGCTCAGGCCAAACGCGGTGGACAGTTCCGACACGCCCACGCCCACCGCTTGCCAGCCGACGATCAGATGGTTGTCACGCCGCGCCACCACCCGCACGAAGCCAGCTTTCGACTCCAGGGTCATGGCCCGGCCATTGGCCGCGAACGGGAAACTCGACACGATGCAGTCCAGGCCCGCCGCCTTGGCGTCGTCCGGGGTCTTGCCGACCACCACCAGTTCCGGGTCGGTAAAGCACACCGCCGGGATCGCTGCCGGATTGAATTCGCGGGGTTGACCGCTGATCAGTTCGGCAACCATCTCGCCCTGGGCCATGGCGCGGTGGGCCAGCATCGGCTCGCCGCTCAGGTCGCCGATGGCGTACACATTGCGCATGCTGGTCTGGCAACGGCTGTCGATCTTGATCGCCGCGCCGTTCATCGCCAGGTTCAGCGCTTCAAGGTTCCAGCCTGGGTGTTGGGTTTGCGCCCCACCGCCACCAGGACCTGATCGGTCTCCAGCGTCAATGTGTCGCCGTTCGGGTCACGCACGTGCAGACAGTTGTCGGCAAACCCGGTGACGCTGTGCTTGAGGTACAGCTTGACCCCCAGTTGCTTGAGGGATTCGCTGACCGGCTGCGTCAGCTCGGCGTCGTAGGCCGGGAGGATGCGATCCTGGGCCTCGACCACACTGACTTCGGCGCCCAGTTTGCGATAGGCAATCCCCAGCTCCAGGCCGATGTACCCGCCGCCCACCACAATCAGGCGCTTGGGCACACGGGTTGGCGCCAGGGCTTCGGTGGACGAAATGATCGGCCCGCCAATCGGCAGCATCGGCAAGTTGACGCTGGTCGAACCGGTAGCCAGCAGCAGGTGTTCGCAGTGGATGCGCTGGTCGCCGACGTCGACGGTCTTGCCGTCCACCACCTTGGCCCAGCCGTGGATCACCTGCACCTTGTGTTTTTTCAGCAGTGCGGCAACGCCGGTGGTCAGGCGGTCGACGATGGCGTCTTTCCATTCCACGCTTTTGCGGATGTTGAGGGTCGGTACGTCCACATCGATGCCCAGGGGCGAGCCCTGGCTGTGATGCACGGTTTGCTGGAATTGCTCGGCCACATGGATCAAGGCCTTGGACGGAATGCAGCCGATATTCAGGCAGGTGCCGCCCAGCGCCTGGCCTTCCACCAGGATGGTCGGGATGCCCAACTGGCCGGCGCGAATCGCCGCCACATACCCGCCAGGCCCGCCGCCGATGATCAGCAAAGTGGTATTCAAACTCATGACTTACTCCAGGAACAGGCTGGCGGGTTGTTCGAGCAGGCCGCGAATGGCCTGGATGAATTGCGCCGCGTCCATGCCATCGACCACGCGGTGATCGAACGAGCTGGAGAGGTTCATCATCTTGCGCACCACGATCTGGCCCTTGATCACCATGGGCGTTCGACGATGCGGTTGACGCCCACGATGGCCACTTCCGGCAAATTCAGCACCGGCGTGCTGACGATGCCGCCGAGGGCACCCAGGCTGGTCAAGGTAATGGTCGAACCCGACAGCTCATCGCGACTGGCCTTGCCATTGCGTGCAGCCGTGGCCAGGCGCGCGATTTCCTCCGCGTTGCCCCACAGGCTGCGGGCTTCGGCGTGGCGTACCACCGGCACCATCAAGCCGACGTCGCTCTGAGTGGCGACACCCACATGCACGGCGCCAAGGCGGGTGATGACCTGGGCTTCGTCGTCATAACGCGCATTGATCTGCGGGAAATCGCGCAACGCCACGACCATGGCCCGCACGATAAACGGCAACAGGGTCAGCTTGCCGCGTGTGGCGCCGTGTTTCTCATTGAGGTGCACACGCAACTCGTCCAGTGCGGTGACGTCGATCTCTTCCACGTAGCTGAAATGCGCGGCGCGGCGGGTGGCGTCCTGCATGCGCTGGGCGATCTTGCGGCGCATGCCGATCACCGGGATCTGCTCTTCGGTATTGCGTTCGGCGTAGGGGTTGGCGGCTGTCGAGGACAGCGCCGCGCCTTGTTGAAGGTAAGCGTCGAGGTCTTCATGCAAGACCCGGCCAGCGGGCCCGGAACCTTGCACCAGACGCAACTGGATACCGGCATCCAACGCATGCTTGCGCACGGCGGGGGAGGCCAGCGGGCGTTCATTGGTTTCGCGGGCCACGGGCGCCGCTGCGGGTTGGGTCGCGGGTTTGGCCTCAACCACCGGCGCGGGCCTGGCTTCGACCACAGGCGCAGCCTTCACCGGCTCAGCCACGACCGGCGCGTCCTTGGCGTTACCGGCGCCTTCGACTTCGATGCTGATCAGAATACTGCCCACCGCCATCACTTCACCCGGCTCGCCGCCGAGGGCAATCACTTTGCCGTGCACCGGCGAGGGAATGTCCACCATCGCCTTGTCGGTCATCACATCCGCCAGCACCTGGTCTTCGACGACCATGTCGCCGACCTTCACATGCCATACCGACAATTCAACTTCTGCGATGCCTTCGCCAATGTCCGGCATCTTGATAACGTGCGTGCCCATTCAGACCTCCATGACCCGTTTCAACGCCGCGCCCACTCGGGACGGCCCTGGGAAATACGCCCATTCCTGCGCGTGCGGGTAGGGGGTGTCCCAACCGGTGACGCGTTCAATCGGCGCTTCCAGGTGGTGGAAGCAATGCTCTTGCACCAGCGCCACCAGCTCGGCGCCAAAACCGCAGGTGCGGGTGGCTTCGTGCACCACCACGCACGGCCGGTTTTTTTCACTGATTTGACGATGGTTTCCAGGTCCAGCGGCCACAGGCTGCGCAGGTCGATGACTTCGGCGTCGATGCCGGTTTCCTCGGCGGCAACCTGCGATACATACACCGTGGTGCCATAGGTCAGCACGGTAACGGCCGAGCCCGGACGCACAATGGCGGCCACGTCCAGCGGCACGGTGTAGTAACCGTCCGGCACTTGCGCTTGCGGGTGCTTCGACCACGGCGTGACAGGGCGGTCGTGATGGCCATCGAACGGGCCGTTGTACAGGCGCTTGGGCTCCAGGAAGATCACCGGGTCATCGTTTTCGATGGAGGCAATCAGCAGGCCTTTGGCGTCGTAGGGGTTGGACGGCATCACCGTGCGCAGGCCGCAGACCTGGGTGAACACCGCTTCAATGCTCTGGCTGTGGGTCTGGCCGCCGTAGATGCCACCCCCGCACGGCATGCGCATGGTCAGGGGGGCGGTGAACTGGCCGGCCGAGCGATACCGCAGGCGTGCGGCTTCGGAGATGATCTGGTCGGTGGCGGGGTACACATAGTCGGCAAACTGGATTTCAGCGACCGGGCGCAGGCCATAGGCGCCCATGCCCACGGCCACGCCGATAATGCCGCTTTCCGAGATCGGCGCGTCGAATACCCGCGAGCTGCCGTACTTGGTCTGCAACCCCTCGGTGCAACGGAACACGCCGCCGAAGTAACCGACGTCCTGGCCGAACACCACCACGTTGTCGTCACGCTCAAGCATCACATCCATGGCCGAGCGCAGGGCCTGGATCATGGTCATGGTGGTCGTGGTCATGGCGGTTTCCAATTCGATGCTGTTGTTGTGATCGTTCATGTCAGATCCCCAACTCTTGACGCTGGCGCTTCAAGTGCTCCGGCATCTCTTTATAGACGTCTTCGAACATGGTCGCGGCGCTCGGAATCTGGCCGCCGGCGAGGGTGCCGTACTGTTCGGCTTCTTTTTGTGCCTTGACCACTTCGGCCTCAAGCTCGGCACTGACCGCCGCGTGTTCTTCTTCGGACCACTGGCCAATCTTGATCAGGTGCTGCTTGAGACGGGCAATCGGATCGCCCAACGGGAAGTGGCTCCAGTCGTCGGCAGGGCGGTATTTGGATGGATCATCCGAGGTGGAGTGCGGACCGGCGCGGTAGGTGACCCACTCGATCAGGCTCGGCCCCAGGTTGCGCCGCGCACGTTCGGCGGCCCAGGCGGAGGCGGCGTACACCGCGATAAAGTCGTTGCCGTCCACGCGCAGCGAGGCGATGCCGCAGCCGACGCCGCGTCCGGCGAAGGTGGTGGCTTCACCGCCGGCAATCGCCTGGAAGGTGGAGATGGCCCATTGGTTGTTGACGACGTTAAGGATGACCGGCGCACGGTACACGTGGGCGAAGGTGAGGGCGGTGTGGAAGTCGGATTCGGCGGTGGCGCCGTCGCCGATCCAGGCGGACGCGATCTTGGTATCGCCCTTGATTGCCGAGGCCATGCCCCAGCCCACGCCCTGTACGAATTGGGTGGCGAGGTTGCCGGAAATGGTAAAGAAGCCTGCATCTTTGACCGAATACATGATCGGCAACTGGCGGCCCTTGAGCGGATCACGTTCGTTGGACAGCAACTGGCAGATCAGGTCCACCAGTGGCACTTCGCGGGCCATCAGGATGCTTTGCTGGCGGTAGGTGGGGAAGCACATGTCGTCAATGTTCAAGGCCAGGGCCTGGGCGCTGCCGATGGCTTCCTCGCCAAGGCTCTGCATGTAGAACGACATTTTTTTCTGACGCTGGGCGACCACCATGCGGTTGTCGAAGATGCGCGTCTTGAGCATGGCGCGCATGCCTTTGCGCATGATTTCCACACTGACGCCTTCGGCCCATGGCCCCAAGGCCTGGCCCTGGTCGTCGAGCACGCGGATCAGGCCCTTGGCCAGGTCTGCGGTGTCGGCGGGTTCTACGTCGATGGCGGGTTTGCGCACCAGGCCGGCGTCGGTCAGGCGCAGGTAGGTGAAGTCGGTCTTGCAGCCTGGTCGGCCCGAGGGTTCAGGGACGTGCAGGCGCAGTGGTTCATACTGCTGGGTCATGGCTTCTACGCTCGATCTTGTGAATTTCTTGTAGTGGGCGCGCTAGCTGACAGTCAGACTCCGGGTAGGAGAAATCTTGTCCTACAACAATCATAGGCGGGGCGTAGAAGAATATTTATCTGTGTTTCGTTGCGCTCAGGATCATTTGCGGATAAAAAAACTGCATAAACATAATAAACAGGTGATTTTGTCTCATGCGCAAACTGGACCGTACCGACATCGGCATTCTCAATGCCCTGCAAGAGAATGCCCGCATCACCAACGCCGACCTGGCCCGCTCGGTCAACCTGTCGCCCACGCCGTGTTTCAACCGGGTCAAAGCGATGGAAGAGTTGGGGCTGATCCGTGAGCAAGTCACGCTGCTCGACGCCGACCTGCTGGGGCTGCACGTCAATGTGTTTATCCACGTCAGCCTGGAAAAGCAGAATGAACTGGCGTTGCAGCAGTTCGAAGGCGCGATCTCGGACCGCCCCGAAGTGATGGAGTGCTACCTGATGGCCGGCGACCCGGACTATCTGATCCGGGTGCTGGTGCCGACGATCCAGTCGCTGGAGCGCTTCATGATGGACTTTTTGACCAAAGTGCCGGGGGTGGCGAATATCCGGTCGAGCTTTGCGTTGAAGCAGGTGCGCTACAAAACCGCGCTGCCCTTGCCCGCCAATGGCATCAGCCTGGGCGGGTAGGGCTATGACGCGCTAGTGGCGTCGGCTGTTTCGCTCGCCGTCCATTTTTCGTAGCAATAGGATTTCTGGTCGGCATAACCCGATGCTGTTTCGCCCGGGGTGCTGATTTCACGCTCCAACAACCAGTGGCATTGAAGCTCGGCCCGGGTAATGCCCACATAGGCAAGACGCAAGGCCTCGTCGCCTGGGCTCTGTCATAGGCCATGGACTTGCCGTCCCCCAGGCCCGCCAGGTTGTACAGCTGATTGCGCTTGGATTTGGTCGGCTTGTAAAAGGTATCGCCGATGACGAATACGGTTTGCGCCTGCAGCCCCTTGGACTTGTGAAACGTCATCAACTTGACGTTTCGATCGTGTTTTCTGGCATCACGCAACAACCCACCCAGGCCCGCCGGTAAGCGGTCACCACCGTGCCAACCCGGAATACCATCAGAATGCTGTGCCCGTCTTCATAGGCCTTCTGGACAAGTTCCAGAATCGTTTCGTCGGGCTGGCTGATCTTGGTCTTGGCCTTAACGTAATGCAGGTAGACCGGCGACACGCGGTCAATCACCTTGGCATTCGCGGCGACACCGTGCTTGGCTTTGTCATTGGACGTCGAGCGCACCACCTGTTCTGCCGCATCAATGATTGCCTGATGGGAGCGGTAGTTGTTCTGCATGTACAGCGTTTGTCGCGTGTGGCTGAGAAAGTGCTGGTGAAAGTCCATCAGGTACTGGGGCGAGCTGCCACGCCAGCCGTAAATGCTCTGCCAATCGTCACCGACCGCCATCAGCGAATTGCCGATACCGGCCTGGCCCTGGTTGCGGCGACGAATCTCCTTGCAGCACTGGCGAATCCAGGAAATGTTCAACCCGGAGACATCCTGGAACTCGTCGATCATCAGGTGACGCATACCGTCCAGCTCGGCGGTGGGGATTTGTTTGATGGCCTCGGGGTTGCGTTCACCAAATAGAGCGAATGCTTGATTGAACGTGATCAGCGGCTTGGGGGACATGCCTTGAAGGTGCGTATGGAAGGCTCGCCAAAAGCCCTTGAGTGCCAGGTAGAACGATTCACGTGCGTCACCTGGAACGAAGGTCATCTTGCCGATCGCATTGTCGACATCCAGCCCCAGGTTTTCGATGTAATTGCCTTCCGAGAAAAATACCTGGATCAGGTTGGTTTCCTTCAGCGTGGTACCAGGCAAGTCGTATTCGAATTGCGGGGCGCTGATGACCATGTGCTCGGCGTTGTCCATCAGTGTCTTCGCCGCTGTCACATGATTGAGCAGTACGAAGTTTTTCTTGTAACAGTCACTGATGATTGCCTGCCTGGCCCAGCTCTCACGCTTGAGGTTGACGCGGGCGCCTTCGCGAAAGGGGATATCGTCCTGGGTTACACCGGTATCCGGCCAGCCGAGAATCAGCGCGGCGTCATATTCCTCCAAGTAGCCGTTGACGATGTAGGGCTGGCCTTCCAGGGTAATGATCTGGCGCTCGCCCACGCCTGCAATCGGCCACAGTCCGAGATCCGTCCAGGCCTTTTCGATGGCGTCACACACGGCCAGGTCCCGCTCGGAAGTGGCCTTGAGCGTGTGGGCGCGGTTTTTGCGCATTTTGTCCGTCATCGGCATCGGCGGTGCAAACGCTACCGATTTATACAGGGCCAGGATGTGCTTTTTGAACTCGGCGTCGTGCTTGTAAAGGTCATTGAACACCTTGTAGAGCACGGCCAACTGTTCGGTGTTGAGGGTGGACGAAAACGGGTTGTCGAGTTCCTCGTCATCGTCCTTCATGTCGGGGCCTAAAAAGTCAAAATAACCAAGGGGGCCGCCGGTAAAGGCCTTCATGAAACCGAATACTTTGCTGTGGAACGTGCGCACCAGGCTCTTGATTTGGTCTTCGCTGAGCGGGATGCCCCAATGTCCAAAAATCTTGACGATTTTTTTCATCAGGTCTTTTTTCGATTCAGTCGTGAACGTGGTGACTTGAAGATGATTGAGGGGGATACCCAGGTGAACGTGTTTGAGCACCACCCGCAACGCCAGCGTCGTCGACTTGCCGGAACCAGCGCCGGCAATTACCGAGGTACAGGTGTTTTCGGCGAAGATCATTGCCCATTGTTCCGCGCTCGGTTGCTCGTGTTCGGGTAAATACCTGGCCACTTCGGCGCGCATTTTTTGCTTGATGGCCTCGGTGACCGGCAGTAGCTCATCATCGAACAGGCAGTGATCTTCGCCCGGCAAGGGGGCGACGCTGCGCAGGTCTTTGAACTCAAGCACGGCGCGCCCCGCCGCGTAGCCATCGTCATAACCGCTGAGCTTTCCTTCTTCGATACCGCGCTTTCTACCTTGCTTGATTCCCACGGACTTTCCCTTGAGAAACGAAGCGGCATTGATCGCGCCCAGCGCATCGAGTGACAGGGACAAGAGAGAGGCCAGCAGGCGTGGGATTACAGAAAGGTGTTGATTCAGGCTGGACGCGGACTCTTCGCCGGGTTCAGGGGAGGGCGGTTGGTTGCTCATAGTGTCCTTGCCAAAAAATCCTGACGTCGAAGAGCGTCTTCGACGAAAACCGGGTAGTAACAGGCCGCAAAAGCGCACAGGGCCTGGGTGGAAAATATCTATTTCCGAATACTACACGGTGCTGGCTTTTTGGCTAAGCCGCGATTGGCCGCCACTGTTTCGGTGCCCGTATCGATGCAGGCTCGCCAAGGGGCAGGGTTTTACAGTTGATTGAGCGGGATTTTCAGATACACCACGCCGTTGTTTTCCGCCGGTGGCATATTCCCCGCCCGCACATTCACCTGGATCGCCGGCAGCAGTAACGTCGGCATGCCCAACCCGGCATCGCGCCGGGTGCGCATCGCCACAAACGCCGCCTCATCCACCCCGTCATGCACATGGATATTTCCCGCGCGCTGCTCGGCCACGGTGGTCAGGCACTTGGCCTCGCGTCCTTCAGGCGGGTAGTCATGGCATACGTACAGCTGGGTGTGCGCTGGGAAGGCCAGCAATTTGCGCATCGACGCATACAACTGCCGCGCATCGCCGCCGGGGAAGTCGCAGCGGGCAGTGCCTACATCGGGCATGAACAACGTGTCGCCTACCAGGATCAAGTGATCCTCGATCAGGTAAGCCATATCCGCCGGGGTGTGGCCGGGCACGTGCAGGGCCTGGGCCTTCAAGCCGCCAATATGGAAAACCTCATCCGGCGCAAACAGGTGATCGAACTGCGAGCCGTCGACGCGAAATTCCGGCTCCAGGTTGAACAGATTCTTGAACACATCCTGCACCTTGCTGATCGACCGGCCGATGGCGATCTTGCCGCCCAACGTGCGGCGCAGATACGGCGCAGCCGACAGGTGGTCGGCATGGGCGTGGGTTTCCAGCAGCCACTGTACTTGCAGGCGGTGTTCGTGCACGAAGGCGATGACCTTGTCGGCCTGGCGCGTGTCCGTGCGCCCGGAGGCCGGGTCGTAGTTGAGCACTGAGTCGACGATGGCACAGGGGCCACCGTCCGCTGCATAGACGACGTAGGTGTAGGTCGACGACGCCTCGTCCAGAAAGGATTGAATCAACGCTGACATGACGGCTGCCCCTGATGCTGAAAAAAGTGATTACAATCACTTTACATTTACACATAATGTTTTGAGCTTAAGTGACGCAAAGGACCCGAGGCAAATGGAATCTACTCTGAGTGAAGGCGAAGTCGCCCAGTTGCGTGCGTCGGCGTCCAAGGCCTGTGCCTTGCTCAAGGCCCTGGCCAATGAGGATCGCCTGTTGATCCTGTGCCAGTTGACCCAGGGCGAGCGCAACGTCGGCGAGTTGGAAACCATGACTGGCGTGCGCCAGCCCACCTTGTCACAACAGTTGGGCATTTTGCGCGACGAAGGGTTGGTCGCCACCCGTCGGGAAGGCAAGTACATCTTCTACGGGCTGGCCAGCCATGAAGTGATCCAAGTGATGAAAACCCTGTCCGGGCTGTACTGCGGCGCGGTCATAAAAAGCTGGGCGTGACGCCATACGGCAACGACCCTTGTGTGCATTGACAAAAAAAGGCAACAGACCATGACCGAACAACACTGGGGCCCAACCATCAGTGGCGATATCGTTGTCATCGGCGGCGGCTCGGCAGGCATTGGCCTGCTGGCCAGCCTGCTCAAGCGCGACCCCGACCTGAACATCACCCTTATCGAACCCAGCGACCACCATTGCTACCAGCCGGCCTGGACCCTGGTGGGTGGCGGCGCCTATGACCTGAAAAAGACCCGCCGCCCGTTGGCCGATGTGCTGCCCAATGGCGTCACCTGGATACAGGCCGCGGTCAGCGAAGTCCTGCCGGACGAGCAGACGTTGGTGCTCGACAGCGGCCAGCGCGTGAGCTGGCAAAATCTCATTGTCTGCCCCGGCCTGCGCCTGGCCTGGGAAAGTATCGAAGGCTTGCAGGACACCCTCGGCCAGCACGGCGTCACGTCCAACTACAGCTACGAACACGCCGCCTATACCTGGCAGTTGGTGCAACAGTTGAAGGGCGGCAAGGCGATCTTCACCCAGCCGGCCATGCCGATCAAATGCGCCGGCGCGCCGCAGAAGGCCATGTACTTGTCGTGCGATCACTGGCTCAAGCAGGGCCATCTCAAGCACATCGAGGTGGAGTTCAACCTGGCCGGCGCGGCATTGTTCGGGGTCGCGACTTTTGTACCGCCGCTGATGAAATACGTAGAGAAATACAACGCCCGCCTGGCGTTCAATTCCAACCTGGTCAAGGTCGACGGCCCGGCACGCAAGGCCTGGTTTGCCGTGAAAGACAGCGAGGGCCATACCACGCTTGAAGAGAAATCCTTCGACCTGCTGCACGTCGTGCCGCCGCAAGTCGCACCGGACTTTATCCGCCAAAGCCCGCTGGCCGATGCCGCCGGCTGGTGTGAAGTGCACCCCAACACCCTGCAACACCTGCACTACCCGCACATCTTCGGCCTGGGCGATGTATGCGGCACCCCCAACGCCAAGACCGCCGCCGCCGTGCGCAAGCAGATCGTGGTGGTTGCCGAAAACCTGCTGGCCCTGCGCAAACAGGCAACCCTGCCGCTCAAGTACGACGGCTACGGTTCGTGCCCGCTGACGGTGGAGAAGGGCAAGGTGGTGCTCGCCGAGTTCGGCTACGGCGGCACGTTGCTGCCGACCTTCGGCCTCGACCCGACCAAGGCGCGTCGGTCGATGTGGTTCCTCAAGGCCACGCTGCTGCCGTGGTTCTACTGGAACGGCATGCTCAAGGGCCGTGAATGGCTGACCCGTCTTAGCAAGGTGGACTGAATGCTGCTGGCCAGTGTGTTGGGTGTATTGATGGGCCTGGTCATGGGCCTGACCGGCGCGGGCGGTGGCATCCTTGGGGTGCCGGCGCTGGTGCTGGGATTGGGCTTGACCATGACCCAGGCCGCGCCGGTGTCGTTGCTTGCGGTGGGCGCGGCGGCGGCCGTCGGTGCGCTTGATGGTTTGCGCCACGGCCTGGTGCGTTACCGCGCCGCGCTGCTGATCGCCTTGCTCGGCGCGCTGTTTTCGCCGTTGGGGGTGTTTCTCGCGCACCAAATGACGGAGCCGGTGCTGATGGGGCTGTTCAGCGCGCTGATGGTGCTGGTGGCCTGGCGCATGTTGCAGCGTGAAAAGGTCCAGGCCGGGCCGAGCGACCATGGCGCCGCGTCCTGGGGCCAGAAGAACTGCATGCTCGATCAGCAGACCGGGCGCCTGGCCTGGACCGCCAAATGCAGCGCCACCCTGGCTGCGCTCGGCGCCGTGACCGGCGCGGTGTCCGGTTTGCTCGGCGTGGGCGGCGGCTTCCTGATCGTGCCGGCGTTCAAGCAACTGACCGATGTGCAGATGCGCGGCATTGTCGCCACGTCATTGATGGTCATCAGCCTGATCTCGCTGATTGGCGTGGCCGGCGCGTTGCATGCCGGGGTGCGCATCGAGCCGGTGGGCTGGGTGTTTATCGGTGCCAGCATCGTCGGCATGCTGGTCGGCCGGCGCCTGTGTTCGGTAATGCCTGCGCGTACCTTGCAGGTGGGGTTTGCCAGCCTCTGTGTGGTGGTTGCAGCGGGAATGCTTTTCAACGCTTTACGCTGAACTTGAAATGCAATCCCAATGTGGGAGGGGGCTTGCCCCCGATAGCGGAGTGACAGTCGACATCTACTTGACTGAAACACCGCCATCGGGGGCAAGCCCCCTCCCACATTTTGACTTTCATCAGGCTTGAGCACTTCATCCCATCGCATCCCCCTACCCAGTACCCAAGTAGCATAGGTGTCTCCCCCCAGCCTTCGTACACTCATGCCTCAGAGGGGGAACCAACGATGCATAACAGTGAAGGCGTAGTCAGCGCCATGTCCCAGGCCACCGACGCGGGGCAGGCGGCTGAGGAGTTGGCCCGCCAACTGCTGCACCCCTACCTGGGGTTTGTGCTGTTTTTCTGTTCGGCTTCCTACGATTTGCAGGCATTGGGCCAGGCCTTGCAACAGTGTTTCGGCAATGTGCGCGTGGTGGGTTGCACCAGCGCCGGTGAGATCACGCCCCAAGGCTACGGCCGCAATTGCATTACCGCGATGGGCTTCAACCACGCGCACTTTTCCATTGCCACCGAGCTGATCGACCAGGTGGAGCACTTCAGCCTGATCGACGCCCAGCACATGGTCGAACGGCTGGTCGGCGGCTGCCGCAGCAATACCCTGGCGCCCATCAAAGGCAACACCTTCGCCCTGACCCTGCTCGATGGACTGTCCAGCCGTGAAGAAATGGTACTCGCGGCCCTCAGTGCGGCGTTGGGCGATATCCCGCACTTCGGCGGCTCGGCCGGCGATGACAACTTTCTCACCCACACCCACGTCTACTTCAACGGCGCGTTCCACAGCGGCGCGGCGGTGGTGGTGCTGGTCAATACCTGGCTGGATTTCGAGGTGTTCACCACCCACCACATCCTGCCGCGCAGCGAAAAACTGGTGGTGACCGGCGCCGACAGCCCGTCGCGCCGGGTCTTCGAACTCAACGCCGAGCCCGCCGCCGAAGAGTATGCGCGGCATATCGGCGTGCCCGTGGCCAACCTCGACCACCGCACCTTCGCCGCCCATCCCCTCGCGGTGCGCATCCACGACCAGTACTACATCCGCGCGATCCAGCAAGTGCATGACGACCTGAGCCTGAGTTTCTACTGCGCCGTGGAAAACGGCATTGTCCTTACCGCCATGACACCCGGGCCGATCCTGCCCAACCTGGAGCGCCTGTTCGACGGCCTGCAATCACGCCTGGGCGATCTATTGCTGACCATCGGCTGCGACTGCTTCCTGCGCCGCCTGGAACTGGAAGATCGCGGCAACCTGGAGCAGATCGGCAGCTTCCTGCGCGACCAGCGGTGATGGGGTTCAACACCTACGGAGAACAGTTCAATGGCATGCACATCAACCAGACCTTCACCGGGGTCGCCATTGCCCGTGGCCGGCGCTGAACTGCTCGCCCAGGTTGCCCAGCTGCAACAGGACAACCACAAGCTGGCGCGGATCAACGCGGCGCTGATCGAGCGTATCGAGTCCGGCGTGACCCAGGGCAATAACCCGTACACCACCTTCCAGCATTCGGTCGTGCTTGCCGAACAGGTGCGCGAACGCACTGACGCGCTGAACCAGGCGATGGCCGAACTCAAGGCCAGCAACCACTTGCTGATCAACGCCCGGCTGCGCGCCGAAACCCTGCGCGGCGAACAGGTAGCGGCGCAGAAAGCCCAGGAAAGCGAGCGCTGGATCCGCCTGATCACCGACCACGTGCCGGCCCTGATTGGCTACCTGAATGCCGACCTGGTCTATGAGTTCACCAATAAAGTCTACGAAGAGTGGTACTGCTGGCCACGGGGCATGATGCTCGGCCAGAGCCTGCGCGAAGTGCACAGCGAACAACACTGCCAGCGCCTGGACGCCTACGTCGCCCGCGCCCTGGCCGGGGAGAGCGTGACCTTCGAGTTCGCCGAGACCAATATCAATAATCAGGAGCGCTACATGCTGCGCTCCTATGTGCCGAATCTGCTGGCCAGTGGCGAAGTGGTGGGGATTTTTGTGCTGATCCGCGACATCACCGAGCGCCGCCGCACCGCCGAGGCCCTGCACCAGGCCTATCAACACCTGGAGCAGCGCGTCGCCCAGCGCACCTCGGAACTCACCGCGCTCAACGACCAGTTGCTCAAGGAAATCGACGAGCGCCGCCGCATGGAAACCCGCCTGCGCGAAGCCAAGCTTGAAGCCGAGCAGGCCAACCTGTCGAAAACCAAATTCCTCGCCGCCGTCAGCCACGACCTGCTGCAACCGCTGAACGCTGCGCGGCTGTTCACCAGCGCCTTGCTTGAGCGCCCCAGTGAAACCCTGGTACGCAATGTGAGCAACTCCCTGGAAGACGTGGAAAACCTGCTGGGCACCCTGGTGGATATTTCCAAGCTGGACGCCGGGGTGATCAAGGCCGATATCGCGCCGTTCGCCTTGAGCGAACTACTCGACAACCTGGCCGTGGAGTACACCCAACTGGCCCGCAGCGAAGGGCTGGAGCTGCACTTCGTCGGCTGCTCGGCGCTGGTGCGCAGCGACATCCAACTGCTGGCGCGGATCCTGCGCAACCTGCTGAGCAATGCGATTCGCTACACCTATAAAGGGCGCATCGTGCTCGGCTGTCGACGCCAGCACCAGCGCCTGTCGATCCAGGTGTGGGACAGCGGCATGGGCATCGCCGAGGAGCGTCTGGAGGAAATTTTCCAGGAATTCAAACGCGGCGATGTACAACGCCCGGATCAGGACCGCGGGTTGGGCCTGGGGCTGGCCATCGTCGAAAAAATCGCCGGCATCCTCGGCCATCGCATCAGCGTCAAATCCTGGCCGGGCAAGGGCTCGATGTTCTCGGTAGAGGTGCCGTTGAGCGCCACCGCGCCCAAATCCTTGCCCATGGCGAGCATGAGCGAACCGATGCTGGAACGCCTGCAAGACGCAAAGGTCTGGGTGCTGGATAACGACGCAGCGATCTGCGCGGGCATGCGTACCTTGCTGGAAGGCTGGGCTGCGGGTGATCACGGCCTTGTCGGAACAGGATTTGGCACGGCAGGTGGACAACTACCACGCCGAAGCCGACCTATTGATTGCCGACTACCACCTCGACGACGACCAGAACGGCGTGGACGCCGTGGCGCGCATCAATGCACGGCGTGCCAGTGCGATCCCGGCGCTGATGATCACCGCCAACTACAGCAATGAGCTGAAACTGCAGATCCGCGAGTTGGGACACACGTTGATGCACAAGCCCGTGCGCCCAATGAAGCTCAAGACGGCGATGAGTCACTTAATAGGCAAGTGAACGACACAGCCCCCTCCAATGTGGGAGGGGCGTGCCCCTGATAGCCATAGGTATCTACACAGCTTCCAGTGGATGCTGAGTCTATGGCAAATAGGCTGTTGTGGTGAGCGGGCTCACTACAAAAGCCCCCTCCCACATAGGGAGATCAGCGGCGCAGGTACGAGCCGAAATCGATATCCCCGGCACTGAGGATCGCCTGCACCCGGTTGTGCACATTCAACTTGCGCAGTATCGCCGACACATGGGCCTTCACCGTGGTCTCGGCAATCTCCAGGGTGTAGGCAATCTGCTTGTTCGACTCTCCCTTGGTCATGCGCTCCAGCACCAGCAATTGCTTGCGCGTCAGGGCCTGCAACAGCTCCGGGGCGAAGCCCGGGTTTTCGTTGAGGCGGCGGTGGGTGCCGGTTTTCTGGGTGCGGATGATGTCCGGCGGCAGGTACACGTTGCCGTTGAGGATCTGCTGGATCGCCTCGGTCATTTGCAGGCGTGGCGAGGACTTGGTGATAAACCCCACGGCGCCATAAGTGATGGCTTGCAGCACGATCTGCTTGTCCTGCTCGGCCGAGACGATCACCACCGGGATGGTCGGTGACTCGTTGCGCAGGTTGATCAGGCCGTTGAGGCCGTGCATGCCGGGCATGTTCAGGTCCAGCAGGATCAAGTCGAGGTCGTCGTGCTCCTGGGTCAGGGCGAGGGCGCTGTCGAGGTCGGCGGTTTCCATCACCTCGCTGCCGGGGAAGCCGTCGGTGATGACGTTGTGGATCGCCTCGCGAAACAGCGGGTGATCGTCGGCTATCAGGATTTTGTACATGGCCGTTCACCTTCTTGTTGTGGTTTTTTATTGGAAAGGTTCGGGTGTCGCAGCCGTCACTGGCAGGTTTGCCGCTTCCCAGGCGTCCAACCCGTCGCGATACCAATACACAGAGGTATAGCCCAGGTTGGCGGCACGTTTTACCGCGTTCCAACTCAGCCAGCAATCGGAGCGGCAATAGAACACCAGCGGGCGCGTGACATCGCCACCGGTGAACTTGTACAGGTGGCGCACGAAGTAACCCTGCCATTCCGGCGTGAGGTCGCCGTCGCCGGTGTTGGCCAGCCAATGGCTGCCGGGCAGGTTGGCGTGGGGCTGGTCTTCGATGAATTGGCCTTGCAGCCATTGGCGGCGATACACGTCGATCAGCACCGGCGCCGGCGTTTGCTTGAGCAGGGTTTGCAGGGCAGCGGTGTCGACGATGGTCGCGCCCTGCACCTGTTCGGGCGTGGGGCTGCGGTACAGGCTGGTACGGTAGCCATCGGTGGAAAACAGTGGGGTGTCGGCCTGGGCGTGGATGCAGAACAGGCACAGCAACGCCAACAGGGGCAGTCGGGCAGGCAGCATGGCGGGATAATCCTTATCGTTATGCCGCCATTACACGTGAGTCCCGCTGCCTTGGGAATGCGACGATAGACAGCAAAACCAGTACCAAAGTAGTAGTTTTCGCCGCCCTCAGCCTTTTTTGCGCAGTGCCGCATGCTGGGGATTGAAGGTCAGCACCGCCATCAGCGTGAACAACAGGGTCAAGCCCAGGCACACCGCCAGCGCCAGCCCGGCGAAGCGTTCATACAAGGCAAAGCGCACCAGTTCCACCGCATGGGTAAATGGGTTGAACGCACACAGCCAGTACAACCATTCGCTGGAATCGCGCATTTTCCACAGCGGGTACAGCGCCGAGGACAGGAAAAACAGCGGGAAGATCACGAAGTTCATCACCCCGGCAAAGTTCTCCAATTGGCGAATCGCATTCGACAGCAGCAGGCCCAAGGCACTGAGCATCAAGGCCACCAGCAGCAACGCCGGCAAGGCTGTCAGCAGCCCCATGGCCGGCGGCTGCACGCCGTAGACCCAGGCAATCGCCAGGAATCCGTAGACCTGCAACAGCGAAATCAGCGCGGTGGCCAACAGTTTGCTGCACAGCAAAAATGTGCGCGGCAACGGGCTGGTCAGCAGCACGCGCATGCTGCCCATCTCGCGGTCATAGACCATCGACAGCGAGCCCTGCATGCCGTTGAACAGCAGGATCATGCAGGCCAGCCCCGGAATGATGTAGACCTCGTAGGGGATGTAGGTGTCGTAAGGCTCGATCACTGAAATGCCCAGCGCGGCACGGAATCCGGCGGCAAACACCACCAGCCATAACAACGGGCGCACCAGGGCGCTGAGAAACCGCGTGCGCTGCAACACAAAGCGCAGCCACTCGCGCAGCACGATGCCACGCAAGCATTGCCAGTAAGCGTTCATGCGGCAGCTCCCGTCGCAGCGGGGCGGGTCAGCCGGGCGAACAGACTGCTCAGGTCGCCGCCTTGTTGCTGGATCAGCCCATCGACTTGCCCACTGGCCACCAGGCGGCCCAGGTGCAGAATCATCAGGGCATCGTTGGCCTGCACTTCATCGAGCAAGTGCGTGGTCCACAGCACGCTGATGCCGTGCTCGGCGCAGAGGCTGCGCACATGCTGGTTCAGGGCCAGGCGGCTGGCGGGGTCGAGGCCGACGCTGGCTTCGTCGAGCAACAACACGCGTGGTTCATGCAGCAGGGCCCGGGCGATTTCCACGCGGCGCCGGTGCCCACCGTTGAGTTCGCGGACCTTCTCGCGGCGCCGCTCGGTGAGGGCCTGGCGCGCCAGTTCGGCTTCGACCCGTGCGTCGGTCTGGCGCCGTGACAAGCCATGCAGCGCGGCGTGGTAGCGCAGGTTCTGCTCCACGCTCAGATCCAGGTCCAGGGTGCTTTGCTGGAACACCACGCCCAGTTGCCGGAGGGCGGCGCGTGGCGAGTCGTCCAGGGAATGCCCACCCACGCGGATGTCGCCGGTTTGCAGGTCATACAGCCGGGTCAGCAAGGCAATCAGCGTCGACTTGCCGGCGCCGTTGGGCCCCAGCAACGCGGCAAAGCGCCCCGGTGCGAGGCTGAAATTGACCTCGCTCAAGGCCAGGCGCGGGCCGTAGGCAAAACTCAGGTTATGCACCTCCAGGGCGTTCATGGCGTCACCACCACACCCCACGGGTAGCGCCCGACTTTCACCGACTTGATCACCTTGAGGCTGGCCACGTCGATCACCGACACATCGCCGCTCACGCCATTGGTGGCGAGCAACTGTTTCTGGTCCGGGGTGAACGCCATCTGCCACACGCGACGCCCCACCAGCAGGTAGTCGAGAATCTCAAAGGTCTTGGCGTCGATCACCGCCACATGGTTGGCCGGGCCGAGGGCGACAAAGCCATATTTGCCGTCGGCGCTGAGCTTGATCCCCACCGGCTGCACCTTGTCCGGGTGCACGCCCTTGAGGGTGAAGGTCAGGGTCTTGAGGATGGTGCGGCTGGCCACGTCGAGAATGGTCACGGTGCCGCCGATTTCCGCCGAGGCCCACAGTTGCGAACCGTCGTGGTTGAACTCGACAAAGCGCGGACGCTGGTCCACCAGGGTGCTGTCGGCCAGGGTCTGGGTGCTGGTGTCGATCCAATGCAGCATGTTGGTGGTTTCACTGGTGTTCACCGCCCATTTGCCGTCCGGGCTGACGGCCATGCCTTCGGGCTCCACGCCGACGTTGATCTGGCCGAGCACCTTGGCTGTCTCGGTGTCGATCACTGTGACCAGTGCGTCGTCTTCGTTGGACACGTACAGCCAGCGGTTATTGGGGTGCAGGGCGAACTGCTCGGGGTCTTTGCCGGAGGGCAGTTCCTTGATGATCCTGCGCGTGGCCACGTCCATCACCTGCACCCGGTCCGAGTCGCTGGCGCAGATGTACAGCAGCTTGTTGTCGTGGGACAGCAGCAGGCCCCTGGGGCGCTGGCCGACCTTGAGGGTGTCGGTGACTTGCAGGGTCTGCATGTCGATCAGGCTCAGGCTGTTGTCTTTCTCGTTGGAGACCCAGGCGGTGCTGGCCACGGCGTGCCCGGCGGCAAGCAGCAGGGCGCATGAAAGCAGGGTGCGGCGCATGGCGGATTCCTTATTATTGTGGGCGATCAGGGGAAGCGGCAGGTCACCTCGGGCTTGTCATAGCCCAGGCTGTCCATTTCGTTGGTGGGGTGCAGGAAACCCTCCTGGGGCGATGTGCTGACCAGGGCGCGCGGTTGCACGATGGGGATCGGTTGGCGCAATTGGCCGTTCCAGGCGCGGTAGCTGAGCTTGCGACCCTTGAAGCCGTCGAGGGGCAATTGTTCGCTGATTGCCAATTGGCGGATCGCCATGGGCTCGACCTGGCGCAGCTTGGTCACCGCACTGGCGAGGCTGCGCACGGCCATCCAGGCGGCGAAATCACGGTCATTCATCCAGCGCCCGGCCAGGGCCTCGAAGCGTTTTTGCAATTGCGCCGCGCCATAGGTCTCGACGGTTTTGTGCCAGCCGGTGGGCGTGAGGCCCTGGGTGCCGGCCACGGGACGCGGGTACCAGGTTTGATAAGGCACGTACTCGCCGAAGTCGCCACGCTCGTCGGCCACCAGCACCACATCGTATTCGGCGGTCTGGGTGAACAACGGCATATCCGCCTGGGCGCTGCGGCGCTGGTCGTTATCGAAGCGCCAGGCTTTTTCCGCCACCAGTTGCACACCAAAACGCTTGGCGGCGCGGCGCAGGGCGGCGGCGTACGCCTGGTCATCCTCGGTGGGGCCGACGATCAGCAGCGCCTTCTGCCACTTGCGCAGCACCAGGAACTGCGCCAACGCATCGGCGAGCATCGCCCGGCTTGGCAGCGTATGCAGCACGTTGCCCAGGCAGTCGCTGCTGCGCAGGCGGTCATCGGGGCTGCCGGCGTTGAACAGCAGGCTGTCGGGCAGGGCGGCGCTGAGTTGGCGCAGGCTGGCGGCGGGCGCGTTGACCACGAACAGGCGCAAGCCCTGATCATGCTGGACCTTGGCGGCGGCGAGCAGGGCTTCGGGTGTGTCCACGGTGGCGCTGGTCAGGCTGTAGTGCTGGTTGAGAAACGCTCCGGTGCTGTTGCTGTCGATGATCGCCAGCTCGGCGCCGCGTTGCCCGGCATCGGCGGGCTCGGGAATCACGTTGGACAGCAGCGGGCCTGGGTCGGGCCGATAGCCCAGGTAGCCGATCTGCACCGGCAAGGGCTCGGCGGCCTGGCTGGCTGTGGCCACCCCGGCTGCGCAAACAATCGCCAGCAGATAGATCACGGCGTAAGGGGCGAGCTGGCGCATAAGGCACTCCATGACAGGTAGCGCCAGCATAGGAACCCTTGTGGTCGCTGCAAATATGCAGAAAGTAGCGCTGGGGCAGTACCAAGGTAGTAGCTCGCCACAGGCGCGGCGGTTTTAGCATGGGGCCTCAGTGTGGTGTCAGGGAGTGGGCTATGTCGGCGTTGTGGCGGATCAATCTGTGGGTCTGCGGTTTCTTCGCCCTGGTCACCTGCGCCTGCACCGCGCTGCTGTTGCATCAGGCGTTGGCGGACGTGGAGCGCGAGCTGCAATCGGCCGAAGCGGTGGTGCATTACCTGAGCGAAACCGCCGAGCGCGACCCCGCCAGCCTGCAACCGCGCCTCACCGCCAGCCTGCGCCATGTGCGTGTGCACTGGCTCACGCCCGGCGAGACCGTGCAGGCGCCCAGCGCGCAGGGCCTGGACGCCTGGCTTGGGCGCCTGTTGTTTGTCGAGGCGCGGCGCCCTGGCCAGGTGCTGGATTTGCCGGACGGGCGACGGGTGTCCATCGCCGTCGACCCACGGGATGAAATCGACGAAGTCTGGGATTCCCTGCAACAGCTGCTGGGCCTGTGTGCCCTGGCGCTGGCCCTGAGCCTGTTGACCATCCGCTGGGCCGTGCGCCGGGGCATGGGCGTGCTCGATGAATTGTTGCGTGCCCTGCAACAGGTGTGCGCCGGCCAGCTCAATGTGCGCCTGCGCAGCCAAGGCGCGCCGGAAGCGCGGCAGCTGGCGCTGCATTTCAATCGCATGACCCACGCCTTGGAGCAGGCGCGCACCGACAACACTCAACTCACCCAAACCCTGCTGGCGGTCCAGGAGCAGGAGCGCACTTACCTGGCCCAGACCCTGCACGACGACCTCGGCCAATACCTGGCGGGCATTCGCGCCCAGGCCTGCCTGTTGCGACTGGTCAGCGATCAGCCGCACGTGCTGACCCGCACGGTGGGGTTGCTGGAAGAGCACTGCGAGCACCTGCAGCAAGGTTTCCGCGCCCTGGTCCACGACCTTTACCCGGTGGCGCTGCAACATTTGCCGATGGGCGAAGCGTTCTCGATGCTGGTGACGCAGTGGCAGGCCAGCCATGGCATCCCATGCCGATTGCAGGTCAGTGCCGACCTGCCGGCGTTGTCCGGCACGGACAAGACCCATCTCTACCGCCTGCTCCAGGAAGCGCTGACGAATATCCTGCGCCACGCCGACGCCAGCCAGGTGCGCGTGCGCCTGCAGCATCGCGGCTCACGCCTGCGGCTGTGGGTACGCGATAACGGGCGCGGTGCCCAGACGCCCCAACGCCCCGGCGTGGGCCTGTATTCGATGTACGAACGCGCGCGCTGCCTGGGTGGCGAATTGCAGATCCTCAGTCACCCCGGCGCCGGTTGGGCGCTGGCGTTGAACATGCCCTTGGAGGCCCGATGAATATTCTGTTGGTGGATGACCACGCCGTGGTGCGCCAGGGTTACGCCAGCCTGCTGCGCGCCTTGCTGCCGGCGGTCGAGGTGCGCGAAGCGGCCAGTGGCGAAGAAGCCTTGAGCCGGGTGCAGGAAGCGGTGCCGCACCTGGTGATCATGGACGTCGGCCTGCCGGGCATCAGCGGCCTGGAAGCCACCCGCCGCCTGCGCCAGCGTCTGCCGCAGTTGCGCGTGCTGTTTTTCAGCATGCACGACGAGCTGCCGCTGGTGCGCCAGGCCCTGGACGCGGGAGCGGCGGGCTACCTGACCAAAAGCTGCGCGCCCGAGGTGCTGATCGAAGCGGTGCGGCGCATCCTCGACGGCCACGCCTACATCGAACAGGCCCTGGCCACCGAACTCGCCTACAGCCCCAGCGATCAACGCTTGCAGGGCATGACCCCGCGCGAGCTGGAAATTTTCCTGATGCTGGCCAAGGGCACCCCGACCCGGGCGATTGCCGACCAGTTGAATATCAGCAGCAAGACCGTGTCCAACCACCTGACCTTGCTCAAGAGCAAGTTGCAGGTGAGTTCCCATGCCGAGTTGGTGCATTTGGGGATTGATATGGGCGTGGTGCGGGTGGCTGGATAAGCGGGCCAGTGCAGAACTCCGGTGGGAGGGGGCTTGCTCCCGATGGCGGCCTGATAGCCGACCAGGATGTTGGATCAGACTGGGTACATATCCGTTGCTGCGGTAACGGCCACTTAGGGTTACGCCCTTACGGCGTGTCACTTTTGTAAAGGCACAAAAGTAACCAAAAGGCCTTCGCCGGTATGACTCACCCACATGGGTTACAAATCAGTTCACACACATAGGTAACAGTTTTTAACTGGCAGGGTCGATTTCGCGAGGATCTGGCCATGCCCTGGAAAGAGCTGAAACCTATGGACCTTAAAGTGATGTTCATCGCTGAGTATCTATCTGAAAAGCACAGCTTTAGCCGGCTGTGCCAGGACTACCAGATCAGCCGAAAGACTGGCTACAAATGGGTCGAGCGCTACCAACTGGAGGGACCCAGTGGGCTCGACGAACGTAGTCGCCGACGGCACAACCAAACCTATGTGGTGCCGGTGGTTGTGAGGCAGGCGATTATTGAGCTTCGTTCGGCCGGTGAAACGATCCCAGGTCCTAAAAAGATCCAGAACGATCTGATGAAACGTTTTCCGGGGCAGGATCCACCGTCGAAAACGACGATTTACAACATCCTTAAGGCCGCGGACTTGATCACGCCTCGATCGTCGCGTCAACGTGTCGCGGTCTATCCCAAGCCTTTGCGTAAGGCAGAAACGCCTAATCAGCTCTTCAGCGCTGATTACAAGGGCCAATTTCTTACCGGAGCGGGCGTTTGGTGCTATCCGCTGACGATCATGGATCATGCCAGTCGCTTCCTGCTTGCCTGCGAGAGCATGGCCAATACCAATCTCAAGGAGACCCAGCAAACCTTCGAGCGCGTTTTTCGTGAGTATGGAATGCCTGAGCGCATCCGCACCGATAACGGCGTGCCGTTTGCGAGTACAGGGCGTGCGGGGCTGTCGCAATTGTCAATCTGGTGGTTACGCCTTGGGATTATCCCTGAGCGAATTGAGCCCGGTCGGCCAGACCAAAATGGGCGTCATGAACGCATGCACCGGACACTGAAAAGCACCTTTCCCCAACCGCCGGCAATTGCTTGGGAGGCTCAGCAAAAACACTTTGACCGATTTATGCAGCACTACAATTACGAGCGGGGACACGAGGCACTCGGTCAGAAAACCCCGGCCTCCTGCTACACACCCTCAACTCGGTCCTATCCGGAGAAGCTACCGGAAATGGTGTATGCGAGCCATGTTGAGTGTTACCTGGCAGATGGTAGCGGCATCATTAATCGAGCTGGTCTGCGGATATACGTGGGTAACCTGCTCAGGCATCAGAACATTGGAATGGAGCTGATCAAGGACGGGGTATGGAATGTGATCTTCGGTCCGATGATCCTAGGTCACGTCAATGCCAGGGATGCAAAGAACGGCTATGTTTCAATCAAAGTGTCACCTATGTGAATGCACTTTTTTGTAACCTATGTGGTTGTCCCGTACATCGCCCCAACACTCGGTGCCTCGCCTAGGCTCGGCATGCCCTCACTCCGGCTTGAATCCGTGGGCCGCCGCCATGCGCCATCCATGGCGCAGGGCGGCTAACCCGGCGTCCTGCCGGGTACCCACGATTCAAGCCTGC
>NZ_JADDUM010000262.1 GCF_015163715.1 Pseudomonas cyclaminis
CGTAGTTCTTGCCGGCCAGGTATTGCACGTTCCACGTCATGACCTTGAGCGCCTGCCCCGGCAGCAGCGTCGGCGCACGGGGCGCGACGCAGCTCACTGGCAAGGTTTCCTTGGGCGCGGGGCGCCAGGTCAGGCTGTAGATCAGGGCGGTGAGCACGCCTGCGATAATCAGCAGGCCCAGCAAGGTGATGCGCAATAAACGGGTCATCGGCTCGGCTTATAGCGTTTCAGGAGTGGCACGGAGCATATCACCGCGCGTCGGCATCGCCACCGATCAGCATGAATAAACGGAACAGCACCACACTGGTGAACAATTGCAGGAAGCTGTGGGCACTGTCCATCAACAGCCCCAGCAGCGGCGCCGGGTCGGGATAGGCCGCCACGCTGGCGCCTTTGAGCAGCCACAGCGGGGTCATGACGCACAGCAGGCACACCAGGATCCGCCAGAAATGCCCACGGGTCAGGCGCAAACTTTCCTTCATCGCCTCCAACGCCGACATGCCGCGCAGCACGAGCAGGTACTCGGCGAAGGCCAGCACCACCATCAGCCACAGGCCCGGCAGGAAATACAGCGACAGGCCCAGCAGGATCAGCAGCGTGCTCATGGCGGTCAGCAGCGCGAAACGCGGCCACAAGGCCAGCGCCATCGCCCACACATCCTTGGTGCGCGGCGACTCGCCACGGGTGCGCGCATCGAGAAACAGGATCAGGGCGCCGGTGTACAGCGGGTACACCAACAAACCCACCACCACGCTGTAGCCGGCAAACGCATCCGCGCCCAGCGTGTGGTCCAGTATCTGTTGCAGCAAGGCTTCGAGAATCACCAGCGGCAGGCACAACTGGACGATGGCGCCCAGGTTGCTGCGGGTAAAACGGAGGGAGTCGCGCAAGACGTCTAACGGATTCATCAGGTTCATCGCAGGCCTGGAAACAAGGGCGACACTTTAACCGATCACGGTCAGAGGGGCACAAACGTAAACCTTGAGTAAAGACCATTGAAACAACTCGTAACACCCCCATAACTGGAAGGCACCCGACCTGATCACAGGCGGGACCAGAATTTCTACCGGCAATCTAACGAGGTCGCCATGAACAGCGAAGAGCAAACCCTGATCGATGGACTGTTTTCACGGTTGCAGCAAGCCGAAACGGACTCAGCCCCCCGCGACGCCCAGGCCGAAGCGCGGATCAAGGAGCACATGACTCGCCAACCGGCCGCCGGGTACTACATGACCCAGTCGATCCTGGTGCAGGAACACGCGCTCAAGAGTCTCGACGCGCAGAACAAACAGCAGGCGCAGCAGATCCAGCAGTTGCAGGACGAGTTGCAACGGGCCAAATCCGCGCAACCGGCGGCGTCGAGCGGCGGTGGTTTCTTGTCGAGCATCTTTGGCGGCGGCGGTTCCCGCGACGCGCAACCGGCGCCGAGCGCACCGGGCAATGCGGGCGGCGGCTGGCGTGAACCGACGCGGCCTTCGTTCGGCGGCCAGCCCGCGCCGCAGCAAAACTATCAACAGCCCCAACAACCGGCCGCCGCCGCGCCAATGGGCAGTGGCTTCCTCGGCGGCGCGATGAAAACTGCCGCCGGTGTGGCGGGGGGTGTGTTGCTGGCCGAAGGCATCAGCAGCCTGTTCCATCACAACCAGCAACCGCAGGTGGTGGAAGAAATCATCGAGCAGCCGGCACCGGCCAGCGATCAAGGCGGCTGGGGCAATGATGACCAGAAATTTGCCGGCAATGACAACTGGGGCGGCAACAGCGCGGACAGTTTTGCCGACAGCGATTATTCCGACGATTCTTCGTCCTTTGGCGACGACGACTCCTTCGTCTGACACACCCGGTCCGGGGCGCTGCGGCGTCCCGGTCTGATTTTTTCCGGAAACTTTCTCGCGGCTGGCATACTGGCACCCTTTCCGGGCTCTGGCGCCTGGCTGTCATGAGGAAGTGCGGTGAAGAAAATTGCGGTGTTCGCCGATGTACAAAACCTCTACTACACCGTCCGCCAGGCGTACGGCTGCCACTTCAACTACGCCGCCCTCTGGGCAGACATCAGCTCCCGCGGGCAGATCGTCGAGGCGTACGCCTATGCCATCGACCGTGGCGACAGCAAGCAGCAGCAATTCCAGCAGATCCTGCGCAACCTGGGCTTTACGGTGAAACTCAAGCCGTACATCCAGCGCAGTGACGGCTCGGCCAAGGGCGACTGGGACGTGGGCATCACCCTCGACATCATGGACGCCGCGGACCACGTCGACGAAGTGGTGCTGGCCTCCGGTGACGGTGATTTCGACATGTTGCTCGAACGCATCATCCAAAAGCATGGGGTTGAAGCCGTGGCCTACGGCGTGCCGGGGCTGACGGCCAATTCACTGATACGCGCTGCCAGCCGCTACGTGCCGATCGAAGGCGCGTTGCTGCTCAAATAAATGCTCAGAGGGAGTTGGAACAGGTTTGGAACGTATAGCGGTCATCGACTTTGAAACCACCGGCATCACGCCGAGCAGCCACTGCCGGGCCACGGAAATTGCCGTGGTCATCCTTGAGCGTGGCCAGATCGTGGACCGCTACCAGAGCCTGATGAACGCAGGCGTGCGCGTGCCGGGCTTTATCGAGCAACTCACCGGCATCAGTAACGCCATGCTGCGCAGCGCCCCGCCAGCCGAGCGGGTGATGAACGAAGTGAATGAATTCGTCGGCACCACACCGCTGATGGCGCACAACGCCGCCTTCGACCAGAAGTTCTGGGACTTTGAACTCGGCCTGATCCGCCGCACCCGCCTGCAAAAATTCGCCTGTTCCCTGTTGCTGGCCCGCCGATTGATGCCGGCTGCGCCGAACCACAAGCTCGGCACGTTGAACTCATTCGCAAAACTGCCCCACACCGGCCAGGCCCACCGGGCGCTGGCGGATGCGGAGATGGCGGCCAACCTCACGGCGCACCTGGCCCAGGAACTGCGGCGTACTCATGGCTTGCGCGAGCTGTCCCACGACTTTCTGTGCAGCTTGCAGAAAGTGCCGGCGGCGAAGATCAATGAGCATCTGAAAAAACATCGCGGGTTCTGACAGAACAACGCCGCTTAAAATGTGGGAGAGGGCTTGCCCCCGATAGTGGTGTGTCAGTCGTTTTTTTGTAACTGACCCGCCGCTATCGGGGGCAAGCCCCCTCCCACATTGGTTATGCGGTGTTCATCGCGGCTGCACACACTCCAACGCCCGATCCACCACGCCCTTCGCCATCTCCACCAAATGCATCACTGCCCCCGATGACGGTAGATCAGTCACCATCAATTCCCATTAACGGCCAACTGCCCCAACGGCACCCGCCGTTCTATCGCGCTCGACAAGATGATCGAGGTCTTGCTGAAGCCAAACTTCGCCACCCGATTGATCAAGTTCTCCAGCTGCGGCATTGAGCCCACCGCCGCTTGCATGATCACGCACGGATCGCCCGTGACCCGGTGGCATTCGGTCAGTTCGGGGATTTCGGCCAATGCGTCGTAGGTCTTTTGGCTGCCGTGATTGGTCAGCCTCAGCTCAATTACACACTGGATCGGCAAACCGACCTTCGACATATCCACCTTGGCCTGGTAGCCGGTGATCACCCCGCTGGCTTCCAGCTTGGCCACGCGCTCGGCCACGGCCGGGGCGGAGAGGTTTACTGTGCGGGCCAGTTGCGCGTAGGACGCGCGGCCGTCTTCGAGCAGGGCGCTGAGGAGCATGCGGTCGTATTTGTCCATAATAAGGCTCCAGTAGCGGGTGGCTTTCGAAAGCATGGGTTATAGCCTTCATAACCATGGTTTGAAAAGTGTATGGGCGGTTTAAACAGGTTTTGTAACTTATGTTTAACGACCTGCCTTTTTAGAATAAGCGTCTCTTATATCTGCCTTCGAGCCGCCCCATGCCTGGCACACGTCGCTTTCCCTTACCGTTGATCGCCGCCTTTTTTGCGTTGTATGTGATCTGGGGGTCTACCTACCTGGTGATCCGCATCGGCGTCGAATACTGGCCGCCGCTGATGCTGGGTGGGATCCGCTTTCTGTTGGCCGGGGCGGCGATGTATGGCTTCCTGCGCTGGCGCGGGGCGCCGGCACCGACGTGGGAGCAGTGGAAGGCGGCCGCGAAGATCGGCATTTTGCTGCTGACCTTCGGTAACGGCGCGGTGAGCGTGGCCGAGCACACGGGGGTGTCGTCCGGTGTGGCTGCGCTGGCGGTGGCGACGGTGCCGCTGTTTACCTTGCTGTGCGGGTATTTCTGGGGCGCACGCAATACCCGCTTGGAATGGGCGGGTGTGATTCTGGGGATGGTCGGCATTGCTATGCTCAATATGGGCAGCACCTTGCAGTCGAGCCCGATGGGCGCGGCGTTGCTGCTGTTTGCAGCGGCGTCGTGGGCGTTTGGTTCGGTGTGGAGCCGGCGCCTGCCGCTGCCGCCGGGTGCCATGGCCAGTGCCGCGGAAATGCTGGTGGCCGGCGTGACGCTGTTGATCGCCAGTGCGCTCACCGGCGAACGCCTGCAAGCCATGCCGCCGCTGGAAGGCTGGCTGGCCCTGGCGTACCTGGCCGTGTTCGGCTCGATCATCGCGTTCAACGCCTATATGTACCTGCTCAAGCACGTCCGCCCAGCGGCGGCCACGAGTTATGCCTACGTCAACCCGGCGGTGGCGGTGTTGCTGGGGATTGTGTTCATTGGCGAGACGATCGGTCTGGAAGAAGCCTTGGCGATGCTGGTGATCATCAGCGCGGTGCTGTTGATCAGTCTGCCCCAGTGGCGAAAGCCCAAGCCGGAAATAAGGTAAACTGCCGCGCATTACGCCCTTGCGCTGAATTTTTCCTACGGTAAACACATGACTTTCGCCACACTTGGCCTGATCGAACCCTTGCTGCGCGCCCTTGAGACGCTTGGCTACCAGACCCCGACGCCGGTGCAGGCGCAAGCCATTCCGGCGGTGCTGGCCGGTCGCGACCTGATGGCTGCGGCCCAGACCGGCACCGGCAAGACCGCCGGTTTTGCCTTGCCGCTGCTGCAACTGCTGACCCTGGAAGGGCCGAAAGTCGCCGCCAACTCGGCGCGTGCGCTGATCTTGTGCCCGACCCGTGAACTGGCCGAGCAGGTGCACGCCAGCGTTGCCGAATATGCGCAAAACCTGCCGTTGACCACCTACGCGGTGTACGGCGGTGTGAGCATCAACCCGCAGATGATGAAGCTGCGCAAGGGCGTCGACATCCTGGTCGCCACCCCTGGCCGCCTGATCGACCTGTTCCGCCAGAACGCGCTGAAGCTCAATCAGCTGCAAACCCTGGTGCTGGACGAAGCCGACCGCATGCTCGACCTGGGCTTCTCCGAAGAGCTGGCGAACATCTACCGCATGCTGCCGAAAAAGCGCCAGACCTTGCTGTTCTCCGCGACTTTCTCCGATGAGATCCGCACGCTGGCCGGGCAGATGCTCAACGACCCGCTGAGCATCGAAGTCAGCCCGCGCAACGTCGCCGCCAACACCGTCAAGCAGTGGGTGGTGCCGGTGGACAAGAAGCGCAAGGCCGAGCTGTTTGTGCACTTGATGCGCAAAGGCCGCTGGAAGCAGGTGCTGGTGTTCGCCAAGACCCGCAACGGCGTGGATGCGCTGGTGGATAAGTTGCAGGGCCTGGGCATCAATGCCGACGGCATCCATGGCGACAAGCCCCAAGCCACGCGCCAGCGTGCGCTGGATCGCTTCAAGAGCAGCGAAGTGCAGATCCTCGTGGCCACCGACGTGGCGGCCCGTGGCCTGGATATCGAAGACCTGCCGATGGTGGTCAACTTCGACCTGCCGATCGTGGCTGAGGACTACATCCACCGTATCGGCCGTACCGGCCGTGCGGGTAACACCGGCGAGGCGATTTCCCTGGTGTGCGCCGATGAAGTGAACATGCTGTCAGCCATCGAGATGCTGACCCGTCAGACCCTGACCCGCAAGATGGAGCAGGACTTCGAACCGGAACACCGCGTGCCGGACACCGATGCCAGCGGGCAAGTGGTGAAAAAACCGAAAAAACCGAAGAAGCCTAAAACGTCCGGTGGCGGCGGCGGTAAGCGCAACCTGGGCAAGTGGGTGGACAGCGGGGAGTCGGCGCCAGTGGAGCCGTCGATCAAACCGGTGCGCAAGGTGCCTGTTTTTAATACCGGCCCGCGTAAGAAGAAGTGATTTTGCGGTGTAGCTGATGGCCCTATCGGGGGCAAGCCCCCTCCCACAATTTTGAATGTATTCACAAATCAAAATGTGGGAGGGGGCTTGCCCCCGATGGCGGCTTTGAACTCACCAAAAATCTCAGCGCTCAAGCCACTCCAACATCCCCCGCCCAGCCGCTCTGCCACTGGCAAAACACCCCGTCAGCAAATACCCCCCGGTTGGCGCTTCCCAATCCAGCATCTCCCCCGCACAAAACACCCCCGGCAATTGCTTGAGCATCAGTCGCTCATCCAGCGCCTCAAACGGCACGCCGCCTGCCGTACTGATCGCCTCGTCCATCGGCCGGGTCTTCACCAGCGTCAACGGCAAGGCCTTGATATCCACCGCCAGTTGCGCCGGATCATGGAAGTGATCGGCTGGCGCCAACTCACGTAACAACGCCGCCTTGACCCCATCCAGCCCCAACTGACTGTGCAAATGTTTGCTCATAGAGCGTGAACCGCGTGGCTTGGCCAGCGCTGCCTGCACCTTGTCCAGCGGCTTGCTCGGCAGCAAGTCGATATGCACGGTCGCTGAGCCCTCGCGGTTGATCGCCTCGCGGATCGGCGCCGACAGCGCATAGATCAGGCTGCCCTCGATACCGGTGGCGGTGATCACGCATTCGCCGAGCCGGGGTTTGTCATCCCCCCGCCCAATGGCGACGTTTTTCAACGGCGCGCCGGCGAATTTGCTGACCAGCAATTCGCTCCAGGCTGACACCTCGAAGCCGCAGTTACTCGGTTGCAGCGCCACGTAAGGCACGCCTTTGGCTTCCAGCAGTTGCAGCCAGGCACCGTCCGACCCCAGGCGCGACCAACTGCCGCCGCCGAGGGCCAGTAGCACGGCATCGCTGTGGACAGTCTTTTCGCCTTCGGGGCTGTGGATAAGTAAATCGCCCTCGGCATTCCAGCCGGTCCAGCGATGCCGGGTGTGGATAACCACGCCCTGGTCGCGCAGGCGCTTGAGCCAGGCGCGCAGCAAGGGGGCAGCTTTCATGTCTGTAGGAAACACCCGGCCCGAGGTGCCGACAAAGGTCTCGATACCCAGGCCATGAATCCATTCGCACAACGCGTCGGCACCAAACCCACGCAGCAACGGTGCCATCTGCGGCGCACGTTCGGCGTAGCGCGAGAGGAAGGCCGGGTAAGTCTCGGAGTGGGTGATGTTCATGCCGCCCACACCCGCCAGCAGGAATTTTCGCCCTACCGACGGCATGCCGTCATACAGCTCTACGTGCACCCCTGCCTGGCTCAAGACTTCGGCGGCCATCAGCCCGGCAGGGCCGCCGCCGATAATGGTGACGTGGTGAGGTGCGGTCTGAGGCATGGGCAAGGCTACGGTGAGGTGAATAGGCCGAGCATTCTACCCGACGTCGGCCTGGCTGCCTGATCAAAAAACGTACACTTTCCTACAAGCCTTATGGCTTATGGCTCTCAGCCGCTTACGCTCAAGTTATCCACAGGCCGTTCCACAGCCATTGTGGGTAACGCCCACCACTCAATGACAACCTGATGACGTCCACACCCGTTGCGCGCTGTGGTGCAGGATGCCGTGGCGGCGGGCGAGGGCCGGGCGGTCTTTGCTGTAGCCACCGCCGATCACGCCCATTACCGGAATGTCCCGGCCCAGGCAGTGACGCATCACGCTTTCATCGCGGGCGGCGACGCCTTCGTCTGTCAGCTTGAGGTAACCGAGGGCGTCATCCTTATGCACATCGACGCCGGCGTCGTACAGCACCAGGTCGGGCTGGTAGAGCGGCAGCAGGTAATTGAGGGCGTCGTCGACCACGCGCAGGTAGTCGGCATCGCCCATGCCCATGGGCAGCGGGATGTCCCAGTCGCTTTGGGCCTTGCGCGCCGGGAAGTTCTTTTCGCAGTGCAGCGACACGGTGATGGCATCCGGCGTGTCATGCAGGATGCGTGCGGTGCCATCGCCCTGGTGAACGTCGCAGTCGAAGATCAATACGCGGCTCACTCGACCGCTGGCCAGCAGGTAATGGCTGATCACCGCCAGGTCATTGAAGATGCAAAAGCCCGCCGGATAGTCGTAGTGGGCGTGGTGGGTGCCGCCTGCCAGGTGACAGGCGAGGCCGTGCTCCAGCGCTTGCTCCGCCGCCAGGATCGAACCGCCCACCGCCCGCACTGTGCGTCGGGCCAGGTCTTCGCTCCAGGGCAGGCCAAGGCGGCGTTGGTCTTCGCGGGACAATTCGCCGCTCATGTAGCGTGCGATATACCCAGGTTCATGGGCCAGGGCCAGGATCTCCGGTGGGCATAGCTCGGGGCGCAGCAACAGGCTGTCTTCGGTCAGCCCCGTGGACACCAGGTGGTCGCGCAACAGGCGGAATTTGTCCATGGGGAACCGGTGGTCCGCCGGGAACTCAGGGCTGTAGTCATCGTGGTAGATCAATGGCAAAGGCATGGGATTTTCTGACGGGAACCTGCGAAGGATCTTACCAGCGCTGTACACTCACGCACATGGCAAGGGGAGGGGACCCATGGAGCCGATACTCGAATTGGAAAGTGCACGCCTGGTGCTGCGCCAATGGCGCGACACGGACCTGCCGGACTTTGCGCGCATGTGCGCCGACCCGCAGGTAATGCGCTATTTCCCGGCCAGGCTGAGCCATCTGGAAAGCGCCGCGCTGATCGGGCGGATTCGCGGCCATTTTGCCGAATACGGCTTTGGTTTTTGGGCCTTGCAACGCAAGGACACCGGCGACTTCATCGGCCTGACCGGGCTGCAGCATGTCGGTTTTGACGCGGGGTTTACCCCCGCAGTGGAAATCGGCTGGCGCCTGGCCCGTGAGCATTGGGGCCTGGGTTATGCCAGTGAGGCGGCGTGGACCGCGTTGCGCTGTGGGTTCGACCGCTTGCAATTGGATGAGATTGTCGCCTTCACCACCGAACCCAATCTGCCATCACAAAAAGTCATGCAGGCCATCGGTATGCATTACGATCCCCAGGCCGATTTCGAACACCCCAAGGTCGCAGCCGATGACCCGCTGCGCCCACACGTTTTGTACCGCATCACCCGCGCCCAATGGTTGGACACGCTGCACGGATAGCAGCCCGGAATGCCCCATAGATTGTAGGAGTTGCTCTATGAGCCAAGTATTGGAAGATCTGGTGAACCTGCTGACCCTGGAGCCGATCGAGGAAAACCTCTTTCGCGGCCGCAGCCAGGACCTGGGTTTTCGCCAACTGTTCGGCGGCCAGGTGCTCGGCCAGTCGCTGTCGGCCGCCAGCCAGACCGTTGAAGAAGCGCGCCACGTGCATTCCCTGCACGGTTATTTCCTGCGCCCCGGCGATGCCGCATTGCCGGTGGTGTATTCGGTCGACCGTGTGCGTGATGGCGGCAGTTTCAGCACGCGCCGCGTGACCGCGATCCAGAAGGGCCATCCGATCTTCACCTGCACCACCTCGTTCCAGTACGACGAAGAAGGCTTCGAGCACCAGACCACCATGCCCGTGGTGGTCGGCCCGGAGAACCTGCCGTCGGAGCTGGAACTGACCCAGCAGCGCGCGCACCTGATCCCCGAGCACATGCGCGAGAAGCTGCTGTGCCCCAAGCCGATTGAAGTGCGCCCGGTCACCGAAAAAGACCCGTTCAACCCGCAGCCTTCCGATCCGGTCAAGTACGTGTGGTTTCGTGCCGACGGTGCTTTGGCCGACACACCGGCGCTGCATAAATACCTGCTGGCCTACGCCTCGGACTTCGGTCTGCTGACCACCTCGCTGCTGCCCCATGGCAAGACCGTGTGGCAGAAAGACATGCAGGTCGCCAGCCTTGACCACGCGTTGTGGTTCCACGCCGACCTGCGTGCCGACGACTGGTTGCTCTACGCCATGGACAGCCCTTGGGCCGGCAATTCCCGTGGGTTCTCCCGTGGCAGCGTGTACAACCGCGCCGGGCAACTGGTGGCCTCGGTGACCCAGGAAGGGTTGATCCGCCATCGCAAGGATTGGGCATGAGCCTGAGCAACATTAAGCACTGGGTGTTCGACATGGACGGCACCCTCACGGTGGCCGTGCATGACTTCGCGGCCATTCGCGTGGCGCTGGAAATCCCGGCCGAGGACGACATCCTCACGCACCTGGCGGCGTTGCCGGCGGATATCGCGGCGGCCAAACATGCCTGGTTGCTGGAGCACGAGCGCGAGCTGGCGCTGGGTTCGGTCGCGGCTGACGGTGCGGTAGAGCTGGTTCGTGAGCTGGCAGGGCGCGGTTACCGCCTGGGTATCCTGACCCGCAATGCGTGTGAGTTGGCGCATATCACCCTGGAGGCGATCGGTCTGGCGGACTGCTTTGCCGTCGAGGATGTGCTGGGCCGTGATGATGCGCCGCCTAAACCTGATCCAGGCGCCTGCTGAAACTGGCGCAGGCCTGGGATGTGTCGCCGAGCGCGATGGTGATGGTCGGCGATTATCGCTTCGACCTGGATTGCGGTCGGGCGGCGGGGACCAGGACGGTGTTGGTTAACCTGCCGGAGAACCCGTGGCCGGAGTTGGCGGATTGGCATGCGCAGGATTGTGCGGTCTTGCGGCAAATGATCCAGTCCAGACATTGAATATCAAATGTGGGAGGGGGCTTGCCCCTCCCACATTTCTATCCGGTCTCTTCAGTGACTACTTGGGAAACAACACCTTCTGCCCCTCGGGCGACGTAAACATCCCATCCCCGTTATGCCCAACCCCCGGCACTTCCACCAGCTTTTGAGTCAGCTGCGGATGCCGTTGCTTTAGGTAGTCAAAATAGTTGTGTCCACGTATCAGTCGATACGCGCCCTGTGTCTCGGCCTCACAGCTTTTATCCAGCGCCGGATGGTTCGGGTCGGTGTCTTGCTGGCCCAGCAGGTAGGTGATGTCCCGTGACACGTAAGCCTGTTCCAACTGCGCGGCGCCCCGGCCCTTGGCGTAGGCGGGCAGGTGTTGCAGGCCGTATTTCCAGTCGTTGAAACCGGGGCAGCTGGCAGTGTCGAACGGCACTGGCCGCTGCGGGCTGAAGTAGGCGTAGGACGAAGGATTGGCCACCACATACCGCAGGCGGATGCCTTCGTTCTGCAGGGTGGGGTGATCATGGCCGGTGAGGGCGAAGCGCTGCACCACTTGGCCACCGCCGGAATGGCCAGCGACGACGATGTCCTTCAAGGCCGGAAACAGGGTGCGGTTGCCCAGGTGCTTGATGATCTGGTCGAGGGCGCCGTATGAGCTGACCTGGCCGGGACCGGTGGAAGGCTCGCCGGCCATCCAGTCGTTGCCACTCCAGCGCAGGACTTGCCCGTCCAAGTGGTTGCGCTTCACATCAGAAGCATTCAGAAACTGCGGCGCTATCACCAGGGTGCTCGCGCCCACACCTGCATGCTCGGCGGCATCGACACCACTTTGCAGGTAGGTTTGCGCATTGCGCAGCCGGCCATGCACGATGATCAACACGCGGGAGACGTTGGGCAGCGGCTGGCGCCAGTCCTGGCTTACGCCGAGGCTGAGGTCGCCGGCGTCCAGGTGGAAACGCGCAGGGCTGACGACGCTGACGCCGTGTTCAGCCGCCAGGGTTGAACACGACACTAATAAGCCCAGCAGCCAGCCCCATTGTTTATTCATTTAGAGACTCTTGGCTGTGAAGGTGTCGCACTGCGTGATTTGGCCCTGGGCGAAGCCGGTCTTGAACCAGCGAACCCGCTGCGCCGAGGTG
>NZ_JADDUM010000263.1 GCF_015163715.1 Pseudomonas cyclaminis
TTTGTCAGCGGGGGATGTCGGCAAAGCCAAATGTGGCAGGGGGGCTTGCCCACGATGAGGGCGTGTCAGTTATAAATAGTCTGACTGGTACGCCGCTAGTCGGGGCAGCCCCGTCTCACAATGGGGCTGCAGTGTTTGAGGGCTCAGTCTTCGCTGATCGGCAAGGTGTAGTTCTTGAACTCCGTGTCCTCGCGAAACCCGATCGACTCGTAGGTCTTCTGTGCCACTTGGTTGTCACTGCTGGTCGACACCCGCAGCCGCACCGCATGGGTCTCCTTGGCCATTTTCTTCGCCGTGCGCATCAGGTTGTCTGCCACCAGTTGGCGGCGCGCATCTTCGGCCACATAGATGTCATTGAGTATCCACACCCGCTTGAGCGACAGCGATGAAAAGCTCGGATACAACTGGCAAAACCCAAGCAGCTTCTTGTCATCATCATCGGCCAGGGCCAGGTAAATCACTGACTCCTTGCGGCGCAGGCGCTTTTCCAGGAAGGCCCGCGACGAATCCGGAAAGGGCAACGCCCCGTAAAACTCGCGGTATTTGACGAACAGCGGGGTCAACAGGTCCAGGTGTTCCAGGGTCGCTTGAGTAATCCGCATGCCAGGCCTCAACTTCCAAATGGGGTATGACCACACGCGCGGCCGTGACTTGATGCTGCCTAAAGACGCCAAAAAGCGCAATCGTGCCGGGATCAGTCCGCGGGTGGGCTAAGCAGGAAATTGCCTTTCATCAGGTCCGGGTCGTCGGACTCGATGGTCTGCACCTGCGCCTCATCCTTGAGGTTGACCCCCGACAGCTGTCGGCGACAGGCCTCTCGCATCAAGTACAGCAGGCGATGGGCCGCCATGCCATAACTCAACCCTTCCAAGCGCACATTGGAGATGCAGTTGCGATAGGCATCGGTGAGGCCGACCTTGGGGTTGTAAGTAAAGTACAGCCCCAAACTGTCCGGCGAACTGAGCCCTGGCCGTTCGCCGATCAGGATGACTACCATCTTGGCGCCGAGCAATTGGCCAATCTCATCCGCCACGGCAACGCGGCCCTGTTCCACCAGAATGACGGGCGACAAGGACCACCCTTCGGCGTGGGTCTGTTCCTCCATGCGTGCAAGAAACGGCAGCGTATGTTTATGCACCGCCAACGCCGAAAGACCATCCGCCACCACTACCGCCAGGTCCACGCCGCCAGGATTGGCCGCGGCATGGTCGCGCAGTGCCTGGGCTGACTCATCGCTCAAGCGTCGCCCCAGGTCCGGGCGTTGCAGGTAGCTGTGCCGGTCAGTGGCGGCACTGTGCAGTAACAGGCTGTCGCGTCCGCGTTCGGCGAGTTGGCTGCTGATGCCTGCATGATCGAAGGGCAGGTGCACCGCGTCCCGCGCCTGGGCGTGGGCGAACTGAAAATCCAGCTGGGCGTTGGTGGGAATGCTGGTGCCAGTGCGGCCCAGGGCAATGCGTGCCGGGGTCAGGCGGCGCAGTTCCAGCCACGGGTTGTCAGGCAATTCTGGTTGCACGGTCGGCTCCTTCATCCCAATTGCGCCAAGGCTTGGCGAAACGCCGGTGGCAGACTGTTGCCGAAGCGTACTTTGCCGTCGGCCTGCGTGAAGATGCCCATTTTCGCCAGCCATTGTTCAAACTCCGGCGCCGGTTTTAAACCCAATGTCTGGCGGGCGTACAGCGCGTCGTGGAACGAGGTGGTCTGGTAGTTGAGCATGATGTCGTCGGAGCCGGGGATGCCCATGATGAAGTTGATGCCGGCCACGCCGAGCAGGGTCAGCAGGGTGTCCATGTCGTCCTGGTCGGCTTCGGCGTGGTTGGTGTAGCAGATGTCGCAACCCATCGGCACACCCAGCAACTTGCCGCAGAAGTGATCTTCGAGGCCGGCGCGGATGATCTGCTTGCCGTTGTACAGGTACTCCGGACCGATAAACCCGACCACGGTGTTGACCAGAAACGGTTTGAAATGCCGGGCCACGGCATAGGCCCGGGTTTCGCAGGTTTGCTGGTCGACGCCAAAGTGCGCGTTGGCCGACAAGGCACTGCCCTGGCCGGTCTCGAAATACATCAGGTTCTGGCCCAAGGTGCCACGGTTCAGGCTCAAGCCCGCGTCGTAGCCTTCCTGCAGCACGTTGAGGTTGATACCGAAACTGGCATTGGCTGCCTCTGTCCCCGCGATGGACTGAAACACCAAATCCAGCGGCACGCCACGGTTGATCGCTTCGATAGAGGTGGTGACGTGGGTCAGCACACAGGCCTGGGTCGGGATTTCGTAGCGCTGGATGATTGCGTCGAGCATCTCCAGCATGGCGCAGATCGAGGCGATGCTGTCGGTGGCCGGGTTGATGCCGATCATGGCGTCGCCGTTGCCGTACAGCAGGCCGTCGAGAATGCTGGCGGCGATGCCGGCCGGTTCATCCGTCGGGTGGTTGGGTTGCAGGCGGGTCGACAGGCGCCCGCGCAGGCCCATGGTGCCGCGAAACTGGGTGACGACGCGGATCTTTTGCGCCACCAGTACCAAGTCCTGCACGCGCATGATCTTGGATACGGCCGCCGCCATTTCCGGTGTCAGCCCCGGCGCCAGTGCGCGTAGGGAATCTTCGTCGGCAGCGTCGCTGAGCAGCCAGTCGCGCAGCCCGCCGACGGTCAGGTGGCTGACCGCCGCAAACGCCTGTTTATCGTGGGTGTCGATGATCAGCCGGGTGACTTCATCACGTTCATAGGGGATCAGCGCTTCTTCCAGGAAGTGCTTGAGCGGGATGTTCGCCAGCGCCATTTGCGCCGCGACCCGCTCGCCGTCGTTCTGCGCGGCCACGCCGGCGAGGAAGTCCCCGGAGCGTGCCGGGCTGGCCTTGGCCATCACGTCCTTGAGGCTGTCGAAGCGGTAGGTCTGTGCACCGACCGCGTGGGAAAAGCTTGCCATACAGTGTCTCCTTGACGACGCGAGCAGCTGCCCGCGTCGAGGTTTACGGCAGTTAGTGCAAGGCGGCCTCTGCGGCCTGGATCGCCGCGAATTCCTCTTCGGGCGTGCCTGCTACCAAGTGATGCCGGCTGTAGAAAGCAAAGTAAGCAATTAATACTCCATAGATGATCGCGGCGCCAATCACCACCCGCGGATCCACCAAAAAGCCCGCCACGACGGCAACGCAAGCCAATACCAGCGCGACACCGGAGGTGAAGATGCCACCCGGCGTGCGGTAAGGACGTTCCATTTTGGGGCGACGGATGCGCAGGGTGATATGCGCGGCCATCATCAGCACGTAGGAAATCGTCGCGCCAAACACGGCCACCAGGATCAGCAGATCACCCTGGCCGGTCAGCGACAGGCCAAAACCGATGATGCCGGGGATCACCAAGGCCAGTACCGGCGCCTTGCTTTTGTTGGTCTGGGACAGTTTGCGCGGCAGGTAGCCGGCGCGGGATAAGGCGAAGATCTGCCGTGAATACGCGTAGATGATCGAGAAAAAGCTCGCGATCAGGCCCGCCAGGCCCACCAGGTTGACGAAACTGCCCATCCAGGTCGAACCGCCGTAGGACAACGCCAGCGCTTCAACCAGCGGGTTACCGGATTTGATCAGCGCATAGGTACCGGCGCCACCGGGGGCAATCACCAGGATCAACAGGGCGAAACTGGTCAGCACCACAATGGCGCCGATCAGGCCGCGAGGCAGGTCGCGCTTGGGGTTCTTGGTTTCTTCGGCGGCCAGTGGCACACCTTCAACCGCCAGGAAAAACCAGATCGCATAGGGGATCGCGGCCCACACGCCGACGTATCCGAAGGGCAGGAAGGTGCTGGCGCCCTTGGCCTCGGTCACGGGAATGTCGAGCAGGTTGGCGACGTTGAAGTGCGGCACCATGGCCACCAGAAACACGCCCAGGGCAATCGCGGCGACGGCGGTGATCACGAACATCAGCTTCAAGGCTTCGCCAACCCCGAAAATATGGATGCCGATAAAGATGATGTAGAACGCCAGGTAGATCATCCAGCCGCCAATGCCGAACAGTGACTCGCAATAGGCGCCGATAAACACGGCGATGGCGGCGGGGGCGATGGCGTATTCGATCAGGATCGCGGTGCCTGTCAGGAAACCGCCCCAGGGGCCAAATGCACTGCGGGCGAAGCCGTAGCCACCGCCGGCGGTAGGAATCATGGAAGACAGCTCGGCCAGGGAAAAACACATGCACAGGTACATGGTGGCCATCAGCAATGTGGCGAGGAACATCCCGCCCCAGCCACCCTGGGCCAGGCCGAAGTTCCAGCCGGCGTAGTCGCCGGAGATTACGTAGGCAACGCCAAGGCCAACTAACAGCACCCAGCCGGCGGCGCCTTTTTTCAGTTCGCGTTGTTGGAAGTAATCGGTGCCGACTTTTTCGAAGTCGACGGAAGAACCAGTGGGTTCGTTAGGCATGGGAAAGTACCTTTCATTGTTATTGTTTTTAACTCGGCTTATTTATGCCGAATACACATCGCAAGTACTTATGAAGATCTAAAGTTGTGGGAGCGTGCAAGCCCTCCCACATTTGATTGCATTTCAAATGTGGGAGGGGAGGTAGTTAGAAGAAGCCCAACGGATTAATGTCGTAGCTCACCAGCAAGTTCTTGGTCTGCTGGTAATGGTCCAACATCATCTTGTGGGTTTCACGGCCCACACCGGACTTCTTGTAACCGCCAAACGCGGCATGCGCCGGGTACAGGTGGTAGCAGTTGGTCCACACACGCCCCGCCTTGATCGCCCGGCCCATGCGGTAGGCGCGGTTGATGTCGCGGGTCCACACGCCGGCGCCGAGGCCGAACTCGGTGTCGTTGGCAATCGCCAGGGCTTCAGCTTCGTCCTTGAAGGTGGTGATGCTCACCACTGGGCCGAAGATTTCTTCCTGGAACACGCGCATGTCGTTGGTGCCCTTGAGCAGGGTCGGCTGGATGTAATAGCCGCCGGCCATGTCGCCGGTCAGTTGCTCGACCTTGCCGCCGGTCAGCAGTTGCGCGCCTTCGCCCTTGGCGATTTCCAGGTAGGACAGGATCTTGTCGAACTGCTGCTCGGACGCCTGGGCGCCGACCATGGTGTCGGTGTCCAGCGGGTCGCCGCGTTTGATCTGCTCGATTTTCTTCATCACCACTTTCATGAAGTCGTCGTAGATCGACTCTTCCACCAGCGCACGGGATGGGCAGGTGCACACCTCGCCCTGGTTGAAGAACGCAAGCACCAGGCCTTCGGCGGCTTTCTCGATGAACGACGGTTCGGCTTTCATGATGTCGGCGAAGAAGATGTTCGGCGACTTGCCGCCCAGCTCGACGGTGGACGGAATAATGTTCTCGGCCGCCGCATGCATGATGTGCGAACCCACCGGGGTCGAGCCGGTGAAGGCGATCTTGGCGATGCGTTTGCTGGTGGCCAGGGCTTCACCGGCTTCGCGGCCGAAACCTTGCACCACGTTAAGCACGCCCGGTGGCAGCAGGTCGCCGATCACTTCCATCAGTACCGTGATGCCCAGCGGCGTTTGCTCGGCGGGCTTGAGCACCACGCAGTTACCGGCGGCCAGGGCTGGCGCGAGTTTCCACGCGGCCATCAGGATTGGGAAGTTCCACGGGATGATCTGGCCGACTACGCCCAGGGGCTCATGGAAGTGGTAGGACGCGGTGTGTTCGTTGATCTCGGCGCTGGTGCCTTCCTGGGCGCGAATGCAGCCGGCGAAGTAGCGGAAGTGGTCGGCGGCCAGCGGGATGTCGGCGTTGAGGGTTTCACGCACGGCCTTGCCGTTGTCCCAGGTTTCGGTGATGGCCAGCAGTTCGAGGTTCTGTTCGATGCGGTCGGCGATTTTCAGCAGCACCAGCGAGCGGTCCTGGGCCGAGGTCTTGCCCCAGGCGTCAGCGGCGGCGTGGGCGGCGTCGAGTGCCTTGTCGATGTCTTTGGCAGTGGAACGCGGGAATTCGGCGATAGGCTTGCCGTTGACCGGCGAGGTGTTGGTGAAATAGTTGCCGTCGACCGGCGCAACGAATTCGCCACCAATGTAGTTGCCGTACTTGGCCTTGAACGAAACGATCGCGCCTTCAGTACCGGGGTGTGCGTAACGCATGGTGGGTATCTCCTGGCTTTTATGTTTATTGGAGTGCAGCGCTGTTGCTGCGCTTGATAAAGCGTAGAGCAAAGGTTGGGCCACTGCTTTGAGGGCCAGGTAAATCAAGGGGTTGGGGTTTGTTGCAAGGCGTTGCTGTCACACGACCGGTACAGCGCATGTGACAGTTTGTGCCATAAACGGTACGGCCTGTGACCGGTGGTTCGGCACGGGATTGCATCTGTCGCAGGGCTGGGGGATGCTGGGCGTTCTCACGCAGGGAGAATAATAAGAACATGCACAACGATCATTTCAGCCGCCATGCCCAGCAAGTCATCACCGTGGCGCGTGGCCGCGACCCGTCCAGCGATCCGTCCATTGCCCGCTCCTGGCTGCGGTGCCTGGAGGACTACCACCTCGACCCTGCGCAAACCATCGCTCCCACCGTGCTTGAGCACGGCCGTCTGCTGGAAAGCCGCGAGCGCCTGCAACAGGTGCTGCATATTGCCGGCAGCGAGATGAACAGCCTGCACCAGCAGCTCTCCGGCGCCGGCCATGCGGTGCTGCTGACCGATGCGCGCGGGGTGATCCTCAACTGTGTCACCGCGCCGTCCGAGCGCAAGATTTTCGAGCGTGCCGGGTTGTGGCTCGGTGCCGATTGGAGCGAGGCCTGCGAAGGCACCAATGGCATTGGCACCTGCCTGGTGGAGCGCCAGTCCCTGACCATTCATCGCGACGAGCACTTCCGTGGCCGTCATACCGGGCTGACCTGCTCGGCGAGCCCGGTATTCGACCCCCATGGTGAGTTGCTGGCAGTGCTGGACGTCTCGTCGGCCCGGGAAGCGGTGTCGCGCCAGAGTCAGTTCCACACCATGGCGCTGGTGAACCTGTCGGCGAAGATGATCGAGAGTTGTTACTTCCTGCGTCACTTTGAACACCACTGGCTGCTGCGCTTTCATTTGCAGGCCGAGTCGGTGGGCCTGTTCAGCGAAGGGTTGCTGGCGTTCGATGGCGAAGGGCGCATTTGTGCGCTCAACCAGAGCGCACTGAACCTGTTGGGGCAGGTGCGTGGCGATTTGCTGGGGAAGCCTGTGGAAGCGTTTTTCGAGTGCTCCCTGGATCAGTTGCTCGGTCGCGCCAGCGCCAATGCAACCGCCAGTTGGCCGCTGCGCACCCGTGATGGGCGGCGCTTGTTTGCCGCATTGCGTGGGCAGCCGCGCAGTGTATCGGTACCCATCAGCAAGCCAGAGCCTGCTCGCCTGGCCGGTATCTGCCTGGGTGACCCCGCGTTGCAAAATGATTTCCGCAAGGCCCTGCGGGTATTCGAACGGGATGTGCCGCTGTTGATTAACGGAGAAACCGGCAGCGGCAAAGAAGCCTTTGCCAAGGCTGTGCACCACGCCAGCCAGCGTGCCGACAAAGCCTTCGTCGCCCTCAACTGCGCGCCATCCCGGAAAGCCTGATCGAGAGTGAGCTGTTCGGATATCGCGGCGGCAGTTTCACCGGGGCACGCAAAGAGGGAATGCAGGGCAAGTTGCAGCAGGCGGATGGCGGCACCCTGTTCCTCGATGAAATCGGCGATATGCCCCTGGCGCTGCAAACCCGTCTATTAAGGGTGCTGGAGGATCGCATGGTGGTACCCATCGGCGGTGAGCCCCAGGCGGTGAACGTCAGAATCATCAGCGCAACGCACCGCAATTTGCTGGCGCGTGTGCAGGACGGCAGTTTCCGTGAGGACTTGTACTACCGGCTCAACGGCCTGGAAGTGGGTTTGCCGGCGTTGCGCGAGCGCAGCGATAAATCCCAGTTGCTGGATTTCCTGCTGGCTGAAGAGGCGGACGGACAGACCGTACAACTCGACCCGGCGGCGCGTTCGGCGCTGCTGACCTTTGCCTGGCCCGGTAATGTGCGACAACTGCGCACGTGCTGCGCACGCTGGCGGCGCTGTGTGATAACGGGCGCGTGGGGCTTGAAGACTTGCCCGCGTCGATTCGTCAGGCCCGGCCGCAACCGGTGGCGGGGGCCAAGCCCGCAGAGTCAGTCCTGGAAGATGCCGAGCGACTCGCCTTGCTCACCGCCCTGGAGCAACAGCGCTGGCACATGACCCACACGGCGGAGCAACTGGGGGTCAGCCGCAACACGCTGTATAGAAAGCTGCGCCGGCACGGCCTCGCACGGGCGTCCCTATCCGGGTGACTGTGGTCGGGTCCTACAGCTAAAGAGTGCGATTTTCGCCCCCCTGCGCTAACCTGCCTCGATGTTTACGAGGTCGACTATGCACATTCATATTCTCGGTATTTGCGGTACGTTCATGGGTTCGATGGCGGTTCTGGCTAAAGAGCTTGGCCATCATGTGACCGGCTCCGATGCCAATGTTTACCCGCCCATGAGCACGCAACTCCAAGCCCAGGGCATTGAACTGACCCAGGGTTACGACCCGGCGCAATTCGACCCGGTGCCGGACCTGGTGGTGATCGGCAATGCCATGTCCCGTGGCAACCCGGCCGTCGAGTATGTACTCAACAAAGGTTTACCGTACGTGTCCGGCCCGCAATGGCTGGCCGACCATGTGCTGCAAGGCCGCTGGGTATTGGCCGTTGCCGGCACCCACGGCAAGACCACCACCAGCAGCATGCTGGCCTGGGTGCTGGAGCATGCGGGCATGAGCCCTGGCTTCCTGATCGGCGGTGTGCCGCAGAACTTCTCGGTCTCCGCACGCCTGGGCGGCACACCGTTCTTTGTGATCGAGGCCGACGAATACGACAGCGCCTTCTTCGACAAGCGCTCCAAGTTTGTCCACTACCGTCCGCGTACCGCGATCCTCAATAATCTTGAGTTTGATCATGCCGACATCTTCCCTGATCTGCCGGCCATCGAGCGGCAATTCCACCATTTGGTGCGTACCATCCCGAGCGAAGGCCTGGTCATCCATCCGACCACAGAGCCTGCGTTGCAGCGTGTGATCGAGATGGGCTGCTGGACACCGGTGCAAACCACCGGCGCTGGCGGGCAATGGCAGGTCAAGTTGCTCAGCGAAGACGGCTCCCGGTTTGACGTGCTGTTTGAGGGCGAAACCCAAGGCACTGTCGAATGGGACATGACCGGCCAGCACAACGTCGCCAACGCCTTGGTCACCCTGGCCGCCGCACGGCATGTGGGCGTGGTGCCTTCCATGGGCATCGCCGCCTTGAGCGCGTTTAAAAGCGTGAAGCGGCGTATGGAAAAAGTCGCCGATGTGAATGGGATTACCATCTACGACGACTTTGCCCACCACCCAACGGCCATCGCCACCACCCTCGACGGCCTGCGCAAGCGGGTCGGTGATGCCCAGGTGATTGCGATTGTCGAGCCGCGCTCCAATTCGATGAAGCTCGGCGCGCACCGTGATGGCCTGCCGGAAAGCGTCAACGATGCCGATCAAGTGGTCTGGTATGCGCCGGCCAACCTCGGTTGGGATCTGCCGGCGGTTGCCGCGCTGTGCACAGTGCCGTCCATTGTGTGTGACTCCCTCGACGCCATCATCGAGCACGTCAAGCATCAGGCCAAACCGGGCACCCACGTGGTGATCATGAGCAACGGCGGCTTCGGCGGCCTGCACGGCAAATTGGCCGAGGCATTGCAGTGAGCGGCCCGGAGCGCGTCACCCTGGCGATGACCGGTGCTTCGGGCGCGCCCTATGGCCTGCGCCTGTTGGACTGCCTGGTGCGTGAAGACCGCGAGGTGCACTTCCTGATCTCCAAGGCCGCACAACTGGTGATGGCCACCGAGACCGACGTGGCACTGCCGGCCAAGGTGCAGATGATGCAGGCCTTCCTCACCGAGTACACCGGCGCGGCGGCGGGGCAGATCAAGGTCTACGGCAAAGAAGACTGGATGTCACCGGTGGCCTCGGGCTCCGGCGCGCCAGCGGCAATGGTGGTGGTGCCATGCTCCACCGGGACCTTGTCGGCGATTGCCACCGGGGCCTGCAATAACCTGATCGAGCGCGCCGCAGACGTGACATTGAAGGAGCGGCGCCAGTTGATCCTGGTGCCACGCGAGGCACCGTATTCGAGCATTCATCTGGAGCACATGCTCAAGTTGTCGAACATGGGCGTGACCATCTTGCCGGCGTCACCGGGCTTTTATCACCAGCCGCAAACCATTGATGACCTGGTGGATTTTGTGGTGGCGCGGATTCTCAACCTGCTCAATATTCCCCAGGACATGCTGCCGCGTTGGGGCGAGCACCATTTGAGCAGTGATGAATAAGGCGCTGCTGCTGCTGGTGTTGGCGTTGCACCTGACAGGCTGCGCCACGGCCCGCACCCTGGACGCCGCGCAACCGGGCGCGCCGGTGGTGTATGCCGGCACGCGGTTGGACCTGTATGCGATGAATGGCGGCTGCTGCGCCAAGGACCGGTTTGGGGCCGAGGCGCCGAGCTATCCCGGCGTCGACCTGCCGGCCAGTGCACTGCTCGACACGCTGTTATTGCCGCTGTCGGTGTTGACGGTACTGGGCGTGGGGTTTAATGCCACGGGCGGGCTGTAGCCTGGATCTTAAAAACACCACAGGCCAATGTGGGAGGGGGCTTGCCCCCGATAGCAGTGTTTCAGTCAACCCATAGGCAGACTGACCCACCGCCATCGGGGGCAAGCCCCTCCCACATTTTGCTCTGTGTTAGCGCTTACTTACCGAGTTTGCGCAGGTCGTCCGACTCCACCACCCGCACCCCATCCTGTTCTTCCAGCGCCAGGCGCCACATGGCTCGGGCCAGCTCGCACACTTCTATCCCGCGGTACTTGCCTGGAATCAACCGTGACAACGGCCCGGCCAGTTGCTCGGTCAAACGCGGTTCCAGCCGTTCTCCCAGCAACAGCGATGGCCGCACGATGGTCAGTTGCGGCCAGTCCTGGGCCTTGAGCGCCTGTTCCATTTCCCCTTTGACCCGGTTGTAGAAAATCGACGATTTCGGATCGGCGCCAATCGCGCTGATCACGATCAAGTGCCGTGCGCCCAGTTCCCGTGCGCGCTTGGCGAAGGCGACGACCATGTCCAGGTCAACCTTACGAAAGGCCTCTTCCGAGCCGGCTTTTTTGATCGTGGTGCCCAGGCAGCAGAAAGCGATATCCACCCGGCCGCTCAGTTGCGGCAGGAACACCGCCGGGTCGCCGACCGGGTTTTCCAGGTGCGGATGTTCGGCCAGCGGCTTGCGGCTCGGCGCGAGCACGCGGGTTACGGTGGGTTCGTTGAGCAGGCGGTCGAGCAAGTGTTCGCCAGTGAGGCCGGAGGCCCCCGCGAGCAAGATATGCTGAGGTGTCAGGTACATAGTGTTTCCCCCTTGTTACACGTTACAGCTTAGTTGCCTTTGGCTTCCTTGCTATTCATTGAGACGCTTTCGAGCGCCTTTCGTGCCTGCTGTTTGCGTAAAAGTTGCCAATGGGCGATCACGCCTTTGGGGGCCCAGATCTGCGGTTCGGACGCTTCGAAATTGTCGGCCTGTTCGCGTTCGCTCACATGCAGCTGCGCCAGTTTGAAGGCTTGCTGCAAGTCGTCGGTCTGGTTGAAGGCCTGGGCGAAGAGGGCGTCGCCAAAGTAGGTGAAGTCGGCCTCTTCGGAGCAGCCGAAGGACACGCGGTCGGCGCGGGAGGCCGTCATGATCAGGGTGCGATCATCTTTGAGCGCCGGGATAAAGCCGCCGGAATAGCAGGCGGAAATCACCACGATCTTGTCGCGGTTTTTCAGCGGTGCAAGCACGGCGGCCAGCTCATCGGCCGGCAAGTCGGCCAGCTCCATGCGCGGCTGGTCCAGCACCAGTTCATGTTCGTGGGTGCCGTGGCTGGTCATGTAGATAAACACCAGGTCTTCCGGCCCGGTGCGCTCGGCCAGGGTTTGCACGGCGCGGCGCAGGCTTTCGCGGGTGGCCAGGGGGCGGTCCGCGATATGGTCGCGGTGGTTGACCAGGCGGATCTGCCCGCGTGCGCCGAAGCGGGTGGCGAGCATGTTGCTGACGTAATCGGCTTCGCGCAGGAACACGCTTTGTTTGCCGTCGCCGGCCACGGCCAGGGTGTACAGCTCCACGGCAGGTGTTGAGGCGGGCACGGCGGCGAGGGCGGCATCGAGCAAGCGGCCCTGGACCAGCACGCCGATTTCCAGCGGGTCGGGCAGCAACGTGCCGTCGGCGTCACGCACGCGCATGCCGTTGACCCAGGTCCCGGCCTGCACGGTGCCGTCGGTGAGTACCAGGGTGCCGCGACCTTGATAGTTGTCGCTGTCGAAGCCGCCAATATAGAAGCTGCCGTCGGTGAGGTTCAGGCGGCC
>NZ_JADDUM010000264.1 GCF_015163715.1 Pseudomonas cyclaminis
GTTGCTGGTGCTGGTGGCCTTGTCCAACCAAAGCGGGCGCTCGGCGCAAAAGGCCTTCGAAGCCTGCGTCAAGGCCTGTCCCCAGGTGTTCGAATGCCAACTGATCAGTGGGCCGTTTGACTACAGCCTGCGCATGCGTTGCCGGGATATGGAGCATTACCGGGTGTTGACGGAGACTTGGTTGAACAATGACGAGTTGCATATCGATAAGTTGGTGGCGCATCCGGAGTTGGCGGTGGTTAAAAACACCGCGACCGAACTGACCTGACCCCACTCCCCCAAACACCGGAGATCCCATGTGGGAGGGGGCTTGCCCCCGATGGCCATGGGTATCTACACAACTCTTAAAGACTTACACATAACTCTGTGGTGAGAGGGCTGTTGTGGTGAGCGGGCTTGCCCCGCGCTGGGCTGCGCAGCAGCCCATTTGCCATAGATTCAGCATCCACCGGAAGTTGTGTAGGTACCCATGCCCCACTTTCAACCGTGCCTGCTCGAAATCCGTTTTCCCGGCTTAGTGCCAACCAACTTCGCCTGCCCATCCTTCTGTTTGCCCGTACGCGCCTCGCTGATCAACCCCGGTATCAACTTGCCCTCGGGCAAATTCTTCCAGAACCGACTCGGCAAGTGCCCTTCCATCACCTTGGGATTCAACCGCGCCGGATTGAAAATGTGACTGTAGTAGGTCAGCCACATAGCGCTGTGCGGGTCTTCGACATTCTGCGCCAACTGCTGCCATGCCTCGGGGCACTCGCGCTGATGAATCAGCTGTTCACCGTCGTAATACACCCCATCCAGCGGCGTGGCGATCATCCATCGATGTCGCCCCATACGCCCGACAAAGTGCTGGCTGGCCGATTTCAAAATGTCGTGGGCCGGCTCATGCCAGGCCACATATTCCGGCAACTCAGGACCCGCCTCTGCAGGCAACGCAATGAACCGCACAAACGCATGCAGGTGGTGGGCTTCACGGCTGACCTGCTTGATGCGCCGCTGCAATTCGCTGCCCAGCTTGTCCCCCGCCAGCATCGCCGTGCGGTCGCCATGGCTGACGCGCCACAGCACTTCATACAACAGGCTCCAGCGCTGTCGCCGTGATAGCAGGCCGCTGACTCCAGCAGCTCGATCAGCGCCTTGGGAATGCGCGCCTGGTAAGGGCCGAGACCTTCAGGGATCGCTTCGTCAGTGGCAAACAGGTCCGCCACTTCGGCCTCGCCCCAGCTCACCTGGCTGGGGTCGACCTGATGGCTGAGCAACCAGCGGGCTTGCTCACGCCAGGTGCTGAACAGGTTGTCGCATTCCAGGCTGATCACCCCCACAACCCCATCTGTTGCGGTTGCGGGCGATCACGCAGTTGTTCGCGCAGCAGCACGCTGGTGCTGTCGGCCTGTTGCGGGTGGTAGTCGCTGGTGATGAAAAACGGCTTCGCCTTGGCCAGCACACAGCGCATGCGCGCCAGGTCTTCGAAGCGGATCTTGCGTTCGCGGCGCAGGTCCACCAGACGTTGAGTGGTGCGCAGGCCGATTCCGGGGATGCGTGCGATCAGGGTCGGTTCAGCGCGATTCAGGTCGAGGGGAAACACCTCGCGATGCTCCAGGGCCCAGGCCAGCTTGGGGTCGATATCCAGCGCCAGATGGCCGGGGCCTTCAAACAATTCATTGGCACTGAAGCCGTAGCTGCGCAGCAGGAAATCCGCCTGGTACAAACGGTGCTCACGCATCAAGGGCGGCGCGGCCAGGGGCACGCTTTTGGGGCTGTTGGGGATGGGGCTGAACGCCGAGTAATACACACGGCGCAACTTGAAGTTGCCATACAGCGCCTCGGCGCCGTGAAGGATGGTGCTGTCATCGGTGTCGTCGGCGCGACGATCATCTGCGTGCTCTGCCCGGCCGGGGCGAAACGCGGGGCGCGGGGTTCGTTGAGCACCGTCTGCTCGCCGGTGTAGATGGTCTGCATGGCCTGCTTGATCGTGACGATCTGTTTTTCCGGCGCCAGGGTGTTCAGGCTGGCCTCGGTGGGCAGTTCGATGTTCACGCTCAGCCGGTCGGCATAACGCCCGGCTTCGGCGATGAGCGCCGGGTCGGCGTCGGGGATGGTCTTGAGGTGGATATAGCCGCGAAAGTCATGCTCTTCGCGCAGCAGTTTCGCCACCCGCACCAGTTGCTCCATGGTGTAGTCGGACGAACGGATGATGCCGGAACTGAGGAACAGCCCGCTGACGCAATTGCGCTTGTAGAAATCCAGGGTCAGGGTGACCACCTCCTCCGGGCTGAAACGCGCACGGGGCACGTCGCTGGAGCGGCGATTGACGCAGTATTGGCAGTCGTAGAGACAGAAGTTGGTGAGCAGCACCTTGAGCAACGACACACAGCGGCCGTCGGGCGTATAGCTATGGCAGATGCCCATGCCATCGGTGGACCCCAGCCCCGCCTTGCCCTCCGAACTGCGCTTGGGCGCGCCACTGCTGGCGCACGAAGCGTCGTACTTGGCGGCGTCGGCGAGGATGCTGAGTTTTTCGATCAACTGCATGGAGGGCTACCGATACTGGTTTTTTGTACAGTATCAGAGAGCAGCTTCAAGCTACAAGGGGTGAGCTGCAAGCTTGCCGCTCACCCCTTGTAGCTTGCAGCTCGAACGGCAGTTCGTTAACTCGCAGTGGCCAGCAGCAGGTCCTGCACCGAACGCCCCTTGCCTCTGCTGCGGTCGTTTTCATACAGCGATGCGGCAATTTCATCGGCACGAATCGGCAGAATCGACAGCAACGTGTCGCTCAAACCATGGCTGGCCTGGCTGAAGCCCTGGATATAAATGCCAGCCTTGCAGCGCTCGTCGGTGACGATGCGGTAGTCGCGGGCCACTTCGAAATCGCCCATATACGCTTCCAGAGGCGCCAGCAATTCGCGGTGCATCTGGCGCTCGTAGCCGGTGGCCAACACCACGGCGTCGTAATGATTGACGGTGATGTCACCCGTGGCAGTGTTGCGCAGACTCAGCTCGACCCCCAGCGGACCGGCCAGCGCTTTTTCCACCACGGTCATGGTGCGGAAGGCATGGCGAGCGATGCCGGAGACTTTCTGGCGGTAGAGAATCCCGTAGATACGCTCGATCAGGTCCAGGTCGACCACCGAGTAGTTGGTGTTCTGGTACTCGGCGACAAGACGCTCGCGCTCGGCCCCCACTTGCTGGAACACCAGGTCGGTAAAGGCCGGCGAGAACACCTCGTTGACGAACGGGCTGTCATCGGCGGGCTTGAGCGCCGAACCGCGCAGGATCATGTCGACCTGCACCGACGGGTAGCTGTCATTGAGGTCGATAAAGGCTTCGGCCGCGCTCTGACCACCGCCGATGATCGCGATGCGCATCGCCTTGCTGTCCACACAGGGTTGTTGCGCCATGCGCGCCAGGTACTGGGAGTGATGGAATACGCGATGGTCATCCTTGAGCCCCTTGAACGCCTCCGGTACCCGTGGCGTACCGCCGGCGCTGACCACGACCGAGCGCGTGGTGCGCACATGCTGCTCGCCGTGGGCATCGCGGGAAATCACACGCAGTGCTTCAACCTGCTGCTGATGCAGGATCGGCTCGATCGCGAGCACTTCCTCGCCATAACGGCCCTGGCCCTGGAACTGCGCCGCGACCCAGCGCAGGTAGTCGTTGTACTCCATGCGGCACGGGTAAAAGGTGCCCAGGTTGATGAAGTCGACCAGGCGGTCGTGGGCCTTCAGGTAATTGACGAAGGAGTACGGGCTGGTGGGGTTGCGCAGGGTCACCAGGTCCTTGAGGAACGAAATCTGCAGTTCGCTCTGGGTTACCAGGGTATTGCCATGCCAGCGGTAGTCGGCCTGCTTGTCGAGGAACAGCGCGTCCAGTTTGCCCTGGGTTTTCTCCCGTTCCTGCAGGGCGATGGCCAGCGCCAGGTTCGATGGGCCGAAACCGATACCGATAAGGTCGTGAACCGCGGGCGAAGCAATTGCCTGTGTCATTCCAGTGTCCTCTGGATAAGCCCCTTGGCGGTGGGGCAGGAATACCTTCAAGACCTGCACAACAGGTCATGTGTTGATAGGAAACGAGGACCGTGAAATAAAATTTAACTGATCAGCGATCAGTGTGCTTCCCACTCGCGCATCCGCACCCGGCAGTGCTTCATGGCGTTGACGATATGTTTTTCCACCATGGCCCGGGAAATACCCAGGCGCTCGGCAATCTGCAGGTGGGTCATGCCGTCGAGCTTGCGCAGCAGGAAGCTGTCGCGACAGGCTTTCGGCAGCTCGGCCAGGGCACGCTCAAGCAGCTCCAGGCGCTGGTCCTGGTCGTGGCTGGCGTGGGGGGAACCGGGGGAAAACCGCTCTTCGCTGTCGAGTATTTCCAGCGGCTCGTACTGGCGCAGCACATTGCGCCGATGGCCGTCGATCACCAGGTTCAGCGCGGTGCGGTACAAAAACGCGCGGGGCTGGTCGATGGGGACAGCGCTGGAACGCTCAAGTACCCGAACGTAAGCGTCATGCACCACATCTTCGGCCACCTGACGGTTGCCCAGCTTGGCGTTGAGGAAACACACCAGCTCGCGATAGTAGTTTTCCAACATGACTCCCGACCGCCGCAGAGGGGCGATATCCGTTCCTTGAGTACCTGAAAAATGACAACCCACTGCGTAATGGCAGTTTGGGTGCGTGCAATTTATAGTAATTCTCATCTACTTTTAAACAAGTCTTGCGCCACCGGTCGTTTTTTTTACCCAGCGGACCTGTTACACGGTGTGTAACAGCCTAAATCCCCACGCGTTTCTCTCGTTTAACTGTCAGCTCTGCGCAACTGCGCTCCGAACTTTCCTGGCTGGAACCTAAGCATGAAACGCCCTCGACCTGCCCGACGCGCCCTGCTAGTTGTGGCGTGCCTGATTCCCGTCATCGCCGTCGCCGCCTGGCAGGTCCTGCCGCCCGGCCGTGACACCCTGACCACCGTCACCGTGACCCGTGGCAATATCGAAAACAGCGTGACGGCCCTGGGCACCTTGCAGCCGCGGCGTTACGTGGACGTGGGCGCCCAGGCGTCCGGGCAGATTCGCAAGATCCACGTTGAAGCCGGCGATCAGGTGCAGGAAGGCCAATTGCTGGTAGAGATCGATCCCTCGACGCAAAAAGCCAAGCTTGATGCCAGCCGCTACGCCATCGAAAACCTCAAGGCGCAGTTGCAGGAGCAGAAGGCCCTGCACGAACTGGCGCGCCAGAAGTACCAGCGCCAGCAGCGTCTGGTCGCGGGCAACGCCACCCGCGAGGAAGATGTGCAAACCGCCAAGGCCGAACTGAGCGCCACCCAGGCCCGCGTCGATATGTTCCAGGCGCAGATCCTCCAGGCCCAGGCCAGCCTGCGCAGTGATGAAGCGGAGCTGGGCTATACACGCATCTACGCGCCGATGACCGGTACGGTGGTCGCCGTCGACGCACGGGTCGGCCAGACCCTCAATGCCCAGCAGCAGACGCCGTTGATCCTGCGCATCGCCAAGTTGTCGCCGATGACCGTGTGGGCCGAAGTCTCGGAGGCCGACATCGGCCACGTCAAACCCGGCATGACGGCCTACTTCACCACCCTGAGCGGCGGCGACCGCCGCTGGGCCAGCACCGTGCGCCAGATCCTGCCGATCCCGCCCAAGCCGCTCAATGAAACCCAGGGCAGCGGCAGCCCCAACAGCTCCAGCAAAAGCGGCACCGGCCGCGTGGTGCTGTACACCGTACTGCTGGATGTGGACAACGGCGACAACGCATTGATGGCCGAAATGACCACCCAAGTATTTTTTGTCGCAGGCCAGGTCAAGGACGCCCTCACCGCGCCGGTTGCCGCCCTGCTGGGCACCAGCAGCGCCGATAAGCAGATCGCCCGCGTGGTGACGGAGAACGGCCGCGTCGAGGAACGCGAGGTGGAACTGGGCATCAGTGATCGCCTGCGGGTGCAAGTGCTCGGTGGCCTGAACGAAGGCGACCACCTGTTGATCGGCCCGGCCGCCGGCAGTGGGGGTTGAGTTGACCACGCCCCTGATCGAACTCAAGAACATCCGCAAATCCTACGGCGGTGGCGACAGCCCGCAGGTGGACGTGTTGCGCGGCATCGACCTGTCGATTCATGCCGGGGAATTCGTCGCCATCGTCGGCGCCTCCGGCTCCGGCAAGTCCACGCTGATGAACATCCTCGGCTGCCTCGATCGGCCCACGGTGGGGGACTACCTGTTCGCCGGCGAAAACGTCGCTCACCTGGACAGTGACGAGCTGGCCTGGCTGCGCCGCGAAGCCTTTGGTTTTGTGTTTCAGGGCTATCACTTGATCCCCTCGGGTTCGGCCCAGGAGAACGTCGAGATGCCGGCGATCTACGCCGGTATCAGCGCGGCCGAGCGCCACGCCCGAGCCAACGCGCTGCTGACCCGACTGGGCCTGGCCGAGCGTACCGGCAACCGTCCACACCAACTGTCCGGCGGTCAGCAGCAGCGGGTGTCCATCGCCCGCGCACTGATGAACGGCGGCCACATCATTCTTGCCGACGAACCCACCGGCGCCCTCGACAGCCATAGCGGCGCCGAGGTGATGACCCTGCTGGACGAGCTGGCCAGCCAGGGCCACGTGGTGATCCTGATCACCCACGACCGCGAAGTCGCAGCACGGGCCAACCGCATCATCGAGATTCGTGATGGCCTGATCATCAGCGACTCGGCCGACGACAATGCAACCGCCCCGCCCGCTGCCAACGGCGCCCTGCAAGCCGTGGACCTGCGTCAACGCCTGATCGACGCGCCGAGCATAACGGCGCGTGGAAAGCCGAAGTGCTGGACGCGGTGCAAGCCGCCTGGCGCGTGATGTGGATAAACCGTTTCCGCACCGCCCTGACCCTGCTGGGGATCATCATCGGCGTGGCATCCGTGGTGGTGATGCTCGCCGTCGGCGAAGGCAGCAAGCGCCAGGTCATGGCGCAGATGGGCGCGTTCGGCTCCAACATTCTCTATCTGAGCGGCGCGTCGCCCAACCCACGCGCGCCACTGGGCGTCGTCACCCTCAATGACGTCCAGGCACTGGCCGCGCTGCCCCAGGTCAAGCGCATCATGCCGGTCAATGGCAGCAAGGCGGGTGTGCGCTATGGCAACGTCGACTACATGGCGTATGTGGGCGGCAACGACACCAACTTTCCGGACATTTTCAACTGGCCGGTGGCCGAGGGCAGTTACTTCACCACCGCCGACGAGCGCAGCGGGGCCACCGTCGCGGTGATCGGCCACCGTATCCGCGAAAAGCTGTTCAAGGGCCAGGTCAATCCGATCGGGCAATACATCCTGATTGAGAATGTACCGTTCCAAGTGATCGGCGTGCTGGCGGAAAAAGGCGCCGCCTCCGGTGACAAGGACAGTGACGACCGTATCGCCATCCCCTACACCGCCGCCAGCGTGCGTTTGTTTGGCAGCTACGACCCCGAGTACGTAGTGATCGCCGCCGCCGATGCGGGCAGGGTCCACGAAGCCGAAATGGCCATCAACCAACTGATGCAAAAGCTGCACAACGGCAAACACGACTACGAGTTGACCAACAACGCCGCAATGATCCAGGCCGAGGCCCGTACCCAGAACACCCTGTCGCTGATGCTTGGCTCGATTGCCGCGATTTCCTTGCTGGTGGGCGGCATCGGCGTGATGAACATCATGCTGATGACCGTGCGCGAGCGCACCCGCGAGATCGGCATCCGCATGGCCACCGGTGCACGCCAACGCGACATCCTGCGTCAGTTCCTGACCGAGGCGGTGATGCTTTCGGTGGTCGGTGGCCTGTGCGGCATTGCCCTGGCGCTGCTGGTGGGCGGCGTATTGGTGCTGGCCAAGGTGGCGGTGCAATTTTCCCTGGTGGCGGTGCTGGGCGCATTTGGTTGTGCGCTGGTCACCGGCGTCGTATTCGGCTTTATGCCGGCCCGTAAAGCTGCCCGGCTCGATCCGGTTAAGGCGTTGACCAGTGAGTAAACGATCCACCCCCTTGCGACTTTCCCTGCTCAGCCTGTGCCTGCTGCTCAATGCCTGCGCCGGCGATCCGCCCACCATGGACAGCGGTATTGCGCCGCCGGCCGCCTGGCAATTCGCCGAGCGCGACGCGGCCCAGGCCACCAACCAGCGCTGGTGGACGCACTTCAACAGCCCGCAGTTGAACCGGCTGGTCGAACAGGCCCGACGTGACAGTGTCGACGTGGCCGCCGCCATGGCCCGCGTGCGCCAGGCCCAGGCCAGTGCGGTGATCGCCGGGGCGCCGCTGTTGCCCGAGGTGAAATTCGACCTCACCACCAGCCATCAGAAATTGCTGCACGGCCAGGGCGGACCGGACCTGGACGCTTCGCCGAGCGAAGATGCGGTGGACAATTTCGGCGCCAGCCTGACGGCCAGTTATGAAGTGGACTTCTGGGGCGGACGTGCTGCCGCCGCGACAGCGCGTTGCAGGGACTGCGGGCCAGCGAATTCGACCAGGCCACCGTGGAACTGACCTTGCTCAGCAACGTGGCCGACCGCTACGCGCAAACCCTGGCCGCGCGCCAGCGCCAGCAGATCGCCGAGCTGAACCTGGCCAATGCCCGCAACGTGCTCGACCTGGTGCAGACCCGCTATGACGCAGGCTCCGCCACGGCACTGGAACTGGCCCAACAGAAAAGCCTGGTTGCCAGCCAGCGGCGCCAACTGCCGTTGATTCAGCAACTGGCCGAAGACGCCCAGATCACCCTCGCGGCCCTTCTCGGCCAACCGGTTCAAAACCTGGACCTGGGTGCAGAGCCCTTCCAGGCCATGACGTGGCCAACCATCGGCGCCGGCATGCCCAGCCAGTTGCTCAGCCGTCGACCCGATATTGCCAAGGCCGAGGCCGAGCTGGCAGCCGCGCAGGCAAATGTCACCGTGGCCCGAGCGGCGATGCTGCCAGCCCTGACCCTCGGCGCCACACTCGGCTCCGACGCCTACAAGGCCTTGGACATCCTGCGCAGCCCCTACTACACGCTGACGGCCGGCCTGGTGGGACCGATCTTCAACAACGGACGTTTAAGCGCCGAACGCGACAAGGCCCGAGCGCGCCAGGATGAGCTGCTGTACGCCTACCGCGGTGCGATCATCAACGGTTTTGCCGATGTGGAAAAAGGTCTCAGCAGCATCACGCGCCTGGACCAGCAACGCCAGTGGCAAAGCGAAGAACTGCAGCAGGCCCAGACCGCCTTTCAAATCGCTGAAAGCCGCTACCAGGCAGGCGCCGAGGACTTGCTCACGGTACTCGAAACCCAACGCACGCTGTACGCCGCCCAGGATCTGAACGTGCAACTGCGCCTGGCGCGCCTGCAGGCCAGCATTGCGTTGTACAAGGCACTCGGTGGCGGTTGGAAAACCGATATCCGATAAACAAAACTCCAGTTTCCTACGCAATCCACCTTCTCGCCTTACATTCTTCGAACCAAGGTCCTTGGTAAAAAAGCCGTTATCACACGGCTGACCAGGACCTCTTGATGACGATTGCAAAACACCTCGCGTGTGGCTGTCTCTGCTTGACGGTAAACATTGGCCATAGCGCATCACTGATCCAACCCACCGCCATCGATTGGCTGCTGGACTGCCCCCTCCCCGCCCTCGAACGACTGGACCCCGAGGTGGTGTCACGCACCCAGTGCGGCGTCGTGACCGTACCGCGCAACTACGCCGCGCCTCGGCAAGGCACCCTGCGCCTCTACCTGACCCGCGTCGGCGCCCGCGAGCCGTTGAGCCGCGAGGGTGTGGTGTTCACCCAGGCCGGCGAGACCGCGCCAGACAACCAGGGCACCTTCGTGATTCACCTGGCCGCCCGCTGGGAATCCTATGCCACACAAGCGTATCGCAAGCTGGTCAATCGTTATGACGTCATCGAGCTCAGCCCTCGCGATCTCAGCCAACAGAACGGTGTAGAACACGCCGCACGGGACATGGAGTTCGTACGGGCCCAACTGGGGGACGCACAACTGCTCTATCTGGGTAACGCCGATGGCACGCGGTTGGGCAGCCGTTACGGTGCGCTGTATCCAGAACGCGTCGCACGCATGGTGCTGCTCAACGCTGAACACAGCACGACAGATGCATCCCAGGTCGAACAATTGCGCCTCAAGGATCCCGCAAGACCGGACGCCGGCGGCTGCATCAACCGCTGGGTGGGCGACTTCCTGGCTTATGGCAGACAGCCGCCACGGTCAACTCGCTGCCTTGACCCAGACAGTTGGGAGTAGCGCCCCGATAGCGTCGCCTCCCAATCCCCGCTCCTGCGTGATCAGTTCTACAATGCCCCCATTCATCCCCAGGGGTCTTCATGGACATCGAACTGGCACGCACCTTTCTCGAAATCACCCGATGCGGCAGCCTGGCGGCGGCCGCTGAGAAACTCCACGTCACCCAGACCGCCATCACTGCACGGGTCAAAAGCCTGGAAAGCCAACTGGGCAGTACGCTGTTCATCCGCAACCGCGCCGGCGCACGCCTGACTGCCGACGGCGAAGCCTTTGTGGTGTACGCCAACCAGTTGCTGCAAACCTGGGAAGCCGCAAGGCGTGACCTGCCGTTGCCCGATGGCTATCGCAATGTGCTGCACATCGGCGGTGAGGTCAGCCTGTGCAACCCATTGATGCTCGGTTGGGCCAAGGCGCTGCGCGAACACATTCCCGGCCACGCGCTGCGCACCGAAGTGCGTGAAGGCGACTACCTGTTGCGCCAGCTGGAACTGGGCGTGCTCGACGCGGCGCTGGTGTTCCAGCCGCAATACTGGCCGGGGTTGCAGGTGGAACAGGTGCTGGAAGAAAAACTGATCCTGGTGCAATTGGTCAGCAAGCCGGCGCCGTACGTCTACATCGACTGGGGCCCGGGCTTTCGCCAGCAACACGACGCCGCCCTGCCCGACAAGGCCCGTGCTGCGGTGAGCTTCAACCTGGGGCCATTGGCCTTGCAGTACATCCTCGAAAATGGCGGCGCCGGCTATTTTCGCACACGGGTGGTGCAGAGCTACCTGGACAGCGGTGTGATGCAGCGTGTGTCCAAGGCGCCGGAGTTCAGCTTCCCGACCTTCCTGGTGTATTCAAGGGCGCGGGATTCGGCGGTGTTGCAGCAGGCATTGGCGTTGCTGCGCGATGTGGTCAAGGCCGAAGGTGACTGGTCCCAACGCTGGGATCCACTGATGTGAAACGGGCAGTGAACTAGCGCAATCCCGAAGGCGGGCTAAGCTCAGGCACCACCCCAAAACGCTATGAGCCCCCACGACAATCAGGAATCGTCATGAGTACCCGTCCAAAAAAACTGCGCCATCTGCTGTTTGTGTTGCTGCTGGCGGTGGTTGCCTTTTTGCTGCTGATGCCGACCAAGGTACAACCGGTGAACTGGGCGCCGCCCAAAGCGCCATCGATGAAAGATGGCCCTTTCGCCGAAAACCAGCGCCTCAAGGCCGTGCAAACCATCGGCGCCCAAGACATCGCCGGGCCGGAGGCATTGCTGTTGGATGCCCAGGGTTTTCTCATCAGTGGCCTGCACGACGGGCGCATCATCCGCACTTCCCCCGACAGCCGCAGCCTGGAAGTGCTGGGCAATACTGGCGGCGCCCGCTGGGCCTGGCGCTGCACCCGGATGGGCGCTTGATCATTGCCGATGGCGTGAAGGGTCTGCTCGCGCTGGATGCACACCGTCAACTTACCGCCCTGAGCACCGGCGTCAATGGCACACCCTTCGGCTTTACCAATGACGTCATCGTGGACGCCAGTGGCCGCTATGCCTATTTCAGCGACGCGTCGAGCCGCTGGGGGTATGGCCAGGATGGCGAAGCCGTGATCGAGCATGGCGGTGATGGTCGGCTGCTGCGTTACGACTTCAGCGCCGGCAGCACCGAGGTGTTGCTCGACCACCTGCAATTCGCCAACGGCGTCGCCCTGGGCCCGGACGAACGCTACGTACTGGTGAATGAAACCGGCGCCTATCGCATCAGCCGTTACTGGCTCACCGGCGAACGCGCCGGCAGCCACGACCTGTTTATCGACAACCTGCCCGGCCTGCCGGACAACCTGAGCTTCAACGGCCAGGACCGCTTCTGGGTGGCGCTCTACTCACCGCGCAATCCATTGCTGGACAGCTTTGCCGGCTACCCGCTGCTGCGCAAAGTGATGGTGCGTGCACTGATGGTCGTGCCCAAGCCCATCGAGCGCAAAGCCTTTGTGCTGGGGTTGGATACCAACGGCAAGGTCATCGCCAATCTGCAGGATGGCAGCGCGGGCAACTACTCACCGATTACCACGGCGCGGGAGTATGGCGACTGGTTGTACCTGGGTTCGTTGAAGAGCACGAGCATGGCGCGCTTGCCGTTGCAACTGGCGTTGGTGCCGGAGTGAAGGACGGGCAGCCTGAGCTCTATCTGAAGCATGGAGATCCAATGTGGGAGGGGGCAAGCCCCCTCCCACATTGTTTTGTGGTGCTGGATAAATGGCACGCACACACAAAAACGCCCCGGCATAACGGCGTTTGTTGATGATGCTTGCTTAGCGAGCGCGGTAAGTGATGCGCCCTTTGCTCAAGTCATAGGGCGTCAGCTCGACGCGCACTTTGTCACCGGTAAGAATACGAATGATAGTTCTTGTCGCATCTTGCCGGAGATATGCGCGGTTACGACGTGCCCATTTTCCAACTCC
>NZ_JADDUM010000265.1 GCF_015163715.1 Pseudomonas cyclaminis
AGCCCGCTCACCACAGGGTTCTATGTCAACCTTTAAGAGTTGTGTAAATACCTATGCCCCGATGAGGCCCGCCCAAACAATACCCAATCAACGACTGTACTCCGGCCTCCCGGCCAACCCCTCCTTCAAGAAATCCACCAGCTTCCTGACCTTCGGCGACAAATGCCGCTGTTGCGGATAGAGCGCCCACACCGCCGTATTCGGCGCTGATGCGCCTCAAGCAGCGACACCAGCGCGCCGCTGTGCAAGTGCTCCAGCACGTAATAGTCCGGCAACTGACACAACCCAACCCCCTGCAACGCCGCGTCCAGCACCGCCTGCCCACTGTTGCAGCGCCAGTTTCCCTGCACCCGCTGGGAAAATTCGCGCCCGTCCTGGGCCAGTTGCCAAATATCCGAACTGCCGATCAGGCAGTTGTGCCGACTCAATTCCGACAAGCTATGTGGCCGACCATACCGTGCCAAGTAGGACGGCGAGGCGCACAAGTACATGCGGCGCGGCGCGAGGCGGCTGGCGACCATTCGCGAATCCTGCAGCCGCCCCAGGCGAATCGCCAGGTCCAGCCCCTCATGCACGAGATCCAACTGGCGGTTGCTCAGTTCGATATCCACCCGCAACTGAGGGTAAAGCCCCATGTATCGCGTCACCAACGGCACAATAAAGCGTTCGCCGTAAGCCACGGCGCAGGTCATGCGCAGCATGCCTTTGGGTTCGCTGGCGAGGTCGCCTACCGCACGCAGGGCTTCTTCGCGACCGTCCTGCAAGCGTTGGCAGTGTTGCAGGAAGGTCTGGCCGGCTTCGGTCAGCGTCACCTTGCGCGTACTGCGATACAACAACCGTGTTTGCAGTCGCTCTTCCAGGCGCGCCACCTGCCGGCTGATATGGGATGAGGACACCCCCAGGCGCTCGGCCGCCGCCGTGAATTGGCTGCACTCGGCCACGGCGACAAACTCATCGATGCCTTCCCAGCGGTTTTCCAACATGGTGATTGTCCCTGTACAGCAATAAAGTTTTGCTTTTGCCTGGATTATTAATCAGTGAGCCATGTTTTACACTCGCCGTCTCAGTTTTAACTCCCTGGAGAAACACCGGATGATCAAGTCCCGCGCCGCCGTCGCCTTCGAAGCCAAGAAGCCCCTTGAGATTGTTGAAGTGGATGTCGCCATGCCCAAGGCTGGCGAAGTCCTGTTGCGCGTGGTGGCTTCCGGCGTCTGCCACACCGACGCCTATACCCTGTCGGGCGCCGACCCGGAAGGTATCTTCCCGTCGATCCTCGGCCACGAAGGCGGTGCGGTGGTTGAAGCCATCGGCGAGGGCGTTACCTCGGTCGCCGTCGGTGACCATGTGATCCCGCTGTACACCCCGGAGTGCGGCAAGTGCAAATTCTGCCTGTCGGGCAAGACCAACCTGTGCCAGGCCATTCGCGCCACCCAAGGCAAAGGCCTGATGCCAGACGGCACCACGCGTTTTTCCTACAAGGGCCAACCGATTTTCCACTACATGGGCACCTCGACCTTCTCCGAGTACACCGTGTTGCCGGAAATTTCCGTGGCCAAGATTCCTAAAGAAGCGCCCCTGGAAAAGGTCTGCCTGCTGGGTTGCGGCGTTACCACCGGTATCGGCGCGGTGATCAACACCGCCAAGGTCAAGCCGGGCGACACCGTAGCCATCTTTGGTCTTGGCGGTATTGGTCTGTCGGCCATTATCGGTGCCGTGAAAGCCAAGGCCGGTCGCATCATTGCCATCGACATCAACCCGGCCAAGTTCGAAATCGCCAAGCAATTGGGCGCCACCGACTGCATCAACCCTAAAGACTACGACCGCCCGATCCAGGACGTGATTGTTGATTTGACCGACGGCGGCGTGGACTTTTCCTTCGAATGCATCGGTAACGTGCAACTGATGCGGGCTGCCCTTGAGTGCTGCCACAAAGGTTGGGGCGAATCGGTAATCATCGGTGTGGCCGGTGCTGGCCAGGAAATCGCTACCCGTCCGTTCCAGTTGGTGACCGGTCGCGTCTGGCGCGGTTCGGCGTTCGGTGGTGTGCGCGGTCGTACTGAGTTGCCAAGCTACGTGGAAATGGCCCAGACCGGCGAGATCCCGCTGGACACCTTCATCACCCACACCATGGGCCTGGAAGACATCAACAAAGCGTTTGACCTGATGCATGAAGGCAAGAGCATTCGTACCGTCATTCATTTTTGAAGCAGCTGCAAGTTGCAAGCTTCAAGCTGCAAGAGGGTGTACGCCCACTTGCAGCTTATGGCTGGCGGCTTGTCGCTGGGAGCATTCCCATGACCCTGGAAAATATCTCCTGCCAGAAGAGTTTTGGTGGCTGGCATAAACGTTACAAGCACAGCTCCCACGTGCTCGATTGCGACATGACCTTCGCCGTTTACCTGCCGCCGCAAGCGGAGCAGGGCGGCAAGCTGCCGGTGTTGTACTGGCTGTCCGGGTTGACCTGCACCGATGAGAACTTCATGCAGAAGGCCGGCGCACAGCGCATGGCCGCCGAGCTGGGGTTGATCATCGTTGCGCCGGACACCAGTCCTCGCGGTCCCGGTGTGCCGGGTGACCCGGATAACGCCTGGGACTTCGGCCTGGGTGCCGGTTTTTATCTGAATGCCACCCAGGAACCGTGGGCCAAGCATTATCGGATGCATGACTACGTGGTGCAGGAATTGCCGGCGTTGGTTGAAGCGCATTTCCCTGCTTCGGATAAACGCGGTATCAGCGGCCACTCAATGGGCGGTCACGGCGCACTGGTGTGTGCGCTGCGTAACCCAGGGCGTTACCAATCGGTGTCGGCGTTTTCGCCGATCAACCACCCGATGGATTGCCCGTGGGGTCAGAAAGCCTTCTCCCGTTACCTGGGTGAAGAGCGCTCGAAGTGGCGTGAATGGGATGCCTGCGTATTGATCAGCGAAGCCTCTCAAAAGCTGCCCTTGCTGGTGGACCAGGGCGATCGCGACGATTTCCTCGCGGTGCAGCTCAAGCCTGAAGCCCTGCGGCAAGCGGCCAAGGCGGCCAAGCATCCGCTGGAACTGCGCCTGCAACCCGGCTATGACCATAGCTATTTCTTCATCGCCAGCTTCATCGAAGACCATTTGCGACACCATGGCCGTGCTTTGCTCGGTTAATGTGAGGCAAAAGTAGGTAGAATCACGCCCTGAATTAAATCGGGGCGTTTTTTTATGCGTATTGGCCACGGCTACGATGTGCACCGTTTCGCTGAAGGCGATTTCATCACCCTGGGCGGCGTGCGCATTGCACACCACCATGGGTTGCTGGCTCATTCCGACGGCGATGTGGTGTTGCATGCCTTGAGCGATGCCTTGCTCGGCGCTGCGGCGTTGGGTGATATCGGCAAGCACTTTCCGGACACCGACCCCACCTTCAAGGGCGCGGACAGCCGGGTATTGCTGCGCCACGTGGTCGGCCTGATCCACGCCAAGGGCTGGAAGGTCGGTAACGTCGACAACACCATCGTGGCCCAGGCACCGAAGATGGCGCCCCATATTGAATCGATGCGCGCACTGATTGCCGCAGACCTGCAAATTGAATTGGATCAAGTCAACGTGAAAGCCACCACCACCGAAAAGCTCGGGTTTACCGGTCGTGAAGAGGGCATTGCGGTGCACTCCGTCGCCTTGTTGCTGCGCGCATGAATGATCTGGAATTGCTGGGCCCGCGTGCCTACGGCGAGGCCTTGGGCAGCGCGGTGTTGAAGGCCACGGCTGAAGATTTCCAGGTAGACGAAGTGCTGGATATCCCGCTGACCGGCGAGGGCGAGCACTTGTGGCTGTGGGTGGAAAAACGTGGCCTCAACACTGAGGAAGCTGCGCGCCGTATCGCCAAGGCTGCCGGCGTGCCGTTGCGCACCGTCAGCTATGCCGGGCTCAAGGACCGTCAGGCGCTGACCCGTCAGTGGTTCAGCGTGCAACTGCCGGGCAAGGCCGATCCGGACATGAGCGCTGCAGAAAACGACACCCTCAGGATTCTCAAGACCGCCCGCCACAAGCGCAAACTGCAGCGCGGCGCGCACGCGGCCAACGGGTTCACCTTGCGTCTGACCCAGCTGGCCGGCGATACCGCCGCCATCGATGCGCGTTTGCAACTGATCGCGCAGCACGGCATTCCCAATTATTTCGGCACCCAGCGTTTTGGCCACAACGGTGGCAACGTGGTCGACGCCCGTGAATGGGCGGCGCGCAAGGCCCTGCCGGAGCAGCGCAATGTGCGTTCGCGGTTGTTGTCTACGGCGCGCAGTTTCCTGTTCAACAAGGTCCTGGCAGCACGCGTCGCCGACGGTTCCTGGCAGCGTGCGCAAGTGGGTGATCTGCTGGCGTTTACTGACAGCCGCAGTTTTTTCCCGGCGGGAGAGGCTGAGTGCAGTGACCCGCGCCTGGCGATCCTGGACCTGCACCCCACCGGCCCGCAGTGGGGCGAAGGCGATTCGCCTGCGACAGGCGCCACCCATGAACTGGAGCAGGCGATCGCCGCCAGTGAAGCCGACCTGCGCGATTGGCTGGTGAATGCCGGCATGAGCCAGGAACGTCGCATTCTGCGACTGCCCATTGGCGGTTTGACGTGGCATTATCCCGGGCCTGACATTCTGCAATTGGAATTCGTCCTGCCGGCCGGATGCTTCGCCACTGTCTTGGTGCGCGAGCTTGTTGATCTGGTGCCGGTGGGGCAGACGGACAGCCCATGCGTATTCTGATATCAAACGATGACGGTGCCACCGCACCCGGTCTTGCCGCGCTCTATGCTGCGCTGCAGGATTACGCCGAGTGCGTGGTGGTTGCCCCCGACCAGGACAAGAGTGGCGCCAGCAGTTCGCTGACGCTCGACCGTCCCCTGCACCCGCAGGTTCTGGCCAATGGCTTTATCAGTGTCAACGGTACGCCCACCGACTGCGTGCACCTGGCCATCAACAGCCTGTTGGACCAAGAGCCGGACCTGGTGGTGTCGGGCATCAACCTCGGCGCCAACCTGGGCGACGACGTGCTGTATTCCGGCACCGTGGCGGCAGCGCTCGAAGGGCGCTTCCTGGGCCGTACCTCGTTCGCTTTTTCGTTTGCCTCGCGGCAATTGGACAACCTGCCCACCGCCGCCTATTTCGCACGCAAGCTGGTGGAGGCCCATGCCTCCCTGGACCTGCCGCCGCGTACAGTGCTCAACGTCAATATTCCCAATTTGCCCCTCGACCATATCCGTGGCATCCAGCTGACGCGCCTGGGCCATCGCGCCCGTGCAGCGGCGCCGTTGAAAGTGGTCGACCCGCGCGGCAAGGAAGGCTATTGGATTGCAGCAGCCGGTGATGCCGAAGACGGGGGCGAGGGCACGGACTTTCATGCGGTGATGCAAGGTTATGTGTCGATTACCCCGTTGCAATTCGACCGAACCTTCAGCGATGCCTTCAGTGGTCTCGAAGGCTGGCTGGAGGGATTGCGCTGATGGCTCGTGAACAAGACGACCTGCTGCGTCGGGGCATCGGGATGACCTCCCAGCGCACCCGTGAGCGTTTGATCCAGCGCCTGTACGAAGAAGGGTTGTCCAACGCCCAGGTGTTGGAAGTGATCCGCCGTACGCCTCGCCATCTGTTTGTCGATGAGGCCCTGGCCCATCGCGCTTATGAAGATACGGCCTTGCCCATTGGCCATAACCAGACCATCTCCCAGCCCTACATGGTGGCGCGCATGAGCGAGCTGCTGCTGGCCGCGGGGCCGCTGGACAAGGTGCTGGAGATCGGCACCGGTTCCGGCTACCAGACCGCCGTGCTGTCACAGCTGGTGGAGCGTGTGTTCTCGGTGGAGCGCATCAAGGTGCTTCAGGATCGTGCCAAGGAACGCCTGGTGGAGCTGAACCTGCGCAACGTGGTGTTTCGCTGGGGGGATGGCTGGGAAGGCTGGCCGGCGCTGGCGCCTTACAACGGCATCATCGTCACCGCCGTGGCCACCGATGTTCCGCAGGCGCTGCTGGACCAATTGGCCCCGGGCGGGCGCCTGGTCATTCCGGTGGGCTCCGGCGAAGTGCAACAATTGATGCTTATTGTCCGTGAAGACGACGGTTTTTCCCGGCATGTACTGGGCGCCGTACGCTTTGTTCCGTTACTCAACGGTCCACTGGCCTGATGAATTTTCGCCGCCAGTGAATTCTGCGGGTGGGGATGTGTCTTACGGCGGGGTCTATCAAGTCAACATGACGGCCTCATCGATTCAACACGTTGAATGATTCGTTTCAGTCGCGTGCCGGTAAAACTTCAATGCCCAGTTATACTTGCGACATATTTCAAGCCTGATACAGGCGTTCATGTTCAGCCACCATAAAGGGAGCGGCGGGTGAGTCTCACAGGTCTTGCGCAGCGTATGGGTAAAACAAGTTTTCAGCGACTGGTGCTTGGCCTTGTCTTCGGTTCCTTGTTGGTGGGCTGTTCCAGCTCGCCAAGCAGCGGTGCACGAGTCGTTGACCGTAATAATGCCGCACCGCAAAAGCCGACGGTAACCACCGGGCAATATGTGGTGCGCAAGGGCGACACGATGTTCTCGATCGCCTTTCGTTATGGGTGGGACTACAAAGCGCTCGCAGCCCGTAACAATATTCCTGTGCCCTACACGATACATCCGGGTCAGACGATTCGCTTCGACGGTCGCACCGGTTCCGCGCCTACGACGGTTGTGACAAACACCGGATCTTCACCGTCGTCTTCGAGCAAAACCACCATCATTACACGGCCTGCCGGCACTGCTGCGCCGACGGCTGCGAACAAGCCGGCAGCCGCACCGTTGCCGCCTGCCGGGCCTGCGCCGACCGGTTGGGGATGGCCCTCAAACGGAGTGTTAATTGGAAAATTCTCTTCAAACGGTAGTTTGAATAAAGGCATTGATATCGCCGGGGATTTGGGACAGCCTGTTTTAGCTGCGTCTGATGGGACAGTGGTGTACGCCGGGAGTGGTTTACGGGGCTACGGCGAGCTGGTCATCATCAAACACAGTGATACCTACGTCAGTGCTTACGGTCATAACCGCAGGCTGTTGGTTCGGGAGGGGCAGCAGGTCAAAGTCGGACAGACAATTGCCGAAATGGGTTCAACGGGTACAGACCGGGTGAAACTGCACTTTGAGATTCGCCGTCAAGGGAAGCCTGTAGATCCGCTGCAATTCTTACCCCGTCGTTGATGTGTTGCCAGCCTGTTCCCTCACGTAGAAGGAACAGGCTCCAGCGTTGCCAAGGATAAAGGCGTCGCTTGAGCTTGAGGTCGAACTCACCAAAGGACTATAACAATGGCTCTCAGTAAAGAAGCGCCGGAGTTTGACATCGACGATGAGGTTCTCCTTATGGAGACCGGTGTCGCTATGGAATCGATGTCGAATGAGGGACCTGCAACACCTTCAGTTCGCACCAAATCCAAAAACTCCTCCGCGTTAAAGCAACATAAATACATTGATTACACACGGGCGCTCGACGCGACCCAGCTGTACCTCAATGAAATCGGCTTTTCCCCCCTGCTGACCCCCGAAGAGGAAGTCCATTTTGCGCGGTTGTCGCAAAAGGGTGATCCGGCTGGGCGCAAGCGCATGATTGAAAGCAACCTGCGCCTGGTGGTGAAAATCGCCCGACGCTACGTCAATCGTGGGCTGTCCCTGCTGGACCTGATCGAGGAGGGCAACCTCGGCTTGATCCGGGCTGTGGAGAAGTTCGACCCTGAGCGGGGCTTTCGCTTTTCAACCTATGCCACCTGGTGGATTCGCCAGACCATCGAACGGGCGATCATGAATCAGACCCGCACGATCCGGTTGCCGATCCACGTGGTCAAGGAGCTCAACGTCTACCTGCGGGCAGCGCGTGAGCTCACTCAAAAACTCGATCATGAACCTTCGCCCGAAGAAATCGCCAACCTGCTGGAAAAACCGGTAGGGGAGGTCAAGCGCATGCTTGGCCTTAACGAGCGTGTGTCTTCGGTCGACGTCTCGCTGGGTCCTGATTCGGATAAAACCCTGCTGGACACCCTGACGGATGATCGCCCTACAGATCCTTGCGAGCTGTTGCAGGACGATGATCTGTCCCAAAGCATTGACCAGTGGTTGTCGGAGCTTACAGACAAGCAGCGTGAGGTGGTGATTCGCCGCTTCGGCCTGCGTGGCCATGAGAGCAGCACCCTGGAGGACGTAGGCCTGGAGATCGGCCTGACCCGTGAGCGGGTGCGGCAGATCCAGGTGGAAGGGCTCAAGCGCTTGCGTGAGATCCTGGAGAAGAATGGCTTGTCGAGTGAGTCCCTGTTCCAATAAGCGACGCAGCTTGGATGTTTGAATGTGGGAGGGGGCTTGCCCCCCGATAGCAGTGTGACAGTCGCCTGATATATCGACTGGTGCACCGCAATCGGGGGCAAGCCCCCTCCCACATTTTTTGTGCCCGGCCTCAGATTCACGCTTTGGCTGAATCCCAGGCATAAAAAAACCCCGCTTTTAAGGGCGGGGTCTTTTCGACTAAGTCAGTACAAGTTAGATAACTTGAACTTCTTCAGCTTGCATGCCTTTCTGACCGCGGGTAGCGATGAAAGAAACCTGTTGGCCTTCTTTCAGGCTTTTGAAGCCGTCGGATTGGATAGCTTTGAAGTGAACGAACAGGTCGTCACCGGATTGTGGAGTGATGAAGCCGAAGCCTTTTTCATCGTTGAACCACTTAACGGTACCAGTTTGGCGATTAGACATGGTGTATCTCCTTGGACAAAGTTAACTGCGACTCAGGAAAAGCCCTGGCCGAGACTGAGTGCAAAGAGCAGGAAAAATTCTTGGAGATGGTTGGATCGAAATTCAACATATCGTGTAGAGATTCTCAGTGACACAAGCAGCACAGTGGCGCCACCTTAACCCTTTTTCCGGAACGTGCCAATGGTATTTCCGAAGGTTTCTCTATTTTCGTGACTGGCGGTGGTATTTACAGGTACCGCGGGCGGCAATACGGCCCCGGCCCTGCTGGCCGCGCCTTATAGCCGGCGGCGCATTCATCAAGAAAATCCCGACGCCCTTTGAACCCCAACGCCGGCCCCGGTAAGATGCCACACAGAATTTTTCCACCTCGCTATTCAGGACACCCGCCATGAGCATCAAATCGGACAAGTGGATTCGCCGCATGGCGCAAGAGCACGGCATGATCGAACCGTTCGTCGAGCGCCAGATTCGTGGTGAAGGCGATGACCGAGTGATCTCCTATGGTGTTTCCAGCTACGGCTACGATGTGCGCTGCGCCGATGAGTTCAAGGTGTTCACCAACATCAACTCGGCGATCGTCGACCCGAAGAACTTCGACGAAAAGAGCTTTGTCGACGTCAAGAGCGACGTGTGCATCATTCCGCCAAACTCTTTCGCCCTGGCGCGCACCGTGGAGTTCTTCCGTATTCCCCGCGACGTGCTGACCATCTGCCTGGGTAAAAGCACCTACGCACGCTGCGGCATTATCGTTAACGTGACGCCGCTTGAGCCTGAGTGGGAAGTCACGTGACCCTGGAGTTCTCCAACACCACCACCCTGCCAGCCAAGATCTACGCCAATGAAGGCGTGGCGCAGATGCTGTTCTTGCAGTCCGACGAGGCCTGTGAAGTGTCCTACAAAGACCGCGCAGGCAAGTACCAAGGCCAGCGTGGCGTCACCTTGCCACGCGCTTGATCGAAAGGTCCTACGCGTAAAGGGAATTAGTCCGCAGAAAGTGACTCTATTGGGTGTACTGCCTCGGCGCGTGCAAAACGCGCGGGCCACGCTTGAGGAGTGCCTTATGAAGATCGACCCGCGAATCAGCGCAGAACTTGCCCGGCTTGAACCCAACCAGATTGGCGTTCTGGCCTGGTCCCTGATGGCCGATCCCGCTTATGCGGGCGGCATCCCCGGCCAACCCGAGCCGGATTACCCACAGCCTACCGAACCCGGTGAGCCGACCCTTCCGGACGAGCCGCCACCCGCACCGGTTGCCTGATACCTGCAAGCCCAGTCGGTGTTTCAGCCAACTGGCCAGACCTGGTGATCGCCAATCACAAAGAGTTGGTGATCATCGCCCTGATCTACTGCGTATCCGCCCGTAAATGCGCCGAACGCTGGCAACAGGCTGACGTGCCTGCCCAGCAGGAAGCACGGCAGGCGCAGGCTCTGCCGGCCCTTGCCGCGCAAGCGATACACCGGGTGCACATGCCCCGCCAGCACCAGGTGGCTGGCATGGGGATCCGGTTCGTGTTGCAGGGCGAAAGGTCCCATCAGCAGCGGCTCAGGAACCACCTCGATCCTCAAGTCAGCAGGTGGATCGCCCGCGCGTTTATCGTGATTGCCGCGGATCAACGTCAGCGCAAGGTCGCAATGCCGTGCTCGCCAGCCCCGCAGTGCGCTCAGCGTGCCGCTGGCGTGTGAGCCGGGGCCATGCAGGAAGTCGCCGAGAAAGATCACGTGCACGCAGGGCAGCGCGCCTAACACACGGTCCAATCGCTGCAGGTTGTCGGTGGTGGTGCCCTGCGGCACCGGCTGCCCAAGGCTGCGATAGGCAGATGCCTTGCCAAAGTGCGCATCGGCAATCAACAGGCACTGGCGCGCAGGCCAGTACACGGCTTTCTCCGCCAGCAGCCACAGTTCTTCGCCTCCGAGCGTCACCGAGCAGTGCGTCATCGTTTCTCCGCTATTTTTTCCAAATCCTTGACCATCCGCGCAATGCGCTCCGAGAGTTTTTCCGAACTCATGCTTTCGCGCATCCGCTCCACCAGCAGCGGGAAGGCCAGGGGCGTAGGACGTTCGATCACATGCATGTCCAGTTTCAGCGCCGACAAGCGAAGCAAGGTCTCTTCCAGCCGGCGAATATCCAGCTCGTCACGTAGGACTTCTTCCCCGGCCTGGGCCAGCAACAGGTTCTGCGGGTCATATTGCTTGAACACTTCAAAGAACAATCCACTGGACGCCTGCACCTGGCGCGTACTTTTCGGCGCGCCGGGGTAGCCGGCAAACACCAGCCCGGCGATACGCGCGATTTCACGAAAGCGCCGCAAGGCCAGTTCCCCGGCATTCAGGCTGGCGGCGACGTCGCTCAGCAAATTCGCCGGGCTCAGCAGCGCCTCGCTCAGCAGTACAGACCAATCCACCGGTGTGGCGCTCAGTAACTCCAGGCCATAGTCATTGACGGCAATGGAGAAGGTCACTGCCTGTCCTTGGCTGACCCGCCAGGCGAGCAGACTCGCCAGCCCCAAATGCACCTGGCGCCCGGCAAAC
>NZ_JADDUM010000266.1 GCF_015163715.1 Pseudomonas cyclaminis
GCCCTTGCCCAGGGAAAACTCGCTGACACTGGCGAATTTCACCGCCTCGGACACTTCCCGCTCCTTGATCAACCCAGCCTTGCCGCACACCGCAATACCCACCAGCGACACCGCCACGCCCCACAACACCCAATGCCCGCCCTGGGAGGCCAGCATCGAGGTCAGGGTGCCTTCGGTGGCATCGGTGAACAGGTCGCGGTACAGCGCCGGCATCAGGGCGCCGAGGGCCGAGGTCAGGCCCATGATCAGCGACATGCCTAACGACAGGCCGAGGTAGCGCATGGTCAGGCCGAAGGTCAGCCCGCCGATGCCCCACAACACGCCGAACAGATAGGTCCACAGCAGGGTGCTGGTGTCGGCGTTGCGCAGGATGTCTACCCAGCCCGGCACGGTCAGTTGCGCGGCGATCAGCGGCACGATCAACCAGGACACCAGGCCGCCGGTGATCCAATAACTTTCCCAGGCCCACCCGCGAACCTTCTTGTAGGGGATGTAGAAACTGCCGGAGGCGAAGCCGCCGATAAAGTGCAGAATCACACCAAGGAGAATGATTTCCACGTAGTCGAATCCTTTTTATTGTTGTTGGGCGTCCGTTAATTCAGGGGCGCGACAGGTGGAACATGGGCAGCAAGTCGACGCTGATCGGCGAGGCGTCCGCATGGCTGGGCATGATGTCCTGCATGTAGGTCCACCAGCGTTGCATCAGTGCGGTACCGGGCAGTTCATCCAGGCCGTGGGCGTCCTCATGGGTCAGCACGGCGAACAGCGCGTTGGCCGGTTCGTCGAGGAAAATCCGGTAGTCCACCACACCGGCGTCCAGCAGGGCCTGGGCCAGTTCCGGCCAGATCTCGTCGTGGCGCCGGCGATATTCGTCGGCCTGCCCAGGATTGAGGTTCATGCGAAAGGCACGGGTCTGCATCACTGCGCTCCATGGGTCGGGGTGTAGATACGCACCGCGTTGTGCAGGAAAAACTGTGCTTGCACGGCCTCGGGTTTGCCCGCCATGCAGCTTTTAACGAGCCCCAGGGTGGTGGCGAAATCCGCCAGGTGATCACTGTTGGGCCAGTCGCTGCCGAAGAAGCAGCGCTCGTCACCAAACGCCTCCCACAACACCGCCAACCGGTCGTTGTAGAGCGCGGTGTCGACGATCAGGCCGTGCGGGCCGAGTTGGGGAATCTCCGCCAGCTTGGCGAACACGTTGGGGCGCTCTGCCAGGCGTAGCAGGTCGGCGTGATAAGCCGCCTCTTCACCGGCCGGCACCTGGGCATTGGGCAAATGGTCGACGATGATGCGCAACTCGGGCAGCGCATCGCTGAGCGTCAACAAGCCCTTGATCAAACGCGGGTTCGGGTTGGCACTGTCCAGGCTGCGACCGCTGGCGGCCAGTTGGCGCAAGCCGTCGATAAAACCGGGGCGCGTCTGATCCAGCAGCAAGTCGCGGTCCCATAGGTTGCCGTAGCGCAGGCCGAGGAACAGCGGCTCTTGCACCCGTGCAGCGAGGTCGGCGGCGAAGTCCGCGTGCAGCGGGTCCAGGTTGCCGACAAACCCGAGCATGCGCGGGTCGCTGCGCAGGGTCTCAAGCAACCAACGGTTGTCGTCCCGCCATGGGCTGGCTTCCACCGCGATGGCGCCGACCACATTGTGCGAGCTGGCGACGGCCCAGTAATCGCTGGGTAAATGCGCGGCATACAAGCGGTTGCCCGGCTCGGGCCACGGGATGCCCTGGGGGCGACGCGGGTCGAACAGGTGCAGATGACTGTCGATGATAGGGCCGGTATAGAGCGTCTGGGGCATTACGCAATCCTTGTGAGACTCTGTCAGGAAGGGCCAGCACGCTACCGCGCACCGGCCCGTTACACCACCTCAGCTCTGCAGGTACACCACATGGGTGTGGGTGTATTCGTAGAGGCCGTGCTTACCATCGGCGCCGCCGATCCCGGATTTACGCACGCCAGCGTGGAAACCCTGCATGGCCTCGAAGTTTTCGCGATTGACGTAGGTTTCACCAAAGTCGATCTCGCGCACCGCGTGCATGGCCTTGCCCAGGTCACGGGTGTAGATCGATGAGGTCAGGCCGTAGTCGCAGTCATTGGCCAGGGCGATGGCTTCGTCGAGGTCGTCGACGATCTGGATCGGCAGCACCGGGCCGAAGATCTCTTCGCGCATGATCTCCATGTCGGCGCGGCAGCCGGCCAACACCGTCGGCTGGAAGTGAAAGCCCGCGCCAAGGTCGGCGATCTGCCCGCCGCTGACCAGCGTGGCGCCCTGACTCAACGCGGTACGCACCTTGCGGTTGACGTTGTCCAGGCCCTGGCGGTTGATCAGCGGACCCATTTCCGCACCAGCCATGGCCATCGGGTCGCCGTAGCGCGTGGCCGACATGGCCGCGCTGATGCGTTCGATAAACAGGTCGGCAACCTTGCGCTCCACGTACACCCGCTCGGCGCAGTTGCACACTTGCCCGGTGTTGATGATGCGCGAGTCGCGGATGGCTTTGACCGCCAATTCCAGGTCGGCATCCGCCAGCACGATGGCCGGAGCCTTGCCGCCCAGTTCCAGGTTGAGCTTGGTAATGTTCGGCGCGGCGGCGGCCATGATCCGTGAGCCGGTGGCAACGCTGCCGGTGAAGCTGATCATGTCCACGCCTTTGTGAGCGGTGAGTGCACCGCCGACCTGGCCGTCACCGCAGACCACGTTGAACACGCCCGCGGGCAGGTCGGTCTCGGCCACCAGCTTGGCAAATTCAAAGCAGTTGTTCGGCGTTTCTTCGCTGGGCTTGATCACGATGGTGTTGCCGGTGAGCAGCGCCGGGGCCATTTTGCGGGCGATCAAAAAAAATGGGAAATTCCACGGCAGAATGCCCGCGACAACACCCAAGGGTTTGCGGAACAGGAAGATGTTTTCGTTGGGCCGGTCGCTGGTGATGATCTCGCCTTCGATGCGGCGCGCCCATTCGGCCATGTAGTCGAGGTAGTCGGCGGTGAAATTCACTTCGACTTCGGCCAGCCCGCTGACCTTGCCCTGTTCCAGGGTGATGGTGCGCGCCAGGTGCGCGACGTTTTCCCGCAGCTTGGCGGCGATGCGGCGCAAATGCCCGGCGCGTTCGATGGCGGGTTTGCGCGCCCACGCTTTTTGCGCACCCCGTGCAGCGGCGAGGGCCTGGTCGACGTCAGCGGCGGTGGAGGCGGGCACCTTGGACAGCAAGGCGCCGGTGGCCGGGTTGAGCACGTCGAGATGGGCTTCGCTGGGCACGAAACACCCATTGATAAAGTTCTGGTACACGGGAACGGATGACATGGGCAGCTCCTTAGTAAGTGCGCGACGGCGCTTTCGCGTCGGCAACCGGGCGATAGCGGGCGAGGGTGGCGAGGGCGCTTTGACGCAGCAGGCTGATGTCGATGGCCACCGCGATAAAGCGGCAACCCCAGGCCTGGTAGCGGCGTGCGTCCTCCTCGTTGGGCGCCAGGATGCCGCAGACCTTGCCGGCGGCGAGGGTGGCGTCCACCGCGTGCCGGATGCGCTCCTGCACCTCGGGGTGGCCGGGGTTGCCGGCGTGGCCGAGGCCGATGGACAGGTCGGCGGGGCCGATGAATACCGCGTCCACGCCTTCCACCGCCGCAATCGCCGCGACGTTTTCCACGCCCAGGCGCGACTCCACCTGCACGATCAGGCACAGCTCTTCATGGGCGGTTTGCAGGTAGTTCGCCACGCCGTCCCAGCGGGTGGCGCGGGTCAAGCCGCCGCCGACGCCGCGGATGCCGTGGGGCGGGTAACGCATGGCGCGCACCAGGGCCTGGGCCTGTTCGGCGGTTTCGACCATGGGGATCATCAGCGTCTGGGCGCCGACGTCGAGCAGTTGCTTGATCAGGCTGGCGTCGCTATTCACCGCACGCACGACCGGTGCCGTGGTGTAGGGCGCCACGGTCTGTAATTGGTTGAGCACGCTGGGCACGGTGTTGGGCGCGTGTTCGCCGTCGATCAGCATCCAGTCGTAACCAAGACCGGCGACGATCTCGGCGGCGTAGCCGGTGGCGAAACCGGCCCAGATGCCGTACTGGGTGGCGTCGTGCGCCAGGGTGGCCTTGAAGCCATTGCGGGGCATGTTCATGGCAGATTCCCTTAGCGGTTATACGGACGGTGCAGTTGGCAATCCGGGTTCAGGTCAACGCCGAAACCGGGCTTGTCGAGCACCGACAGGCGCATGCGGCCATTGATTGGCACCGGTTCGCCGAGCAGTTGCGGGTGGAACATCGGCACCACTTCATCGGCCTTCGGCGCCATCATCAGGAATTCGGCGAACGGACTGTTTTGCCGCGTGGCGACAAAGTGGTAGCTGTACACCGACGAGCCGTGGGGCACGACCATCGCATTGTGGGCATCGGCCAGGGCCGAAATTTTCACCAACTCGGTGAGGCCGCCGCACCAGCCGACATCCGGCTGGATAATGTCGCAGCAACCCATTTCCAGCAGCATGCGAAAGCCCCAACGGGTGGCTTCGTGTTCGCCAGTGGTCACCAGCATGCCCTTGGGCACGTTGTTGCGCAGGGCCGCGTAGCCCCAGTAATCGTCCGGGCTCAGGGCTTCTTCGATCCACTTGAGCCCGTGTTCATGGGCGCCGATCGCCAGTTTGGTCGCGTAGTTGAGGTCCAGGCTCATCCAGCAATCGAGCATCAGCCAGAAGTCCGGGCCGACCCGCTCGCGCATGTCGGCCAATTGTTCGAGGTTTTTGCGCAGGCCTTCTTCGCCTTCGCTGGGGCCGTGGTGCAGGGGCATCTTGCCGCCGATAAAACCCATTTTCTGGGCCAGGTCCGGGCGGGCGCCGGTGGCGTAGAACTGCAATTCGTCACGCACCGCACCGCCGAGCAGTTGGTGCACCGGCTCCTGGCGGATCTTGCCGAGCAAGTCCCACAGCGCCAGGTCGACGCCGGAAATGGTGTTGATCACCAAGCCCTTGCGGCCGTAGTAGAGGGTGGACTGGTACATCTGGTCCCAGATCTTTTCGATATCGGTGACGCGGGCACCTTCGATAAAGCGCGCCAGGTGCTTTTCGACGATATATGCCGCCGGTTCGCCGCCGGTGGTCACGGCAAACCCGACGGTGCCGTCGCTGGCTTCGATCTCCACCACCAGCGTGCCGAGCACGTTGATGCCGAAACTGCGGCGGCTCTGGCGGTACTCGGGGTATTTGCTCATGGGTGTGCAGATGTGATCGTCGATCCAGTGGCCGTCGGCCTGATCGTGGTAATCGGCGCCGCCGCCTCGCAATACAAAAGCGCGCACGTGTTTGATGGTGAGATGACCCATGGTAAGACTCCTGGCGTTAAACAGTGGCCGGCGTGTTCGATGCAGTGCGGCCGGGTGAATGGATGCCCAGTACCAGCAATGCAGCCAGCACTGTGGTGGCGGACAGCAGGTACAAACCGGCTGCCGGGGAATGGAAGGCGCCTTCGGCCCAGTGCTTGATGACCGGCGCGATAAAGCCGCCGAGGGCACCGAAGGAGTTGATCAGCGCAATACCCGCTGCCGCAGCGCTGCCCGCCAGGTAGCTCGACGGAAAGGTCCAGAACACCGGTTGCACCGCGATAAAACCCGAGGCGGCAAAACACAGGGCGAGCATGCCCAGCAATGGGTTGGTGAAGGTCACCGAGCAGGCGATGCCGGCAGCGGCCATCAATAACGTCAGGCAGGCGGTGCGGCGGCGTTCGCCGGTGCGGTCGGAATAACCGGGGATCCACCACGCGGCAAACAGTGCGCAGATCCAGGGAATCGCCGAGACCAGCCCGACCATCAAGCCGACCTTGGTGCCGAGCAGGTCGCCCACTTGGGTCGGCAGGTAAAACACCACGCCGTAGACGCTGGCCTGGATCAGCAAATACACCAGGCACAGGTACAGTACCGACGGCTGGCACAGCACGTTCAGCAGGCTGCGCCCGTGGGAGGTTTTGTGTTGGTCTTCTGCATCCAGCAAGGTCTGGATTTGCTCGCGCTCATCCGCGCTCAGCCATTTGGCGTCGGCGGGGCGGTTGTCCAGGTACCAGTAGGCCCAGATGCCCACGGCGGTGGCCATCAGGCCTTCCACCGCGAACAGCCATTGCCAGCCGTGAATGCCAGCGAAGCCATCCATCTCCAGCAGCAGGCCGGACAGCGGGCTGCCGAAGATGAACGCCAGGGGTGCGCCGAAGTAGAAGAAACCCATGGCCTTGCCGCGCACGGCCTGGGGGAACCAGTAAGTGAGGTAGAGGATCACGCCAGGGAAGAAGCCGGCTTCGGCCACACCGAGCAAGAAACGCAGCGCGTAAAAACTGGTTTCGTTATGGGCAAACACCATCGCCGCCGAAATCAGGCCCCAGCTGACCATGATGCGGCACATCCACAGGCGGGCGCCGACACGGTGCAGGATCAGGTTGCTCGGCACTTCCAGCAGCGCGTAGCCGACAAAGAACACGCCGGCGCCGAAGGCAAACGCGGCATCGCTCAAGCCGGTGTCGGCCTGGAAGGCTTGTTTGGCAAACCCAACGTTGGCGCGGTCGAGAAACGCCATGATGTACATCAACAGCAGGAAGGGCAGCAGCCGCCAGGAAATCTTGGCGAGCAGGGGCGCGGGCAGGGTTTTCATGATGGAGTCCGTTGTTTTGTTCTTATGGGACGGACTGTACGGCGACCGAGCAATACGCTACAAATCGAATCTAGCTTACAAGTGATACCCTCAGGGTATCGATAATGAGGAATTCATGAGTAGTCCCGTCATCTCCCGCAGCCTGTTCAATCGCCTGCGCTACAAGCATCTGCATATGCTGGTGGCGCTCAGTTCCAGCCAGAACCTGCACCGTGCCTCCCAGGCCCTGAACATGTCGCAACCGGCGGCCACCCGCATGCTGCGCGAGATTGAGGACATGTTCGGTTGCGACCTGTTCGAACGCTTGCCACGGGGCATGCGGCCCACGGCACTGGGCCAGGAACTGATCCGCTTTGCCGAATCGGCCCTCAGCGGCCTGGACCGCTGCGCCGAAGACTTGATGGCGCGCCAGCAGGGCGGTTATGGCTACCTGTCGATCGGCACCATCATGGGCGCCGCGCCGGACCTGGTGATGGACTCCATCGCGCAGATCAAAGCGCTCAACCCGCAACTGCGCATCCGCATCATGGGCGACACCAGCGACCAAGTGATCCAACTGCTCGAACAGGGCCGCATCGACCTGGCCATCAGCCGGCGTACCGCCGCGACCGACAGCGAACACTACAGTTTCGAGCCTCTGGGCAACGAACGGATGCTGGTGGTGGTGCACGCCGGGCACCCGTTGGCGCAACGCAAGCACCTGGACCTGGCGGAACTGGTGCGCGACTGGCCATGGATCCTGCAACCGCAGGCCAGCCCGGCGCGTATCGGCTTCGACCAGGCCTTGCAGGACCTGGCACTGCCGAGCCCGGCGGACATTATCGAATGCAGCTCGGTGTACTCCATGCAGCAGTTGATCCAACTGACCGACGCGGTGATGGTGCTGTCGGAAAGTGCCCTGCGCGATTACCTGAAGATGGGCCTGGTGGTGGCGCTGCCGGTGGCCCTGGATGTGCGCCTGGCACCGTTCGGCATGCTGCTGCGCAAGGGCGAGGGGGTGAGCCGGGAATTGGGGCTGTTTAGGGACTTGCTGCGGCAGAAAGCGGCGATGCTCTAAACGCAATCTTGAAAAGGGCATGGTGTCGCGGCAGGATATTAAATAGAATGAATCTCATTTGAGACTCACTCGCGCCGTGCAGGTTGCTTGCCATGAATGATGCTGTTGTCCCGACGCACGCCCCTGAACTGACGCTGTCGAGCTTGTACCGTGACCATCGCAGCTGGCTGGAAAGCTGGCTGCGCCGGCGCCTGGGCAATGCCTGGGATGCGGCGGACCTGAGCCAGGATACGTTCCTGCGCGTACTGGCCAGTGCCCAGCCGATTGCACAGATGCAGGAGCCGCGGGCGTATCTGGTGACGGTGGGCAAGCGCCTGCTGGTGAATTTTCATCAGCGTCGCAGCCTGGAGCAGGCGTATATGAACGCCCTGGCCAGCTTGCCCGAAGCCTGCGTGCCGTCCCCCGAACAGCGTTGGTTGATGCTGGAAACCCTGCAAGCCCTGGATGAATTGCTCGATGGCTTGCCGGTGCTGGTGCGCCGCGCCTTTCTGTGGAGCCAACTGGAGGGCCTGGGCTATCGCGAGATTGCCGAACGGCTGCAGGTGTCCGAGCGCACGGTCAAGCGCTACATGGCCCAGGCCTACGAACATTGCCTGCTGGTGGAGCTGTGAGCCGCGACGTCGCCCGTGCTGCCGCCCAGTGGCTGGCGCTGCTGGAGTCCGGCGCGGCCACCGAGCGTGATCACGCCGCGCTGCAGCACTGGCGCGACAGCCATCCGCAACATGAACAGACCTGGCAGAAAGCCCAATCCTTGCGTCAACGCTTCAGCGGCTTGCCCCAGGCACTGGCGATGGCCAGCCTCGACCGCCCGCAACTTGGGCGACGTGCGGTGCTCAAGCGTGCATTGGGCGTGGCGGCGCTGCTGCCGACGGCTTGGCTGATCAGCCGCCAGTTGCCCATCGACACCTGGCGGGCCGACCTGCATACCGCCACCGGCGAGCGTAAACGCCTGCCGTTGGCCGACGGTGCCAGCCTGCAGCTCAATACCGCCACGGCGGTAGACGTGGACTTGGCGCAGCGCCGCATCAGTCTGGTCGACGGTGAACTGGCGCTGACCGTGCCGGGCACGGCGACGATGACCGTGCACACCCGCTACGGTGAACTGCAACTCAGCCAGGCTGAACTCTGCGTTCGGCAACTGGCGTCCGGTTGTCTGCTCTCGGTGCTCAAGGGCACGGTGCAGGTACGCGACCTGAACGGCCAGACGGCGAGCTTGCAGGCAGGCCGGCAAGCACCGCTCAAGGCCAGCGGGCTTGGGGCCTGGGCGCCGTTTGATGTGATGCAACTCGGTTGGCGCGACGGTGTGCTGACCGCGCAGAACCAGCCGTTGGGGGATTTTCTGCGGGAGTTGGAGCGCTATCGTCCGGGGGTGTTGCGCTGGGAGCCTGGTCTAGAGGCGATGCGGGTGACCGGCAGTTTCCGCCTGGACGACACGGATCGCATCCTCAACCTGCTGGCCTCGACCCTGGGGTTGGAGGTGCAGGCGCGGACGCGCTATTGGGTGACCTTGCGCCAGAAACTGGCGTGACGGTTCCGTTTGGCTTTAGATCACATGCGCCCGCTGCAACTCTGTCAAGGCCAAGGCCTTGAGCTGGGCCAGCAGCGGGTCGCGCCGATCCCGAGGGTGCGGCAGATCCACCGCCAGTTCCTGGCGAATGCTGCTCGGCCGGTTGCCCATCACCAGCACGCGGTCACTCAGGTACAGCGCCTCATCCACATCATGGGTTACCAGCAACAACGCAATGGCATGGTGTTCGGCCAGTTGCAGCAGCAAGTCCTGCAGTTTCATGCGGGTAAACGCATCCACCGCGCTGAACGGTTCATCGAGCAACAGCACCTGCGGGCGTGAATACAGGCCGCGTGCGATAGCCACCCGTTGCGCCATGCCGCCGGACAGCGCCTTGGGCAGCGCCTGGGCGAAGCCCGTGAGACCGACTTCCTCGATCAACTGCGTGACCCAGGCCTTGTCGTAATGGCGGTCATCGCTGAAGCCGATGTTCTGCTCCACGGTGAGCCAGGGCATCAGCCGAGGCTCCTGGAACACAAACGCCACCTCGCCGTCGGGGCTGCGCAACTGGCCCTGGAAGTCGGTTTCCAGCCCGGCGACGATGCGCAGCAAGGTGCTTTTGCCGCAACCGCTGGGGCCCAGCAGGCTGACGGCTTCACGCGGTTGCAGAGCCAGGCGCACGTCGTTGAGTACGGTGGTGTCGGCGAAGCTTTTACGCGCGACGTGAATGTCCAATAACGGTTGCATGTTCATTGCTCCTGGCCGGTAAAGGTGTCGCGCCAGGCCAGGCAGCGTTTCTCCAGCGCCGCCAGCAGGCCATCGGTGAACTTGCCCAGTAACGCCAACACGATGATCGCCGCCAGCACGATGTCGGGCCGCGACGTTTCCCGCCCGTCGCTGAGCAGATAACCCAAGCCCTTGGTGGCCGCAATCAATTCGGCAGCCACCAGGAACATCCATGCCAGGCTCAAGCCACTGCGCAAACCGGTAAACAGGCCGGGCAGGGCGGCGGGCAGCAGGATGCGCCGCACCAGGCGGCGCCGACTGAAACCGTACATCTGCCCGACTTCAACCAACTTGCGGTCGATATCGCGAATCGCCGCGACACCATTGAGGTACACCGGGAAAAACGCGCCAATGGCGATCAGCACGATCTTTGAGGTTTCATCGATGCCCAGCCACAGCAGCAACAGTGGCACCCAGGCCAGGCTTGGGATTGAACGCAGGCCGGCGAAGGTCGGCTCCAGGTAGGCTTCGGCTTCTCGGCTCAAACCGACCCAGGCGGCGAACACCAGTGCGAGGCCGGCGCCAATGGCAAAGCCCAGCAGCACCCGTCCCAGGCTGGCGCTGATGTGTTTCCACAGCGCGCCGTCGGCCAGCTCGCCAAGGGTGACGGCGATCTCGCTCGGTGCCGGCATCTGGTACGAAGGCAGCCAGCCCACACGCACCACGACTTCGAGGATCAGCAAGATCGCGGTCGGCAGCACCAGGCCCTTGAGCCGTCTGGGCCAGGCACTGCGGTTGACCGCGACCGACACGGGAAGGGGCAATGCTGGGCTTTTGCTGGTCATCACGCGCTCCTTAGTGGCCGAACGAGGTATCGATCAACTGGTCGATCACTTGGTCCACATTCACCCCACGGCGCACCAGCTCTTCAGACACCAGAATCGGCGCCGCCGCTTTGGATGCAAGCACGTCCTTGCTGCTCAGGAACGGTGTGCTCAGGTCGGTGCGCGACAGTTGCAGCTTGGCCACCGCCAATGGCAGGCCGGATTCATCCGCCAGCAGTTTGGCGAACTCATCCGGGTGCTTCACCGCCCAGTCGCGGGCTTTTTCGTAGGCGCCGAGCACTGTGGTGATGGTTTGCGGATGCGCCTTGGCAAACTGCTCGGTGACGCTGACCACGCCGTAGCTGTTGAAGTCCTTGTTGCGGTACAACAGGCGCGAACCGGCCTGGATTTCGCTGGCGGCCATGTGCGGGTCGAGGCCTGCCCAGGCGTCTACGTCGCCTTTTTCCAGGGCGGTGCGACCGTCCGGGTGTTGCAGGTGCACCAGCTCCACGTCGTCCTTTTTCAGCCCGGCCTGTTGCAGGCTACGCAGGGTGAACAGGTACGGGTCGGTGCCTTTGGTGGCGGCGATCTTCTTGCCTTTCAGATCGGCGACGCTGTTGAGCGGCGAATCCTTGCGCACCACCAGGGCGGTCCATTCGGCGCGGCTGTAGACATACACCGATTTGATCGGACTGCCGTTGGCCCGGCTCAACACGGCAGACAAGCTGGCGGACGAGGCGAAGTCCACGCCGCCGCTGTTGAGGTACTCCAGCGAGCGGTTGCTGCCTTGGCTCAAGACCCAGCCGACCTTGGTATTCGGCAGGGATTGTTCCAGCCAACCGAAATGCTTGAGCACCAGGCTGACCGGCGAATAGTAGGCGTAGTCGAGGTTGACCTCGGCAGGTGCGGTTTCAGCGGCCTGGACCAGCGGTTGCAGGCTCAGGGCCAGGGCGCAGGCGCCCAGCAGGCGTAGGGTGAAGGGTTTCATGGAACAGCTCCGGACAAGGCGTTGAGAGAAGGCTTTTTCTTATATTCATAAAAATGAATCGGCATGCTCCATCATGCTTTTAAGGAATATGCAGTCTCTATGCCAAAGCCATCGCACGCCCCCCCCCGCGGAGATACCGTCTTGACTCTCACCGGGCAACCGCAAGTTTCGGGTCGTAGCAGCTGGCGCGCGCAAGCGAGGCTGCTTTGGCGCCCCACAGATCGCAGGGTGTCAATACGTACGCCACGCAGCCTCGCCAAGGCTCGACAGCTGCTACGCGGGCGGGCAAATTGTTGATCGGCTGTTGGTTGGGCAACAGTTGTATATTTCTATATGGAATAAATAAATAGATATATATTCCTTTTAATGTCATTCCAGATAGCGCACTTTGAGGGCCTGCGCATTCGTGCGGATTGACCCAACAGCCAAAAGGAAAGCCGACATGACCATCAAAGCGATCAACGTGCGCAACCAGTTCAAGGGTGTGATCAAGGAAATCCTGCTGGGCGAAGTGGTGTCGGAGATCGACGTGCAAACCGCGTCCGGCATCGTGACGTCGGTGATCACCACCCGCTCGGTGCGTGACCTGGAATTGAAAGTGGGCAGCGAAGTGATTGCCTTTGTGAAGTCCACCGAAGTGTCTATCGCCAAGCTCTAAACCCTGGCCCCCGCCATTGCAGCGGGGGCCATTTTTTGCGCGTTTCAGCGGTTGCGCAAACTGCGCTCCATACGCTGCAAGCCTTCCTCCAGCATGGCCCGTGGGCAACCGAAGTTCAGGCGCACGAACTGCTGGCTGTCATCACCGAATTCGATCCCGGCGCTCAACCCGACCTTGGCCTGTTCGAGGAAAAATTGCTGCGGGTCATCCAGGCCCAGGGCGCTGCAGTCGAGCCAGGCGAGGAAGGTGCCTTGGGGGGCATGCATCACCACGCCCGGCAAGCGCGTTTGCACAGCCTCGAGCAGGTAATCGCGGTTGGCTTGCAGGTACTGTTTCAATGCCTCCAGCCATTCGCCGCACTGGCTGTAGGCGGCGCGGGTGGCTTCCAGGCCCAGGGGGCTGACGCTGTCGACCATGCCGCAACGGGCGTGGTTGAAACGCTCGCGGATCTCGGCGTTCTGGATCACTGCAAAACAGGTCTTCAAACCGGCCACGTTGTAGGCCTTGCTGGCCGACATCAGGGTGATGGTGCGTTGCGCAATTTCCGGGCTGAGGCTGGCGGTGGGGATGTGGCGGCGACCATCGAAGCACAGCTCGGCGTGGATTTCGTCGCTGATGATCAGCGCGCCGTTGTCCAGGCAGGCAGTGGCCACGGCCAGCAGTTCTTCACGGGGGAAGACTTTGCCCATGGGGTTGTGCGGGTTGCTCAGCAGCAGTGCGCCGGCGCCGGTCAAGGCCTCGCGCATGGCGGACATTGGCGTGATGTATTCACCGTCGATCAACTCGAACGGGACTTCGATACGCGGCAGGTTCCAGTGCCCAGGCGCCAGGCGAATCGGCCGGTAGTTGGGCGTTTGCAGCACCACCGGCTGGCCCGGTTGCACAAAGGCGTGCAGCGCCATGTTGAAGCCAGGCTCGACGCCGGGTAAAAACAGCAGCTCATCGGGCAGCACGCGCCAGGCGTACTTGGCCCACAGGTCGGCGACGATGGCCTCGCGCACATCCGGGCCGGCCACGCTGTAGCCGAGGATCTGCTGATCCAGGCGCTCGTGCAGCGCCTGCAGAATGGCGGGCGGCGCGGCGATGTCCATGTCGGCGATCCACATCGGCAGCACATCGGCCGGGTAGCGGTTCCACTTGGTGCTGCCGGTGCCGAGGCGGGGGTGGATCGTGTCGAAATCAAAGCTCATGGAAAGGCCTGTATCAGGAAGGCTAATGAAGAATGGCGCTGATTCTAGCGCCATTCTTTTTATAGGCCAGCGCTGATTAACGGTTGACCAGTTTCGCCGGCAAGGCGATGACCAGGAAGCTGCTCAGGATCAGGCAGCCGGCAAAAAACCACAGCGCGCCGGCACTGCTGCCGGTGACGTCAATCGCCACCCCCATCAACGAGTTGCTCACCAGCCCGGCGATATTCGCCACCGAGCACGCCAGGGCAAAACCGGTGGCCGCTGCGGTGCCTTTGAGAAAGGTCGCCGGCAGGCTGAAAAACACCGGTACGGCACCGATGATCGCGGCCGATGCGATGGCGAACAATGCCACGGTGGCGGCGACGTTATGGGTGAAGAATGTACTGGTGGCCATTGCCGCTGCGCCGATGAAAAACGGCACGATGATGTGCCAGCGGCGTTCGCGGTGTTTGTCGGAGCTGGCGCCGATCAGCAGCATGCCCAGCAGCGCGGCCACGCTCGGCAGTGCGGTGAGCACGCCGATATGGAAGGTGTCGGTCACCCCGGCGTTGCGGATAAAGGTCGGCATCCAGAAACCCATGGCATAGGCACTGAGCAAGATCGAAAAGTCGATACCGCCGAGCATCCACACTTTGAGGTTGAAGAACCCGTCGCGGAAGCTGTGCTTGCTGCCGGTGCTGTCGGCATCGTCCTTGTGCAGTTCGCTTTCCAGCAAGGCTTTTTCTTCATCCGACAGCCATTTGGCTTGCTGGTACGTGTTGGGCAGCGCCCAGAAGGTCAGTACGCCGAGCAACACGCTGGGCACCGCTTCGATCAGGAACAGCCACTGCCAGCCGCGCAGGCCACCGACGTGGTCGAAGTGGCCCATGATCCAGCCCGACAGCGGGCCGCCGATCACGCTGGACAGCGGCAGGCCGATCATGAACAGCGCGATGATGCGCCCGCGGCGGTGGGTGGGAAACCAGGTAGTCAGGTAATACAGCACACCCGGCAGGAAGCCCGCCTCGGCGGCGCCGAGCAGGAAGCGCAGGATGTAGAACTGGGTGGTGGAGGTGACCAGCATGGTGCAGGCCGAGAGCAGGCCCCAGGTGATCATGATGCGCGCAATCCAGATCTTCGCGCCGACCCGCTCCAGCACCAGGTTGCTCGGCACTTCAAAGATGATGTAGCCAACAAAGAACAGGCCGGCGCCGAGGCCGAACGCGGTTTCGCTGAATTGCAGTTGGTCGAGCATCTGCAGCTTGGCGAAGCCGATGTTGATCCGGTCCAGGTACGCGGCCAGATAACAGAAGCACAGGAACGGAATCAGCTTCCAAGTGATCTTGTGGTAAAGCGTGTTGACCGGGTCGGCGACCGTGGTCGCGGGCGCTGCATTCGCAATGGGCATCGGGTGTCTCCTGGCGGTGACTTATGGTTTTTATACAGCCGGCAGTTGATGTAGGTGCGTGCCGCGCTCTGTGGCGCGGTTCTTGTTAAACCTTATTGCTCCCTGAACTTGCCCATCGCCTCCTGCTTGCTCACCACGTCGCCATACTTGCTGTCGATGTCGAACAGGTTGGCTTCGTGCGGGGCCGGGTGTCGATCACCGACGCATTCGCGCACGACGATGGTCCGAAACCCATGCTGCACGGCGTCCACTGCTGTTGCACGAATGCAGCCGCTGGTGGAGCAGCCGGCCAATACCACGGTGTCGATGCCCTGTGCATGCAGCATCGAGGCCAGGCTGCTGCCGAAAAACGCGCTGGCATACTGCTTGGTAATCACCACTTCATGATCCTCGGGCAACACCTCGGCGCAGAACGCCGCCAGTGGGTTGCCGTCGACCATGTCTTTCATCACCGGGGCCTTTTTGACCCAGATACCGCCATCGACGAAATGGCCGGGATGGTAGCGGATATTGGTGTGGACCACTGCAATCCCGTGCTGCCTCGCGCAGGCCAGCAACTCGACACTTTCGGCCACGGCAGTGACCACGCCCGGTGCAAACAACGGCGCGCCTTCGGTGGTGTAGCCCTGCATGAAATCGATCATCAGCAGTGCGGCCTTCTTGCCAAAGCCGATGCGGTTACCCCAGACGCCCTGGTAGTTGGCGTCGGCGGATTGTTCGTTCATCTGTTCAACCCTCATTGTTGGACCGTGCACTCACCCTTTGGTGAGTGGGCTTGCTGTAGTGAGCGGGCTTGCCCCGCGCTGGAGTGCGCAGCGCTCCCGCTTTTTT
>NZ_JADDUM010000267.1 GCF_015163715.1 Pseudomonas cyclaminis
CAGGCGGCCGAGGCCGGAATACTGATCGTCTTTGAATTCGCCACGGTAGGTCATCTGCCCCTCTTTGAGGGTGCCTTCGCCGTTGCGCCGACCGTTGCGGAAACCGCCGACATACTGGCTGGCTGCGGTGGTCAGGCTGCCCTGGCCGTCGAACAGGCCTTGCTGGAACTGGCCCTTATAGACTTCGCCGTTGCTGCCGTGCCATTCGCCCTGGCCGTGCCACTGGCCCTTGTCGAACGCGCCGGCGTACCAACTGCCGTTGGGGTAGTCCACACGGCCCTGGCCTTGCAGCAAACCGTTGACCACATCACCCCGGTAGCGGCCGCCGTCGGGCAGGCGCGCATCGGGCGGCAACAGCGATTCGCCGTCTCCGCAAGCGGTGAGCAACAGGGCAAGGGCAAGGGGGGCGAGTGGGCGCATAGCGGGATCCGGATAATTGAGCGCCGAGTATGCCGCAGCTGCGAGGTTCATACATAAATTTACATCCCCTGTGGTGAGTTTCAGTCCCTCACCACAGGGAAGCGCTTATACGAAGCAGAGTGACAGCGACTCAGCGATGTACGCCGGTTTTTCCTGGCCTTCGATTTCCAGCGTGGCGGTGGCCTTGAACAGCCATTGGCCGGGTTTTTTCTCGGTGACGTCAGTGAGGGTGACGTTCAGGCGCACCTTGGAATTGACCTTCACCGGCTGGATAAAACGCACGCTGTCCAGGCCATAGTTGACCGCCATCTTCAGGCCTTCGGGCATGATCAGGATGTCTTCCATCAACTTGGGCATCAGCGACAGCGACAGGAAGCCGTGGGCAATGGTACTGCCGAATGGCGTTTGCGCCGCCTTGACCGGGTCGACGTGGATGAACTGATGATCGCCAGTGGCCTCTGCGAACAGGTTGATACGTGCCTGGTCGATGGTGAGCCATTCGGAACGTCCCAGTTCCTTGCCGACATAATCTTTGAGCTGCGCTACAGGTACATAGGGCATTGCGTCTCTCCTTGGTTCATCGATGCAGTTTTTATGGATTACAGAGAACCAATGTAGATCATCATGGGCAACCAGCCCGGTCAACCCACCATGCTTTTGGCGAATGCCGATGCATAGGGCCGGCATGCTTATAATGCGGGCGGGTTCAGAGGGGGGAGAGGACGGATGCTGTTACGTGGTCTGACATGGCTGGTGCTGTTTCAGTTGATTGGCACGGCGATCAATCATTTGCTGCTGCCGGTACTGCCGGGGCCGATCATTGGTCTGTTGCTGATGCTGGGTTTCCTGATCTGGCGTGGCGAGGTGGGCGAGCCCCTGAGCCTCGCGGCTGGCAGCCTGCTGCGGTATCTGCCATTGCTGCTGGTGCCGCCGGCAGTCGGGGTGATGGTCTACGCCAAGGACATCGCGGCGGATTTCTGGGCCATTGTCGGCGCGCTGGTGTTGTCACTGGTGATCGCCATGGCTTTTGTCGGCGTGCTGATGCAGCAGATGGTCAAGCGCAAGGAGAAGGATCAATGATCTTCGACTGGCATGGGGCGTGGACGGCCGTCATTCATCACCCGCTGTTTGGTATCGGTATCACCCTGGGCGCCTATCAGCTGGTGCTCGCGGGGTTCGAGAAAACCCGCTGGATCTTCCTGCAACCGGTGCTGGTCTCCATGTTGCTGGTGATCGGCGTATTGCTCACCTGCGGCCTGAGCTACGCCGAGTACCGCAAGAGCACCGAGATCATGGGCATTCTGCTGGGGCCTGCCACGGTGGCGCTGGCGGTGCCGCTTTATCTCAATCTGCGGCGCATTCGCCAATTGTTCTGGCCGATTTTTACTACGCTGGTGATTGGCGGCGTTTTGGCCACCGGCTTGTGCGTGCTGCTGGGCTGGTGGTTCGGCGCTGAACACATGATGCTGATGACCATGGCGCCCAAGTCGGTAACCTCGCCGATTGCCATGCTGGTGGCCGAACAGATTGGCGGCGTGGCGGCGTTGGCGGCGGTGTTTGTGCTGATCACTGGCGTCGTGGGGGCGATGGTGGGGCCGGCGCTGCTGTCGCGCCTGGGCGTGCACAGCCCCGAGGCGCGCGGTATGGCGTTGGGCATGACGGCCCACGCCGTCGGCACCTCGGTGGCCCTGCAGGAAAGCGAAGAGTGTGGCGCCTTTGCGGCGCTGGCCATGAGTCTGATGGGCGTGGCCACGGCGGTGTTCCTGCCGTTGGCTGTGTCAGTGATTGTTTAAACCAGGTTTAAGGAAACCTTTATGAGTCTGGCGCTGTTCCCGCTCAATACCGTGCTGTTCCCTGGCTGCACCCTCGACCTGCAACTGTTCGAGGCGCGCTACCTGGACATGATCAGCCGCTGCATGAAAAAGGGCGAAAGCTTCGGCGTGGTGTGCATCCTTGATGGCAAGGAAGTGGGCATGGCCCCCGACGGCTACGCGCTGATCGGCTGCGAAGCGCTGATTCGCGACTTCAAGCAACAGGACAATGGCCTGCTGGGGATTCGGGTAGAGGGTGGGCGGCGCTTTCGCGTGCTCGATACAGGTGTGCAAAAAGATCAGTTGCTGGTGGCCGAGGTGCAATGGCTGGACGAGCAGCCGGACCAGCCACTGGAAGAAGAGGACGCTGATCTGCTGGCGTTGCTCCAGGCCCTGGCCGAGCACCCGATGGTCTCGTCGCTGGACATGGACGCCCACGCCGAGGGCCAGCAAGCCCTGGGCAACCAGCTTGCTTATCTGTTGCCGTTCACGGACGCCGACAAGATCGACCTGTTGCAACTCGACGATCCGCAACAGCGGCTGGATGCAATCCAGATGCTGCTCGATGAGCTGCAGGGTGAGTTGTTTACCTGAATTTGGGAATTGACTGGCCAGCCTCTCGGATTTTTCCTTCGTCGCGCCTCAGGACCGACTGAAATAGTCCCCGATCACACACCTTGATCTGGGGATGGAAATGATTCGGCTAACGCAATCGGAACTGGCCACTTGGGACGCTTTTTTTGTCAGCATCACCACGCAACTGATCTGCAAGGATGAAAAGCGCGGCGCCGAGTTTATCGCCACGCGCGCCGCGGAGATCGCCGATGAAATGCTCTTGGAACGGCGCGAGCGCTATACCGAGCGCCGCGCCGCACCCGTCGACTGGATTGGCCCCGCCAAGGGTCAGTAAGCGTACCTGAGCAGTGCGTGGGGCGTGCCGGTAAAGGCGATAAACCCGAGTACCGCCACCACGGCCGGTAGCACCAGCCACCAGGCTTTGGCCGGCATCGGCGGCAACGGGCTGCGGTATTGGCTGACCGTCAGGCTGAACGCACACACCGTCATCGCCAGCAGTGTGCCGGCCAGGATGTCGGTGGGCCAATGAGCGCCCAGGTATACCCGGGACAGGGCGATAAACGCGGCGGGAATGCAGCCCAGTAGTATCCAGGTCAGGCGCAGCCGTGTCGGTTGGCCGCGCCCGGCCAGCACCGCCAGTGCCAGGAAAAACGCAAAGGCGCCGGAGGCGTGGCCACTGGGCATGCTGAAGCTGGTGAGCGGTTCTGTCAGGATTTCCGGGCGACCACGGGCGAAAAACAACTTGGTCCCGGTGTTGATCACGGCTGCCCCGGCCAGCGTGGCGCCGACAAACAGCGCATGGCGCCATTGTCGCGCCAGTAACAATAGGCCGGTGAGCACGGCGCTGGCGACGAACATCTTCTTGAACTCACCAGCTGGGTGACCATCACCATGGCTTCATCCAGCCAGGCGCTGCGATGCTCCTGCACCAGTGCGCTCAGGCCCTGGTCGAAATCGTTGAGGTGGTGATAACCGATAAACAGTGCAAGCAAAAGAATCAGACTGGCGCAGCCTGTCCACAGGGTGGCGCGACGATGGCCGCGCAGGCTGCTGTTCAAACTCAGTCCCAGCAGCACCGCCAGGCAGGCCGTGACAACTCCGGCCTCCGGCCAGAAGCCCTCCGGCAGCGGCAGGCGGAACGCGGCGCCAGTGGCCCAGCCCGGCAGCAAGTAAGCCACCGTCCAGCCGGCGGCTGCAAGAATGCTCACCAGGGCAAAGCGCGGGAACGGCATGTCACACATGCCGGCCACCATCGGCAGCATCGGGCGCAAGGGGCCGATGAAACGTCCGACCAGCAGGCTGGCGATGCCGTACTTGTGAAAGTAGGTCTCGGCACCATTCATCCATTCAGGGTGGTGGCGCAGGCCGGGCAGGCGGCGGATGTTCTGGTGGAAATGCCGGCCCAGGAAGTAGGAAACCCCATCGCCCAGCAAGCCGCCGAGAAACCCCAGCAACAGCGTTTCACTCAACGACAGCGCGCCGCTGCCGGCCAGTGCGGCAATGGCGAACAGCAGCACCGTGCCCGGTACGATCAAGCCGGCAATCGCCAGGCATTCCACGCACGCGACGATAAACACCGCGACCGCCAGCCATTGCGGGTTGACGGTCAGCCAGCCGGTAATGCTATCGAGCCATGGGCCCATAAAACGTCACTCCATCACCACAAAATTCAAATCAAAAAATAATCTCGGCCTTCGACCTGGCCTCGGCGCAGCGGGTTCCGTGTGCAATACGGCGCATAGCCAGCATCGACAAAGCGGTACATCAGGTGTTCATCGCGTCCGTTGGGGATGCCCAGGCGGGTGGTCTGGATGATCTGCGTCGGCGTCTGGCCCACGTCTTCGACGTAGAGCAATTCCTCGTCAAAGCGCTTGGCGTCCCACATCGGCACTTTCAGGCCCAGGGCTTTGCACAGCAGGGTCTGGCCGGCACACAGTTTCTGCGTGGGGCGCGGGCTGCCGTCGGCATTCGGGTTGTTGAGCAGCATCTGCGCCAGGCTTGCGGGGCCGGATACGTTATCGACCCACGGATAGGCCGATTTGATCAGCACGGCATTGCCCGGCCCATGGGCGCTGAAGTTCAAGGAATCGCCACCACGGGCGTAATACATGTAGATATGGCCACCATCCAGAAACAAAGCCTTACGCTTTTCTGTGTAGCCCAGTGAGGCGTGGCTGCCTTTTTCCGCCACGTAATAGGCTTCGGTTTCAATAATTCGCGCCGAAAGCCAGATTTCGCCGACGCGATGGCGTATGACTTTTCCGAGTAATTCCCGCGCAAGTAATTGTGCGTCCCGGTCGAAAAAGCCGTCGGGCAGGGCGCTGGCGGGGCGTTGGGGGGATGAACTGGGCATGTCGGTCAGGGGGAATACGGCTAAATGTGTCGGAATCATAACAACTCCCACCTTAATTACCGCTGAACCCCGGGTTTTTACAGTTCATTTCGACCATCCGCCCGTCACCGCTGTCAGTCGGGCGGCGTCACAGCTATAATCTGCCGCTTTCCTCTTTGCCAAGACTCCCTGACCATGACTGAGTCCGTTCTTGACTACATGACCCGCCTGGGTCGCGCTGCCCGTCAGGCCTCGCGGTTGATCGCCCGTGCGAGCACCGCGCAGAAGAACCGTGCCCTGCTGGCTGCCGCCGATGCTCTGGATGCTTCGCGCTCCGAACTCGCCGCCGCCAACGACCTGGACCTGGCCAACGGCCGCGCCAATGGCCTGGAGCCCGCCCTGCTGGACCGCCTGGCGCTGACCCCGGCACGTATCGACGACATGATCGAAGGCTTGCGTCAGGTGGCCAAGCTGCCTGACCCCATCGGTGAAATCCGCGATATGCGTTACCTGCCGTCCGGCATCCAGGTCGGCAAGATGCGCGTGCCGCTGGGCGTGATCGGCATCATCTATGAGTCGCGCCCGAACGTGACCATCGACGCCGCGAGCCTGTGCCTCAAGTCCGGCAATGCCACCATCCTGCGTGGCGGTTCCGAGGCAATCAATTCCAACCGCGCCATCGCGACATGCATCCAGCAAGGCCTGGCCGTGGCCGAGCTGCCCGCCGAAGTCGTGCAAGTGGTGGAAACCACCGACCGCGCCGCTGTGGGTGCGCTGATCACCATGCCGGAATTCGTCGACGTGATCGTGCCACGCGGTGGCAAGAGCCTGATCGAGCGTGTCAGCCGTGATGCCAAGGTGCCGGTGATCAAACACCTGGACGGCGTGTGCCACGTGTTCATCGACATCGCTGCCGATATCGACAAGGCCATCCGCATCGCCGACAACGCCAAGACCCACCGTTACGCCCCGTGCAACACCATGGAAACCCTGCTGGTGCACGTGGGTATTGCCGATCGCGTGCTGCCGCCGCTGGCTGCCATCTACCGCGACAAGGGTGTGGAGCTGCGCGGTTGCGAGCGTACCCGTGCACTGCTGGGCGCGGACGTGATGGAAGCGACCGAGCTGGACTGGTACACCGAATATACGGCGCCGATCCTGTCGATCAAGATTGTCGATGACCTGGACGAGGCCATTGAACACATCAATCAATACGGCTCCAAGCACACTGACGCCATTGTCTCCGAGCATTTCAGCGATGCACGGCGTTTCCTCAACGAAGTGGATTCCGCTTCGGTGATGATCAACGCCTCGACGCGTTTTGCCGACGGCTTCGAGTACGGCCTGGGCGCGGAGATCGGCATCTCCACCGACAAGCTCCATGCACGCGGCCCGGTTGGCCTGGAAGGGTTGACCAGCGAGAAGTACGTGGTGTTCGGCGACGGTCATGTGCGCACTTGATGGCTAAACGCATCGGGCTGCTCGGCGGTACTTTCGACCCCGTGCACATCGGCCATTTGCGCAGCGCCCTGGAAGTCGCGGATGCCCTCTCGCTGGATGAGCTGCGCGTGATGCCCAACGCACGGCCGCCCCATCGCGACACGCCGCAGGTGTCACCGCAACAACGTCTGGAAATGGTGCGCCTGGCGGTAGAGGGCGTACCGCCGCTGGTGGTGGACGACCGCGAACTCAAACGCGATAAACCGTCCTACACTGTCGACACCCTGGAGCTGATGCGCGCCGAGTTGGCCGCAGATGACCAGTTGTTTCTGCTTTTGGGCTGGGACGCATTTTGCGGCCTGCCCTCTTGGCACCGCTGGGAGGAACTCCTCCAGCATTGCCACATCCTGGTTTTGCAACGCCCGGATGCCGACAGCGAACCGCCGGATGCCTTGCGCAACCTGCTGGCCGCGCGGTCGGTAAGTGACCCCTTGGCCCTGACCGGGCCGAACGGGAATATTGCATTCGTCTGGCAGACCCCGCTTGCGGTGTCCGCCACCCAGATCCGTCAACTGCTGGCCAGCGGGAAGTCGGTACGTTTCCTGGTGCCTGACGCGGTCCTGGCCTACATCGATGCGCACGGGCTTTACCGTGCGTCGAACTGAAAAGGCGCGCTTGAACGCACGAACAGTCGTGCAGCGAGCGCCCGAACATACGAGCAAAACGAGTTTTTTATGACGAACAAAGACGTAAGCAAAGTAAAACGCAAAGGCACGTTCAAAAGCGCCCCGCTGCCGGTTGAAGCCCACGTTGGCCCGGAACTGGCTGGCGAAGAGCTGGTAAAAGTCGCCGTTGCCGCCCTGGAAGACGTGAAGGCTCAGGACATCCAGGTCCTGGACGTGCGCGACAAGCAGAGCATCACCGACTTCATGATCATCGCCACCGGTACCTCCAACCGCCAGATCGGCGCGATGCTGGACAAGGTTCGCGAAGCCGTCAAAGCCCAGGGCGTCAAGCCACTGGGTGAAGAAGGCAAGGGCGACAGCGACTGGGTGCTGCTGGACATGGACGACGTGATCGTTCACATGATGACCTCCAACGCCCGTCAGTTCTACGACCTGGAGCGTCTGTGGAAAGGCGCCGAACAGAGCCGTGCCGCTGATGGCAAGCACCACAGCCCGGAAGTGGGCCACGCGCACTTCGACAAGCTCAACAAAGACCAGGAATAAGGAACGGCTGTGCGCCTGCGTCTGATCGCTGTCGGTTCACGCATGCCCAAGTGGGTGGAAGAAGGCTGGCACGAGTATGCCAAGCGTCTGCCCGCTGAGCTGTCGCTGGAACTGGTGGAAATACCGCTCAACACCCGGGGCAAGAATGCCGACGTGGCGCGCTTTATCCGACAGGAAGGCGAAGCCATGTTGGCCAAGGTCGGCCCCAATGAGCGCATCGTCACCCTCGAAGTGCACGGCAAACCCTGGAGCACCGAGCAACTGGCGGTGGAACTGGATCGCTGGCGCCTGGACTCGCGCACCGTCAACTTCATGGTCGGTGGTCCGGAAGGGCTGGCGCCGGAAGTCTGTGCGCGGGCGGACCAGCGCTGGTCGCTGTCGGCGCTGACATTGCCGCACCCGTTGGTAAGGATTCTGATCGGTGAACAGCTGTATCGCGCCTGGACAGTCCTGTCCGGGCACCCTTACCACAAATAATCTGCGCCCCTCCCGATGACCCAGCCGATCCGCATCAAGGACCACGAGAAAGACGCACGTCTTGTACGCGCTCGGGTCGTGTTTGGTGCGATTCTGGTCGTCGGGCTGATGTGTGTGCTGATCGCCCGCCTGTATTTCCTGCAGGTGATCCAGTACGAATATCACTCCACGTTGTCGGAAAACAACCGGGTGCATGTGCAGCCGATTCCGCCGACCCGTGGGCTGATTTTCGACCGCAATGGCGTGGTGGTCGCGGATAACCGGCCCAGCTTCAGCCTGAGCATGACCCGCGAGCGTTCCGGTGACTGGCAGCAAGTCCTCGATGTCATCGTCGAAGTCTTGCAGTTGACGCCGGAAGACCGGGTGATCTTCGAAAAACGCATGAGGCAGGGACGCCGGCCATTCGAGCCGGTGCCGATCCTGTTCGAACTGACCGAAGAGCAGATCGCCCGTATCGCGGTGAACCAGTTCCGTTTGCCGGGTGTGGAAGTGGTGGCGCAGTTGGTGCGTCATTACCCACAGGGTGCGCACTTTGCGCATTCGGTCGGCTACATGGGGCGGATCAACGAGAAAGAGCTCAAGAGCCTCGACCCGGTCAACTACAGCGGCACCCACCATATCGGCAAGACCGGCATCGAGCGTTTCTATGAACCGGAACTGCACGGCCAGGTGGGTTACGAAGAGGTCGAGACCAACGCCCGTGGCCGCGTGTTGCGTGTGCTCAAGCGCACCGACCCGATTCCCGGCAAGGACATTGTGCTGAGCCTGGACATCAAGCTGCAGGAAGCGGCGGAGATGGCATTGGGCGGGCGGCGCGGCGCCGTGGTGGCTCTGGACCCGAAAACCGGCGAAGTGCTGGCCATGGTCAGCCAGCCGAGTTTCGACCCGAACCTGTTTGTCACCGGGATCAGCTTCAAGGCCTATGCCGAGTTGCGTGACTCCATCGACCGACCGCTGTTCAACCGCGTACTGCGCGGCCTGTACCCGCCTGGTTCGACCATCAAGCCCGCGGTAGCGATTGCGGGCCTGGACGCGGGTGTGGTCACGGCCTCCAGCCGCGTGTTCGACCCGGGCTACTACATGCTGCCCAACTACGATCACAAATACCGTAACTGGAACCGCACCGGTGACGGCTATGTCGACCTGGACACCGCGATCATGCGGTCCAACGACACCTATTTCTACGACCTGGCCCACAAGCTGGGGATCGACCGCTTGTCTGACTATATGGGCAAGTTCGGTCTGGGTCAGAAAGTTTCCCTGGATATGTTCGAAGAATCTCCTGGCCTGATGCCATCGCGGGAGTGGAAGCGTGCGACCCGTCGTCAGGCGTGGTTCCCGGGTGAAACCCTGATCCTCGGTATCGGCCAGGGCTATATGCAGGCCACGCCTTTGCAGTTGGCCCAGGCCACGGCGCTGGTGGCCAACAAAGGCATCTGGAACCGTCCGCACCTGGCCAAGACCATCGAAGGCGAGAAGCCGGTGGACGACAACCCTATCCCGGACATCGTGCTGCGCGACGCGTCGGATTGGACCAAGGTCAACCATGGCATGCAGCAGGTGATGCACGGTGCCCGTGGCACCGCACGCAAGGCCGCCGTCGGCGCGCAGTACCGCATTGCCGGCAAGAGCGGTACGGCCCAGGTGGTCGCGATCAAGCAGGGCGAGAAATACGACCGCACCAAGGTCCAGGAACGCCACCGCGACCACGCCTTGTTTGTCGGCTTTGCCCCGGCAGACGACCCGAAAATCGTCGTGGCCGTGATGGTAGAGAACGGCGAGTCCGGCTCCGGTGTTGCAGCGCCGGTGGTGCGCCAGGTGATGGACGCCTGGTTGCTGGCCGACGATGGCAGGCTCAAGCCTGAATATGGCGGCCCCCCTTCAAACACCGAGGTTACGGCCAGTGAAGAGTAATTTTGACCGCATCCTCTCCAGCGAGGATGTGATGCGTCGCCGTGCGACGTTGCTGCAGCGCATGCACATTGATGGCCCGTTGCTGATCCTGCTGCTGACCCTGGCCGCCGGCAGCCTGTTCGTGCTGTATTCGGCCAGCGGCAAGAACTGGGACTTGCTGATCAAGCAGGCGTCGTCGTTTGGCCTGGGCCTGCTGTCCATGGTGGTGATCGCCCAACTGGAGCCGCGTTTCATGGCGCGTTGGGTGCCGCTCGGCTACGTCGCCGGGGTATTGCTGCTGGTGGTGGTGGACGTGATGGGCCACAACGCCATGGGCGCGACCCGCTGGATCAACATTCCGGGGGTGATTCGCTTCCAGCCGTCGGAATTCATGAAGATCCTGATGCCGGCCACTATCGCCTGGTACCTGTCCAAGCGCACTTTGCCGCCGCAGCTTAAACACGTGGGCATCAGCCTGATCCTGATCGGCATACCGTTCATCCTGATCGTGCGCCAGCCGGACCTCGGCACCTCGCTGCTGATCCTCGCCGGCGGTGCGTTCGTGCTGTTCATGGGCGGGCTGCGCTGGCGCTGGATCCTCAGCGTGCTGGCCGCGGCCGTGCCGGTGGCGGTGGCGATGTGGTTCTTCTTTATGCACGATTACCAGAAGCAACGGATCCTCACGTTTCTCGACCCGGAAAGCGATCCGCTCGGCACCGGCTGGAACATCATCCAGTCCAAGGCCGCCATCGGTTCCGGCGGCGTGTTTGGCAAGGGTTGGTTGCTGGGCACCCAATCGCACTTGGACTTTTTGCCAGAGAGCCACACCGACTTCATTATTGCGGTGATGGGCGAAGAGTTCGGCCTGGTGGGCATCTGCGCGCTGTTGCTGATCTATTTGCTGCTGATCGGGCGTGGCCTGGTGATCACCGCACAGGCGCAGACGCTGTTCGGCAAATTGCTCGCAGGCGCCTTGACCATGACTTTTTTTGTTTACGTTTTCGTCAACATCGGTATGGTCAGTGGCCTGCTGCCGGTGGTTGGGGTGCCGTTGCCGTTCATTAGCTACGGCGGAACTTCGCTGGTGACATTGCTGTCAGCGTTTGGGGTTTTGATGTCGATTCATACGCATCGCAAGTGGATCGCACAGGTTTGAATAAGGTGAAGATGTCAATGCAAGTAATGCGCGGCTGGGCGACTCGGCATGCGTCCTGGATGGGCCTGATCGGGCTGCTGGGCGCAACGCAAGAGGCGCAGGCCGGTGACTACGATGGTTCACCCCAGGTCGCCGAATTTGTCGGTGAGATGACCCGCGACTACGGTTTCGCCGGTGAACAACTGATGGGCGTGTTCCGCGAAGCCCAGAAAAAGCAGGCGATCCTCGACGCCATCTCCCGCCCCGCCGAACGTGTGAAGCAGTGGAAGGAATATCGCCCGATGTTCCTCACCGACGCCCGCGTGGCACGTGGTGTGGATTTCTGGCGCCAGCATGAAGCCGTGCTGGCCCGCGCCGAGCAGGAATATGGCGTGCCGGCCCAGGTGATTGTCGCGATCATCGGCATTGAAACCTTTTACGGGCGTAATACCGGCAGCTACCGGGTGATCGACGCCTTGTCGACCCTGGGCTTCGATTACCCGCCCCGCGCCGACTTCTTCCGCAAGGAACTGCGCGAATTCCTGCTGCTGGCCCGTGAAGAGCAGGTCGATCCGCTGACCCTCAAGGGCTCCTACGCCGGGGCGATGGGCTTGCCGCAGTTCATGCCGAGCAGCTTCCGCGCCTACGCCGTGGATTTCGACGGCGACGGCCACATCAATATCTGGAGCAATCCCGACGACGCCATCGGCAGCGTGGCCAGCTACTTCAAGCGCCACGGCTGGGTGGGTGGCGAGCCGGTGGTGATCCGCGCCGATGTCAGCGGGGAGCGTGCCGATGAAGGCCTCACCCAGGGCATCGAGCCCGCCAAGACGGTCGGGGAGTTGCGGGCGCTGGGCTGGTCGAGTCAGAATGCGCCACGCGATGACATGCCGGTCACGGCGTTCCGCCTGGAAGGCGAAAATGGCCCTGAATACTGGATGGGCCTGAAGAATTTCTACGCAATCACGCGTTATAACCGCAGTGTGATGTACGCCATGGCCGTGCATCAGCTGTCAGACATGCTGGTCCAAGCACGGGGCAACAAGTAATGCGGGCATCGCCGTTCAATCAACCGCTCAAGCTGGTGGCGTTCGCCGCGTTGTCCCTGCTGGTCGTCAGTTGTTCCACCAGCCGTGGCCCGGCAACCCAGAAGCCCGGCGGCACCGCCGTGCGTTCCCAGCCGGGCCTGGACATCAACCGCGCCCACAAAGACGGCGCGCCGTGGTGGGATGTCGACGTGTCGAAAATCCCGGACGCCACACCCACCCTGCACACCGGCCCGTACAAGGCCAACCCCTACACCGTGCTGGGTAAATCCTACTTTCCGCTACAGGAATCCAAGACCTACGTGCAATCGGGCACGGCGTCCTGGTACGGCACCAAGTTCCATGGCCAGAACACGGCCAACGGCGAGGTCTATGACCTGTATGGCATGAGCGCAGCGCATAAAACCTTGCCGCTGCCCAGCTATGTACGGGTGACCAACCTGGACAACAATCGCACGGTGATCCTGCGGGTCAACGACCGTGGGCCGTTCTATTCGGACCGCATCATCGACTTGTCCTACGCGGCCGCGAAAAAGCTCGGCTATGCCGAAACCGGCACCGCACGGGTCAAGGTCGAAGGCATCGACCCCGCGCAATACTGGGCCCAACGTGGCAAGCCTGCGCCGTTGATGCTCAACGAGCCGCAGAGTGCACAGCCGCAAGTGACGGCTTCCACCGGCAAGATCGAACAGTGGACACCGCCCCCGCAGCAGCACGCGCCGGACACGGTGGTCGTGCCCCATGCAGCGCCAGGCGCCTCGGTCGTCGGCGGGCAATACCTGCAGGTGGGCGCTTTCGCCAACCCGGATGCGGCAGAACTGTTAAGGTCCAAGCTCAGCGGCATGGTCAACGCACCGGTCTTTATCAGCTCCATCGTGCGTAACCAGCAGACCCTGCACCGCGTGCGCATGGGCCCGATCGGCTCCCCGAGCGAAGTGGCGCAAGTACAGAACAGCGTGCGCCTGGCCAACCTGGGACAACCCAGCGTGGTCACCGCCGAGTAACAAAGGATTGATGGCTCAGGCCCGTACGCGGGTGTGGGCCGTGGTTGTTGGCTCGTTGAACAATAAAAACCCAGGGGCAAGGGGTGAGCGGGCAACCGAACACGTGACAGTCTGGTAGCGGGCTGTCTGAATAAGTTTTGCCCGCGAGGGCAAGTTTCCATAAGCAATTTCGAGAGACGGATGAACATCACCACCTTAGCCAAACGCACGTGCCTGCTTATCTCGCTGATCATCACCCCGGCCGCCTGGGCGGTTGAAATGGTGCCGGCTTCACCGCAACTGGCCGCCAAGGCCTGGGTCCTGATGGACGCTGCCAGCGGCAACGTGCTGGTCGAGAGCAACGGTGACCAACGCCTGCCACCGGCCAGCCTGACCAAGTTGATGACCGCCTATATCGCGACCCTGGAAATCCGTCGCGGCCAGATCGGTGAGAACGACCCGGTGACCGTCAGCGAAAACGCCTGGCGTACCGGCGGCTCGCGCATGTTCATCAAGGTGGGCTCGCAAGTCACCGTGAGCGACCTGCTGCACGGCATCATCATCCAGTCCGGTAACGACGCCAGCGTAGCCTTGGCCGAGCACATCGCCGGCAGCGAAGACGCGTTCGCCGACATGATGAACAAAACCGTGGCCGACCTGGGCATGACCAACAGCCACTTCATGAACCCGACCGGCCTGCCGAACCCGGAGCACTACTCGTCGGCTCACGACATGGCGATCCTGGCGCGCGCGATCATTCGTGTCGACCCGGTGCACTACGCGATCTACTCCCAGAAGGAATTCTTCTGGAACAACATCAAGCAGCCTAACCGCAACCTGCTGCTGTGGCGCGACAAGACCGTCGATGGCCTGAAAACCGGCCACACCGACGAAGCCGGCTACTGCATGGTGTCGTCCGCCGTACGTGATGGCCAGCGCCTGATCGCCGTCGTGTTCGGTACCAACAGTGAGCAGGCCCGTGCGGCCGAGACGCAAAAACTGCTGACCTACGGTTTCCGCTTCTTCGAAACCCAGACCTTCTACCAGAAGGGTGCTGAACTGGCGACCGCGCCGGTCTGGAAGGGCGCGACTTCCCAGGTCAAGGCCGGCCTGGCTGAAGACCTGACCCTGACCATGCCTAAAGGCCAGCTGAAAAAGCTCGCTGCCAGCATGACCATGAACCCGCAATTGGTTGCTCCAATCGCCAAGGGTGACGTGATCGGTAAAGTCGAAGTGAAACTGGACGACAAGGTGGTGCACAGCGCCGACCTGATCGCGCTGGACGCTGTCGACGAAGGTGGTATCTTCCGCCGCGTGTGGGATAGCATCCGTCTATTCTTCTACGGCTTGTTCAACTGATTGTGTGCACCTGCAAAGCCCCGCGTTGATCCGACGCGGGGCTTTGCTGTCGCCACGGCTTACCGCTTACGAGGCCGTTACGCCATGACCGATACCGAAGTAAAGGCACCCAAGATCGAATTCCCGGTGATCGATTACCCGATCAAGGTGATCAGCGACACGGGTGTGGGCCGCAAGGACAAAATTATCGAGATCGTTGCCAAGTACGCGACGATCAACGACAACCGCGTGGATGAGCGCCAAAGCTCCACCGGCAAATACACCACGATCCAGTTGCACATCGTTGCCACGGATCAGGACCAGCTCTACAACATCAACAGTGAACTGCGGGCCACCGGCTTCGTGCACATGGTGCTGTGATGCCACAGGTCCTGGGCTTTCGCGAGCTCGGCCAGATGGCCTACGAGCCTGTCTGGCACGCCATGCAGCGGTTCACCAATGAGCGCGGCACCTCGGCCCCCGATGAGGTCTGGCTGGTGGAGCACCCGCCGGTGTTCACCCAGGGCCAGGCCGGCAAGGCCGAGCATTTGCTGCTGCCGGGAGATATTCCGGTGGTGCAGGTCGACCGAGGTGGCCAAGTGACTTACCATGGGCCCGGTCAACTGGTCGCTTATCTATTGCTGGATGTGCGCAAGCTGGGATTTGGCGTGCGCGATCTGGTCAGCCGTATAGAGGCTTGCCTGATCGAGCTGCTGGCCAGTTATGGCGTGACCGCTGCGGCCAAGCCTGATGCTCCTGGCGTGTATGTGGACGGCGCGAAAATCGCCTCCCTGGGGCTGCGGATTCGTCACGGATGTTCCTTTCATGGCCTGGCCTTGAACGTGGACATGGACCTGGCGCCGTTTCGGCGGATCAACCCGTGCGGCTATGCCGGGTTGGCGATGACCCAACTGAGCGAACACGCCACACCGATTAAATTTGCCGAGGTAAGTGCCCGGCTGCGCGCGCAGCTCGTCAAACACCTCGACTATGCTGAGCAGACGACCCTTACGGGCGGAATCGACTGATTATGACTACTGATGCAGTGCAAACCATGATCCCGACGCTGGACATTACCGAGCGTCCGGCCCCGGCCCCGCGTGCCAAGGTGGAAGCCGGCGTCAAGCTGCGCGGCGCCGAGAAGGTTGCACGCATCCCGGTGAAGATCATTCCGACCACCGAACTGCCGAAGAAACCCGACTGGATTCGCGTGCGCATCCCGGTTTCGCCGGAAGTCGACCGTATTAAGGCCCTGCTGCGCAAACACAAGCTGCACAGCGTGTGCGAAGAAGCGTCCTGCCCGAACCTGGGTGAGTGCTTCTCTGGTGGCACCGCTACCTTCATGATCATGGGTGACATCTGCACCCGTCGTTGCCCGTTCTGCGACGTCGGCCACGGCCGTCCGAAGCCACTGGACGTCAACGAGCCGGAAAGCCTGGCCATCGCCATCGCCGACCTGAAACTCAAATATGTCGTGATCACCTCGGTAGACCGCGACGACCTGCGTGACGGCGGCGCCCAGCACTTTGCCGACTGCATCCGCGAAATCCGCAAACTGTCGCCGAACGTGATGCTCGAAACCCTGGTTCCGGACTACCGTGGCCGGATGGACGTGGCGCTGGAAATCACCGCCGCCGAGCCACCGGATGTGTTCAACCACAACCTGGAAACCGTGCCACGCCTGTACAAGGCTGCGCGTCCAGGTTCGGACTACCAGTGGTCGCTGACCCTGCTGCAGAAATTCAAGCAGATGATGCCGCACATCCCGACCAAATCCGGCCTGATGCTGGGCCTGGGCGAAACCGACGAAGAAGTCATCGAAGTCATGAAGCGCATGCGCGAACACGACATCGACATGCTGACCCTGGGCCAGTACCTGCAACCGTCGCGCAGCCACTTGCCGGTACAGCGTTTCGTGCACCCGGACGTCTTCGCTTGGTTCGCGGAGGAAGGCTACAAGATGGGCTTCAAGAACGTCGCCTCCGGCCCGCTGGTACGTTCCTCGTACCACGCTGATGAGCAGGCCAAGCTGGTCAAGGCGAGCCTGGTCTCGTAATACAGATGTGGGAGGG
>NZ_JADDUM010000268.1 GCF_015163715.1 Pseudomonas cyclaminis
TCACAGGTGCATTGACTGAACCACTGCCATCGGGGGGCAGCCTCACATTTGGATCTTCAGTGTTCCTGGGGTTACTTTTTCTGCTTCGGAATCCGCACCAGCTGCGTGTCCGAATAAATGTCATGCCAGCTGCGTTTGCGCTTATCAAACACCGACCAGATAAACCCCAGCCCCACGCACAACCACGACGCAATCGATACCACAAAGCGCAACAGCGCCTGCCACAGGCTGATGCGCGAGCCGTCGGCGTTCTGTACACGCACGCCCCATACCTGCATGCCCAGGGTCTGCCCGGAATGGGTCCAGAACTTGGCGAAGAAGCCGAACAGCACAAAGAACAGAATCGTCGACAACAGCGGGTCCCCATCCAGGCGCCGGACTCGGTGAGGGTACGCATCCGGGCTTCGCCCAGGAACGCCATCCACACCAGCTTGTAGATAAACGCCGTGACGATCAGCAGGGCGGTGCACAACAGGAAGTCATAGAACATCGCTGCCAGGCGACGGCCCAGGCCAACGGCGGGGAATTCGCCTTGGGGGCTCAGCAGGGGTTTGGACATGGCAGGACTCTCTGAGGAAAAAACGCATTTTACGGAATCGCGCCCATAAAAAAGCCCCTGATGTCATGTCAGGGGCTTTTTGTCGCAGGAAGGATCAACCTTCTGCTTGAACTTCGTCAGCCTGCATGCCTTTTTGGCCCTGCACTGCAACGAACGTTACTTTCTGGCCTTCTTTAAGGCTCTTGAAACCGTTGCCCTGAATAGCGCGGAAATGCACGAACAGATCCGGACCGCTTTCTGGAGTGATAAAACCAAACCCTTTTTCGTCGTTAAACCACTTGACGGTACCGCTCTGACGATCAGCCATTTTCTTATTTCCTTGACGCTAAAAATTAATGACAGCCCCTTTCACATGAAAGAGTACTGGGCTGGGTTGCAGGAAAGTAAGAGACGTCGAACGGGTTGTAGCACAACTACTTCAGCTACTGCCCAGGTCCAGGTTCCAAGCGACCCATGCAAACACAGTGGGCAAACTCTACGCCAACTAACAGCGAAAAGACAAGCCCCGAAAAACCCCAGGTTTTACTCGGCCTCATGACACTTCGATGAATAATGTGGAACGGACTTATTCGATAGATTTGTTCACTTGTTATAGGTGTTTGCCTCTAACAATGTCTATCGTGAATGCACTGTTTTATGGCGGTTGCGTTACAGATTAGTGCACGTTAACGCAACCGCGTTACTTATAGGAACAGTCAATCAACCACGGTAGTAACGCTGTGGCACGAATGGCATTTTACTTACACGAAGTGGCACCTTTTTCCCACGCACCAACGCGGAGACTTCGGTATCCAGTGCGATAAACGCGCTGTCCAGGTAACCCATGGCCAACGGACCGCCGAGGCTTGGGCCAAAGCCGCCGCTGCAGACGCTACCGATCACAGTGCCATGCGCGTCGACAATCTCGGCGCCTTCGCGTACCGGGGTGCGCTCCTGGGGTAACAGGCCGACACGCTTGCGGCTCACGCCGGCCTGCTGCTGGGTGAAGATCTGGTCGGCGCCCGGGAAGCCGCCGGCACGCGGGCCGTCGGCGCGACGGGCCTTGGAGATTGCCCACAGCAGGCTGGCTTCAATCGGCGTGGTCTCGGTGTTCATGTCATGGCCGTAAAGGCACAGCCCGGCTTCCAGGCGCAGGGAGTCGCGGGCGCCCAGGCCGATGGCCTGCACTTCGCTTTCGGCCAACAGGCTGCGTGCCAGGCTTTCGGCATTGGCGGCAGGCACGGAGATTTCAAAGCCGTCTTCACCGGTATAACCGGAGCGGCTGACGTAGCAGTCCACGCCCAGCAGGCGCAGGGAGGCGAACTGCATAAAGGTCATCCTGGTCACTTCCGGCGCCAGGCGCGCCAGCACCTTCACTGCCGCCGGGCCTTGCAGGGCGAGCAGGGCGCGTTCTTCGAACAGCGGCTCGATGGTGCACTGATCGCCAATATGTTTGCGCAGGTGCGCCAGGTCCTGGTCCTTGCAGGCAGCGTTGACCACTAGGAACAGTTCGTCATTGCCCAGGTTGGCGACCATCAAGTCGTCGAGGATGCCACCTTGCTCGTTGGTGAACATCGCGTAGCGCTGCATGCCCACCGGCAGGTCAATGATGTCGACCGGCACCAGGGTTTCCAGGGCCTTGGCAGCATTGGCGCCGGTCAGGCGGATCTGGCCCATGTGGGACACGTCAAATAACCCGGCCTGTTCACGGGTGTGCAGGTGTTCCTTCATTACGCCCAACGGGTATTGCACCGGCATGTCATAGCCGGCGAAGGGCACCATACGCGCCCCCAATTCGATGTGCAGGGCGTGCAATGGGGTTTTCAACAGGGTTTCGGTGGACATATTCAGCTCCTGAAAAACGTGCTGCCGCGCCTTGGGCGTCAGCACTCGATAATGTTGACCGCCAAACCGCCACGGGCGGTTTCCTTGTATTTGCTTTTCATATCGGCGCCGGTCTGGCGCATGGTGCGGATGACCTTATCGAGCGAGACGAAATGTTGCCCGTCGCCGCGCAAGGCCATGCGCACAGCATTGATGGCTTTCACCGAGCCCATGGCATTGCGCTCGATGCACGGCACCTGCACCAATCCGCCAATCGGGTCGCAGGTCAGGCCGAGGTTGTGTTCCATGCCGATCTCGCAGCGTTTTCCACTTGGGACACGCTGCCGCCCAACACTTCGCACAAAGCGCCTGCGGCCATGGAGCACGCTACGCCGACTTCGCCCTGGCAACCGACTTCAGCCCCGGAGATCGACGCATTTTCCTTGTACAAAATCCCGATGGCGGCGGCGGTGAGCAGGAAGCGCACCACGCCGTCTTCGTTCGCGCCCGGGATAAAGCGCATGTAGTAATGCAGCACCGCCGGAATGATCCCGGCCGCACCGTTGGTGGGCGCCGTGACCACGCGCCCGCCATTGGCGTTTTCTTCGTTGACCGCCAGCGCGTACAGGTTGACCCAATCGAGCACTGACAAAGGATCGCGCAGCGCCGATTCCGGATGCTTGCACAGTTGGCGATGCAGCGCGGCAGCGCGGCGTTTTACCTTCAAACCGCCGGGCAGGATCCCTTCATTGCGACAACCTGCGTCGACGCAGTCCTGCATCACCTGCCAGATCTTCAGCAAGCCGGCGCGGGTTTCGGCTTCCGGGCGCCAGGCACTTTCATTGGTCAGCATCACCTGGCTGATGGACAGGCCGTAGGTGGCGCAATGGCCGAGCAAGTCCTTGGCGTGCTTGAAAGGGAAGGTCAGCGGCGTGGCATCCTCGACAATCCGGTCGGCGCCGGCGGCGTCTTCATCCACCACAAAACCGCCGCCCACCGAGTAGTACTCGCGGCTGCGGATCTGGATGTTGGCGGCGTCGAAGGCACGGAAAATCATGCCGTTGGGGTGGTAGGCGAGGGGTTTGCGAATCATCGCCAGGTGTTCTTTCTCGTTGAACGCAATGCTGTGTTCGCCGAGCAGGTTCAGGCGGCCGTCCTTGCGCATCTGCGCCAGGCGGGCGGCCACGGTTTCCGTGTTTACGGTGTCCGGGTGTTCGCCTTCGAGGCCCAGCAGCACGGCTTTGTCGCTGCCGTGGCCTTTGCCGGTGGCGCCGAGGGAACCATAAAGTTCCACCTTGATGCTGCAGGTGGTGGTCAGCAGGTTGTCGCGCTTGAGGCCTTCGACGAATCGGGCGGCGGCGCGCATCGGGCCGACGGTGTGGGAACTGGAGGGGCCGATGCCAATCTTGAACAGGTCGAACACGCTTAAAGACATGAGTTGTTCTCCGGTTTCTTATTATTGATCGGATGTACTCGGTTTAAGTGTGGGAGG
>NZ_JADDUM010000269.1 GCF_015163715.1 Pseudomonas cyclaminis
AGCTTGTGGGAAGGCGCTTTGAGGGCGTAGGAGAAGTCTGTCACCGCACGCGCAGGTGACGGGTGGTCGAGGGGGAAATCGTTCGCTGGCTACTTATCTGTTTGCGACGCGCTAAAAGGTGGCGCGTTGGGATGCTGGTGTTCACTTTATGAGCAGCGTTGTTTGAACTGCCGCTATCGGGGGCAAGCCCGCTCACCACAGGTTACTTTTTACCCTTGCGACTTCTTAACTGACCGGCATTAGGGCAGGCCCCCTCCCACACTTGACCGTTCACACATCAAAATGTGGGAGGGGGCTTGCCCCCGATGCAGGCGACTCGGTCTCAGCACTCCACCGCGCTGACCGCCAAGCCACCGCGCGATGTCTCTTTGTACTTGTCATGCATGTCCGCGCCGGTATCGCGCATGGTGCGGATCACCCGGTCCAGGGAGATAAAGTGCTGCCCATCGCCACGCAAGGCCATTTGCGCCGCGTTGATCGCTTTCACCGCCGCAATCGCGTTGCGCTCGATGCACGGGACTTGCACCAGGCCGCCCACCGGGTCGCAGGTCAGGCCGAGGTTGTGCTCCAGGCCGATTTCGGCGGCGTTGCACAGTTGTTCCGGCGTGGCGCCGAGGATCTCGGCCAGTCCGGCTGCGGCCATGGCACACGCGGAACCCACTTCACCCTGGCAGCCGACTTCGGCGCCGGATATCGAAGCGTTCTTCTTGCACAGAATCCCCACGGCCGCCGCGCTGAGCAGGTAGTCGACCACATTGGCTTCGGTGACTTCGTCGCTGAATTTCATGAAGTAGTGCAGCACGGCCGGAATAATCCCCGCCGCGCCGTTGGTGGGGGCGGTGACCATGCGACCACCGGCAGCGTTTTCTTCGTTGACCGCCAGGGCAAACAGGTTGACCCACTCCATGGCGCTCAAGGTCGAGCCGATCACATTGGGTTTGCCCAGCTCCTGCAAGCTGCGGTGCAACTTGGCCGCACGGCGACGCACATTGAGGCCCCCAGGCAGGATGCCTTCGTGCTTGAGGCCCTGTTCCACGCAGTCCTGCATGGCGCGCCAGAGTTTCATCAGGCCGCTGCGGATTTCTTCTTCGGAGCGCCAGACCTTTTCATTGTCCATCATCAATTGGGCGACGCGCAGGTTGTGGGTCTTGCACAGCTGCAACAGCTCCACCGCGCTGGAAAAATCATAGGGCAGCACGGTGCGGTCCATGTCCGCCACGCCGCTTTGCGCCTGGGCTTCGTCCACCACAAAACCGCCGCCGACCGAGTAATAAGTGTCGCGGTACAACTCGCCGTCATCGCCGGACACCACCAAGGTCATGGCGTTGGGGTGAAAGGGCAGGTTTTCGTCGAGCAGGCGCATGTCCCGCGCCCATACAAACGGCACCGGCAAACGCCCGTCCAGCAGCAGGGTGTCGGTTTCGCGCAGGGTGTGGATGCGCACGCCGATTTGCGCCGGATCGATCGCGTCCGGCCATTCGCCCATCAGGCCCATGATTGTGGCGGTGTCGCTGCCGTGGCCGATGCCGGTAGCCGATAACGAGCCGTAGAGCTGAACTTCGACGCGCCGTACTTGTTCCAACAATTCACGTTCACGCAGTGCCTGGACGAACAACGCCGCGGCGCGCATGGGGCCGACGGTGTGAGAACTCGAAGGCCCGATGCCGATCTTGAACAGGTCGAAAACGCTGATAGCCATTAACGTGAAACTCCTCGATAAGCACGGGCCGGGCTTGAACGAGCTGCTACGCTCAGATCGCCCAGATGGCGGCATCATCAAGGTTTTATCTGCCGTCACGGCGTCTCACACCGACGCACCCATGCTCACCAGCGTCGCCCGCGTGCGAACACCCGTTTTGGCCGTTTTCAGCGGTGCAGATGGGCAAAAACTGCGGTTTTACCTTGGGAAAAACCTGTAAGCGACGTCACCGACACTGGATACGACCCTCCCTGTACTGGATACGACGCCCCCTGTAGGCGTCAGATTTTCACTGGTACATGATCAGTCTCGACTCGTTTGCAAGGCACCGTGGCAGAGCCGTTGTCGCACGCTCCAACCGCAACACTTATAAAGCGCGGCGAAGGCCGCCAGAAAAAACACAGGAGTCTACCCAGATGAAAGGTTCACCCTCGTTGTTGTTGGCCGCCATGCTGAGTCTTCCCGTCATGGCGCACGCTGCAGAACCGGAACAGTGCAAGACCGTCAACTTCTCCGATGTCGGCTGGACCGACATCACCGTCACTACCGCGACCACCAGCGAAGTCCTCAAGGGCCTGGGCTACAAGCCGCGCACCACGATGATTTCGGTACCGGTGACTTACAAGTCCCTGGCCGACGGCAAGAACATGGACATCTTCCTCGGCAACTGGATGCCGACCATGGAAAACGACATCAAGCAGTACCGCGATGCCGGCACCGTGGAAACCGTGCGCGCCAACCTGGAGAACGCCAAATACACCTTGGCGGTCCCGCAGGCGCTGTACGACAACGGCCTGAAAGACTTCGCCGACATCGCCAAATTCAAGGAAGAGCTGGGCGGCAAGATCTATGGCATCGAGCCGGGTAACGACGGCAACCGCACCATCCAGACCCTGATCGACAAAGACGCCTTCGGCCTCAAGACCGCCGGTTTCAAAGTGGTCGAGTCCAGCGAAGCCGGCATGCTTTCCCAGGTTGAGCGCGCCTCCAAGCGCGACCAGGCCATCGTGTTCCTCGGCTGGGAACCGCACCCGATGAACACCCGCTTCAAGATGAAGTACCTGACCGGGGGTGACGATTCGTTCGGCCCCAACTACGGCCAGGCCACCATCTACACCAACGTCCGCAAGGGCTACACCCAGGAATGCAGCAACGTTGGCCAACTGCTGAAAAACCTGTCGTTCACCTTGAACATGGAAAGCACCCTGATGGGTAACGTCCTGGACGACAAGATGAAGCCCGATGCAGCGGCCAAGGCCTGGCTGAAGAAGAACCCGCAAGTCCTCGACACCTGGCTCGCCGGTGTCACCACCGTTGACGGCCAACCTGGCCTTGCTGCCGTAAAAGCATACCTCGACAAATAAGTAACGCCGTTGTCCCTGGGGCGGTGCGCTGCCCCGGGATGTTTCCCTCTTCGCATGTGGACATTCACTACCATGCTGACTGAACAGAAAATCCCACTAGGCCAGTACATCGCTGCCTTCGTCGAATGGTTGACCCAACACGGCGCCAACTACTTCGACGCAATCGCATCGACACTGGAAACGATGATCCACGGCGTGACGTTTGCGCTGACCTGGTTCAATCCGCTGGCATTGATCGGTCTGATTGCGCTGCTGGCTCACTTTATTCAACGTAAATGGGGACTGACTGTTTTTGTCATTGCCTCCTTCCTGCTGATCCTCAACCTGGGGTACTGGCAGGAAACCATGGAGACCCTGGCGCAGGTGCTGTTCGCCACCCTGGTCTGCGTGGTCATCGGCGTGCCGCTGGGCATTGTTGCCGCGCACAAACCGATGTTCTACACCATGATGCGGCCGGTGCTCGATCTGATGCAGACCGTACCGACCTTCGTCTACCTCATCCCTACCCTGACCCTCTTCGGGCTGGGTGTGGTGCCTGGGTTGATCTCCACGGTGGTCTTCGCGATTGCCGCGCCGATCCGCCTGACCTACCTGGGTATCCGTGATGTACCGCAAGAGTTGATGGACGCCGGCAAGGCCTTTGGCTGCTCGCGCCGTCAGTTGCTCTCGCGCATTGAACTGCCCCACGCCATGCCGAGCATTGCCGCCGGCATTACCCAATGCATCATGCTGTCGCTGTCGATGGTGGTGATCGCCGCGCTGGTCGGCGCCGATGGCCTCGGCAAGCCAGTGGTCAACGCGCTGAACACCGCCGACATCGCCCTGGGCTTTGAAGCGGGCCTGGCAATCGTGTTGCTGGCCATCATGCTCGACCGCATCTGCAAACAACCCGACGCCAAAGTAGGGGGTGATGCATGAGCATTATCCGATTCGACAATGTCGATGTGATCTTCTCCAAAGACCCACGCGAAGCCCTCAAGCTGCTGGACCAGGGCATGAGCCGTAACGAGATCCTGAAAAAGACCGGGCAGATCGTCGGCGTGGAAAAAGCCAGCCTGGATGTGCAGAAAGGCGAAATCTGCGTGCTGATGGGCCTGTCGGGCTCCGGCAAGTCGAGCCTGCTGCGCTGCATCAACGGCCTCAACACCGTCAGCCGTGGACAGCTGTTTGTAGAGCATGAAGGTCGCCAGATCGACATCGCCTCCTGCACCCCGGCCGAGCTGAAAATGATGCGCACCAAGCGCATCGCCATGGTGTTCCAGAAGTTCGCCCTGATGCCGTGGCTGACCGTGCGCGAAAACATCAGCTTCGGCCTGGAAATGCAGGGCCGCCCCGAGAAAGAACGGCGCAAGCTGGTGGACGAGAAACTTGAGCTGGTGGGCTTGACCCAGTGGCGCAACAAGAAACCGGACGAGCTGTCGGGCGGCATGCAACAGCGCGTCGGCCTGGCCCGCGCCTTGGCGATGGACGCCGACATCCTGCTGATGGATGAACCCTTCTCCGCCCTCGACCCGCTGATCCGCCAGGGTTTGCAGGACGAGTTGCTGGAGCTGCAACGCAAGCTGAGCAAGACCATCGTGTTCGTGAGTCACGACCTCGACGAGGCGCTCAAGCTGGGCAGCCGCATCGCGATCATGAAAGACGGCAAGATCATCCAGTACAGCGTGCCGGAAGAGATCGTACTCAACCCGGCGGACGACTATGTGCGCACCTTCGTCGCCCATACCAACCCACTGAACGTGCTGTGCGGCCGCAGCCTGATGCGCACGCTGGACAACTGCAAACGTGTGAACGGTTCGGTGTGCCTTGATCCGGGCGGCGACTCGTGGCTGGACCTGGCCGAAGGCAACACTATCCAGGGCGCTCGCCAGAATGGCGTGGTGATGAACCTGCAGAACTGGGCGCCGGGGCAAGCGGTTGAAGGTTTAGGCCGGGTGCCGACACTGGTGGACTCGAATATCGGCATGCGCGATGCGTTGCAGATTCGCTACCAGACGGGGAATAAGCTGGTGTTGCATGACAACAACAAGGTGGTGGGGATACTGGGTGACAGTGAGCTCTACCATGCCCTGCTGGGCAAGAACCTGGGCTAGCAAACACTGTAAAACCAACTGAAGAAACCGGGTCAATGTGGAGGGGCTTGCCCCCTCCCACATTTAAAGCACTGCCAGCACTTCAACTATCAGCTATAGACACGGCCAAGGAGCTGCCGATGGCTTTCAAACTGATCGAGCACGTC
>NZ_JADDUM010000027.1 GCF_015163715.1 Pseudomonas cyclaminis
CAAGCCCGCTCACTACAACTGTCAGGGAAGCGGAAACACCAGGCTGAACCGTGTAAAAACTCCGGGCTGGCTGCTGACGTCGGCGTGCCCCTGATGCAAATGCATGATCGATTGCACGATGGCCAGCCCCAGGCCGGTGCCGCCTTCGGCGCGGGTGCGGCTGCTGTCGGCGCGGTAGAAACGTTCGAACAAATGTGGCAGGTGATGCGCTTCGATGCCGCGACCGGGGTTGCCCACCGACAGCGCGACGCTCTGGTCGTAGGTTTCCACCAGCAGCAACACGCTGGCGCCGCTTGGTGTATGCCGAATCGCGTTGGATAACAGGTTAGAGATGGCGCGCTGGATCATCAGGCGATCCCCTGTCACCCAGGCGTCGCCGCGCAGGCTCAGGGTGACTTGCTTGTCCTCGGCACTCAGGGCGAACAGTTCGATCACCCGCTGCGCTTCGTCACCCAGCGATACTGCCCCAAACTCGGCGCGTGCCGCCGGGTGGCTGACCTGGGCCAGAAACAGCATGTCGGAAACGATGCGCGACAGACGCTCCATTTCCTCGGTGCAGGACTCCAGCCCGGCCTTGTAGTCTGCCGAAGGCCGCTCGCGAGACAGGGTCACCTGGGCCTTGCCCATCAGATTGGTCAACGGCGCACGCAGTTCGTGGGCCAGGTCGTCGGAGAATTGCGACAGCTGCTGCACTCCGGCATCCAGGCGATTGAGCATCACGTTGAAACCCTGGGCCAACTCGCCCAGTTCCTTGGGCAGGTTATCCACGGACAAGCGATGGGTCAGGTCCTGAGTGGTGACCTGGGCCGCCACATGGCTGAACTGCTTCAGCGGTGCCAAACCGCGCTGCACCAGCCACCAGGCGCCCATGCCGATCAGGATCAACAGCAACGGCACGGCGATCACGGTGGAGCGTAGGTAGGCGCTGAGCAACGCTTCATCGTCGGAGCGGTCCAGCGACAGCAATACGCGCACATAGTCGCCACCGCGCAAGGGCATCACATGGGTAGCGGTGAGGATGCGATTGTCGCGACCATCCACCCAATTTATGTAGGTCAGGGTTTTGCCGGCGGGTGCGTCGAGCAACAGCGGCTGCTGGGGTTTGGCGCCCACGCTGAGCAGCGCCGGTGCGTCAGGCTGGGTACCGGTGATGGTCAGGTAAATGTTGTCGTGGCCCATTACCAGGTCCAGCAACGAGTGGGGGCGGGCGGCGATGTCGTGGGGTTTGAGGTCCTGGCGCAGGCTGTGTTCCAACTGCTCCATTTTGTTTTCCAGGCCCTTGCGTGCGAGGTTTTCCAGCTCGTGGGTCAGGGCCAGGTAGGCGAGGGTCGCGAGCAGCACCACCAGCCCTGCGCCCATCAGGCTGACCGTCAGGCCCAGGCGCATCGACAGGCTGCTGGTCTTCATTGGCGCGCTTCCAGCACGTAACCCACGCCGCGAATGGTATGGATCAACTTGACCTCGCTCTGGTCATCGACCTTGCCGCGCAGGCGGCTGATGGAAACTTCCACCACATTGGTGTCGCAATCGAAGTTCATGTCCCACACCAGGGAAATGATCTGCGTGCGGGTCATCACTTCGCCGGTCTGGCGCATCAACACATGCAGCAGGGCGAACTCCTTGGTGGTCAGGTCGATGCGCCGGTTGCCGCGATAGGCACGATGCCGACGCGGGTCCAACTCCAGGTCCGAGACGCGCAGCACCTCCGGCAGCGGGATATGTTCACTGCGCCGCAGCAAGGTGCGCACGCGGGCGAGCAACTCTGGAAATTCGAAGGGTTTGACCAGGTAGTCGTCGGCGCCCATGTCCAGGCCCTTGATCTTGTCGGCCAGGCGTCCGCGCGCGGTCAGCATCATCACGCGCTGGTTGCCCTCGCGGCGCAGTTGCTCCAACACGTCCCAGCCATCGGTGTTGGGCAGGTTGACGTCGAGGATCACCAGTTCATAAGTGTTTTGCCTGGCCAGGTGCAGACCGTCGATGCCGCTGGCGGCGCAGTCGACGACGTAACCGCTTTCGGTCAGGCCTTGCTGCAAGTAATCAGCGGTTTTCTGCTCGTCCTCAACCACAAGGATACGCATGGGGATTTACCTTCAAGGAAACGAAAGGAGATGGCCTCATAGAAGTTCTGAGGAATCTGTAGGAAAACTCTGAAGCCTGAAGTAGCTTTAGGGTCAAGGCAGGTCAGGCTACTGCGACGATTCGTCGCTGGATACGCGCACAAAAAAAACGCCCCAACCGGGGCGTAAAAATTCATCTCTGTTCCAAAGGAGCTACACAAAAGCTGCAGAGATGAAGTGTGTTCGATGTGCAGTATAAAAAGTGCAACTTAACGAGAAGGTGAGGCCGATATTACAGTTCTGACAGACTTCAACTTGTTAAGAGATGTACGGCATTGGCAAGTGAATGTAAGTGGACCGCCTAAAGCACGGCCAACGGATACTCGACAATCACGCGAACTTCTTCCAGGTCCGACTCGAATGCACTTGAACGCACGGTGGCCTGGCGCAGCCTGAGGGATAGATCTTTCAAGTTGCCACTTTGCACCACATATTTGGCTTCGATATCGCGCTCCCAGCGGCGTTGATCGGTAAGCGGGTCGCCGGCCCCGTCGCGGCGCATGTACACCGCGTTGGCGTTGCTGTAATCGGCGCCGGTGCCTTTGGCGTAGCGGGTCATGAACGACAGGCCGGGGATGCCGAAGGCTTGCATGTCCAGGTCATAGCGGACCATCCACGAGCGTTCCTTGGGCGAGTTGAAGTCGCTGTACTGGATCGAGTTGTTGAGGAAGATCGAGTCCGAGTTGCGCAGGTAGTCGAAGTCGTCATTGCCGTTGTTGCGTTGATGGGAAACGGCCAGGCTGTGGGCGCCGACCTTCACGCCGAGCCGGGCGCTCCAGATGGTGTTGTCGAATTCACCGAGCAGTTTTTTACCTTCGTCCACTGCCTTGTAGACGTTGATGTCACCGAACAACGAGACGTCGTCGCTCAGCGGGTAACTGGCGGCGCTGCCGGCGTAATACTGGTTCCACGCGTCCTTGAGGCGGCTGCTGTACAGGCTCAGGCTGAGGTGTTTGTTGAGCTGGTAATCGCCGCCGCCATAGGCGATCCAGGGCGAGTCGACGGGGCCTGCGTAAAACGTGGCGAAGCCTTTGTTCATGCCGCTTTGGGTCGGTTGGCTCATGCCGTCCAGGCGCCCGCCCTGCAAGGTCAGCCCTTCCAGGCTGGTGTTCTGTAAGGTCACGCCGCGAAAACTTTCCGGCAATACGCGTGAATCGCCGTAGGCCACTACCGGTGTGAGCGGGAACACGTCGCCGGCCTTGATCACCGTGTCCAATACGCGCAGTTTCGCTGCGCCGCCGACTTTGCTGTAGCTGTCTTCGGGATGGTTGTTGCTGTCCACCGGCATGACCCCGAACGAGCCCTTGCCGCCGCTGCGACCGGTGCCCGAGTCGAGCTTCACGCCGACCATGGCAAACGCGTCCAGGCCAAACCCCACGGTGCCTTGGGTAAAGCCGGACTCGAATTTACCGATCAATCCCTGGGCCCAGGCCTCGGAATAGCCATTGCCGGTTGGGCTGGACTGGCCCTTGCGGTCGTCCCGATTGAAGTAAAAATTGCGTGCGAGCACATTGATGCTGCTGCCTTCGATAAACCCTTCGGCCTTGTCTTCCACGGCCACAGCGGCCAGGGGCAGCGCGGCGCACAGTGAAAGGGGAAGGCTGTAATAACGGATATGCATGTTTCGCTCCTCGGTATTGGCAGTGATCAGCTTCTTATGGAGGTGGGCGTTCTTATTGATCTGGCCCGGGCTGATAGTTGCAAACCGTGGATAACGATCAGGTGGCTTGAACATTACAATTCTGGAAACTCACCGGCATCTAACAAATAAGTAATGTTCTGGTGAACCTCGTGACAGGGTGGGGTGGTTAGTCTCGGCACTGAACTTTCAGACGAGGAATTAACCATGAACGTTTATCGCATTGGCCTGGGTGTATTGATTGCAACGTTGTCATTGGGAGCGCTGGCCGAAAACGGCGGTGATCGCACCTTTGCCCTGATGATGGAGCGCAATGAAAAGGCCATGGCCGCCTATGCCGAAAAGCAGGGCAAGCCGGCGCCTCAGGTGCAGGTGTATCGCTATGGCATGGACCTGGACATTGCCAAGGTGGTTAGTGTCACGCCGCCGATCCGCGCCTGTAACCCGGTGCCGTCACGCATGACCTATGAAGACTCCAGCGGAGCCCTTAATACATTGGAGTATCAAGTCATGGGCGTGTGTCGAAATAACGGCGGTTAATGGCGTCAAAAAAAAGAGTCCGGTGTGGCACTGAAGTACGCTTCAGAAAAGTCCCTCAGGGCCGATGCAGGTCAGATCACTCTCTCCAATTGACCATCGGTGCCTAATGTTCAACACCCGTTTGAAGCAGGAGCTTTCGGCTCTTCGCGAAGAATTGTCCAGCTTGCAGCAGGTCAAGGAGAGCCTGGAAAGCGAAATGTTGTGCCTGACGCTGGACGCCGATGGCCGGGTGGAATGGGCGAATGCCAATTTCCTGCAGGAACTGTCCTATCAGTCGAGCAACATTGTGGGTCGCCCTATTGAAGACTTGGTGCCCGTCCATGTGCGCCGGGATCAGTTCCAGCAGCGCTTCAACAATGCCCTGCGGCGCGGCGAGCATTTCGCCGGGACCGTGCGGCTGATGTGCGGTAATGGCCAGGAAGTGTGGCTGCGCTCAATCGTGCAGCCGGTGCGCAGTTCCGATGGGCGCGTCAGGCACTTTTCGATTTACTCCAGCGACCTTACCCGCACCATCGAAGCGTCACGCGAGCATGAAAACCTGATCGCCGCGCTGGTACGCTCCACCGCCGTGATCGAGTTCGACCTGGGCGGCCATGTGCTCACCGCGAACGATCGCTTTCTCGCCGGCATGGGGTACAGCCTGGCGCAGATCAAGGGCAAACATCACCGTATGTTCTGTGAGCCGCAGGAATACAACAGCGACGAATACCAGAGCTTCTGGAAGCGACTGAACAACGGTGAGTTCGTCGCATCGCGTTTCAAACGTGTGGACAGCCGTGGCCAGGTGGTGTGGTTGGAAGCCACCTACAACCCAGTGCTGGACGCCAACGAGCGGCTGTACAAAGTGGTCAAGTTCGCTACGGTGATCACCGATCAGGTCAACCGTGAACAGACGGTGGCCGACGCCGCGAACATCGCTTACAGCACCTCGCTGCAAACCGACAGCAGCGCCCAGCGCGGCACCACGGTGGTGACCCAGGCGGTCGAGGTGATGCGCGACCTGGCCACGCATATGCAACAGGCCGGTGAAGGCATCGAGGCGCTGAATGCGCAATCCCAAGTCATCGGCACCATCGTCAAAACCATCAGCGGCATCGCCGAGCAGACCAACTTGCTGGCGCTTAACGCGGCCATCGAGGCGGCGCGTGCCGGCGAGCAGGGTCGCGGTTTTGCGGTAGTGGCCGATGAGGTGCGCCAACTGGCGTCACGTACCAGCAAAGCCACCGAGGAAATTGTCGGCGTGGTGCGTCAGAACCAGGACATGGCCCGCGACGCCGTGGCGCTGATGACCGACGGCCGCCTGCAAGCCGAGCAGGGCCTGGCCCTGGCGGCGGAGGCGGGTACTGTGATCGTGGAAATCCAGGACGGCGCCCAGAAGGTGGTCAGCGCCGTAGGGCAATTCGCAAACAAGCTATCTTCCGGGTGATCGGAGATCAACTGCAAGCGGTCAGCCTAAAACCCAAGGGCGCACCCGATCTCTGAAACAACATCAGGCAAATGTGCGGGTGGGCGTGCATTTCAAGTCGCTGACTCAGCGCCCCAGCATCTTCACCCAGCGCGACGGCGGCATGCCGTAGGTACTGCGAAACTGCCGGGTCATGTGACTCTGGTCGGTGAATCCGGCGGTCAAGGCCGCATCGACCAATGAACGCCCTTGGGCCAGCAGGCTGCGCACCAGGTCCAGGCGGCGCATGGTCAGGTAGCGATAGGGGCTGGTGCCGAACAGCACACGAAAATCCCGCGACAACGCCCAGCGGTCACGGCCGGCGTGGTCGGCCATTTCATCCAGGGTGATGCTGCGGCCCAGGGCGCTGTGGATAAACTCCCGGGCGCGTTCGGCGGCCACGTAATCGAAGGCCTTGCGGCTGACGATGGCCCCAGCGGCATTGCTCAGTGCATGGGCCAGGTCGAACATCGCATCCTGTTCCTGCAACGGGTCAATCGGGTGATCAAGGTTCTGCAGCAGCACTTCGCTGGCGCGGAACAGCCTTGGGTCAGTGGATAAACCACTGGGGATAAACGGCAGCGGCTTGCCGCCGAGAATCTGCTGGATCAGCGACGGCTCCACGTAAATCATCCGGTACTTGAAACCCTCGTCGCTGCCGGCGTGGCCGTCGTGGGTCTCATCGGGATGGAGCACCATGGTTGTGCCGGGCAGGCTGTGGATCATGTCGCCGCGATAGTGAAAGCTCTGCACACCCGACAAGGTTCGCCCGATGGCGTAGGTGTCATGGCGATGGGGGTCGAACGCAAAGCCCGCAAAGTACGCCTCGATACGGTCCAGGCCGCTGGCGTGCGGGGCGCGGTGCAGCCAGTCGAAGTTGGGGGTCGGTTTGCCCATGGTGGCTTGTCACAAAAAGAGAGGGAATTACGTTAACTCAGTCTGCATCGCCTGTCTGCCGGGGTCTTGTACGATTGTGCAGGCGACGGGGGCGGCCTATGCTGCTGGCTCGTGATTGCCCTGATGGAGCGCCCGCATGGAAGTTCTCAACCCCGCCTACGTGGCGCCCCTGGCCTCGCTGGCCATGCTGTGGACGGTGGCGGTGGTGACACCCGGGCCCAATTTTTTCAACACGGCACAGTTGGCTGCCAGCTGTTCGCGCCGCCATGGCGTGGTGGCTTCCGCGGGTGTGTCCACCGGCACCATCATGTGGGGGCTGGCGGGTGGCCTGGGCATCAAGTCGCTGTTTACCGCTGCGCCCATGTTGTACCTGGCGTTCAAGATCATTGGCGGCTGCTACCTGATTTACCTGGGTTTGAAACTGTTCAAGCGCTCGGCACCGGCCATGGGCCGTCACCTGTTGCCGGAAGATGCGCAACGTTCGCTGTTTTCCGCCTGGCGCCTGGGGTTATTGGGCAATCTGTCCAATCCCAAGGCCGCATTGTTCGTCGCCACCATCTTCGCCTCCACCATGCCGCCGTCACCGTCACCGATGCTGCTGACCCTGGCGGTCATCACCATGGCTACCCTGTCGTTCAGTTGGTATTCCTGCGTGGCGCTGGTGTTTTCCAGTGCACATATGGCCAGTCTCTACAGTCGCTCACGCAAATGGCTCGATCGTTTTGCCGGCGGTTGCTACGTGTTGTTCGGCGCACATCTGGTAGCAAATCGCTGACGGCCCGTGGTAAGAAGCCTGACGTTTATTTGTGAGGTCGGGTCATGAGCAAGCTGCGGGTCGGTATTATTTTTGGGGGCCGTTCGGCTGAACACGAAGTGTCGTTGCAGTCGGCGCGCAATATCGTCGATGCGCTGGACCGTTCGCGCTTCGAGCCCGTCCTGATCGGCATCGACAAGGCTGGTCATTGGCACCTCAACGACACCTCGAACTTCCTGATCAACCAGGAAAACCCGGCGCTCATCGCCCTCAACCAATCCAACCGCGAACTGGCGGTGGTGCCCGGCAAAGCCAGCCAGCAAGTGGTGGAAACCTCGGGCAACGGCCTGCTGGCACACATTGATGTGATCTTCCCCATCGTCCACGGCTCCCTCGGCGAAGATGGCTGCCTGCAAGGCCTGCTGCGCATGGCTGACCTGCCTTTCGTCGGCTCCGACGTGCTCGGTTCGGCGGTGTGCATGGACAAGGACATCAGCAAGCGCCTGCTGCGCGACGCCGGCATTGCGGTGACGCCGTTCATTACCCTGACCCGCAGCAACGCTGCGCGCACTTCCTTCGAAACGGCGCTGAATAAACTCGGCCTGCCGATGTTCGTCAAACCGGCCAACCAGGGTTCGTCGGTGGGCGTGAGCAAAGTGGCTAATGAAGCCGAATACCACGCGGCGGTTGAGCTGGCCTTGGGTTTTGATGAAAAAGTGCTGGTCGAATCGGCCGTGCAAGGCCGTGAAATCGAATGTGCCGTCCTCGGCAATGAGCACCCCATCGCCAGCGGTTGCGGCGAGATTGTCGTGAGCAGCGGTTTCTATTCCTACGACAGCAAATACATCGACGACCAGGCGGCCCAGGTGGTGGTGCCGGCGGTGATCAGTCCCGAGGCCAGCGAGCGGATCCGCCAATTGGCCATCGAAGCGTTTGAGGTATTGGGCTGCTCGGGCCTGGCGCGCGTCGACGTGTTTCTTACGGCAGGCGGGGAAGTGCTGGTCAATGAAATCAACTCACTGCCAGGCTTCACCCGCATCAGCATGTACCCCAAGCTGTGGCAGGCGGCGGGCATGAGCTACAGCGAGCTGGTAAGCCGCTTGATTGAGCTGGCGCTGGAGCGGCATGCGGGGCGCAAGGGGCTGAAGATCAGCCGCTGACTTACCACGCCTCGCCACAGGGGAGGCTGTGTGTTCATCAATCCCCCAGGGCTTCACCCTCACGCCGAGGATCCGCGCCGCCGCTCAGCGACACCTTGCCCTGAGCATCCCGCGTGCGAACAATCGCCTGCACGCCGCTGGTCATATCAATCTCGCTCAGCGCATGGCCTTTGTCCTTCAACGCCTGCTTCACGCCAGGGCTGAACAAACCGGCCTCCAACTCGGTAGCGCCATTGCGGCTGCCGAAGTTGGGCAGGTTGATGGCGGCCTGTGGGTCGAGCTGCCAATCGAGCATGGCCACCAGGGATTTGCTCACGTATTCGATGATTTGCGAGCCGCCCGGTGAACCTACCGTGGCCAGCAGCTCACCGCTTTGGCGGTCGAACACCAGCGTCGGCGCCATGGCCGAACGCGGGCGTTTGCCGGGTTGCACGCGGTTGGCGACGGGCTGGCCGTTTTCTTCGGGGATGAACGAAAAGTCGGTCATCTGGTTGTTGAGCAAAAAGCCCTGGACCATCACATGTGCGCCAAACGCGGCTTCCACGGTGGTGGTCATCGACACGGCGCCGCCCCAGTCATCCACGGCCACCACTTGCGAGGTGGAGATGCGCAGCGGCGAGCGGTCCGGCGCGTAGGCCACTTGAATGCCCGCAGGCTGGCCCGGTTTGGCGATGCCCCATGCTGCGTTCACCGATCAACGCGGCGCGTTGGGCCAGGTAGTTCGGCGCGACCAGGCCAGCGACCGGCACCGGCGTAAAGTCCGCATCAGCCACATACAGCGCGCGGTCGGCGAAGGCCAGGCGACCGGCTTCGGCGATCAGGTGCACGGCCTCGGGCATTGGCTCAAGCCCGGCAGGCGAGGCGCTCTTGATCGGCGTCATCGGTGCAATAGCCAGACGCGGATCGCGGGCTTCCAGGGCCTGCAATGTTCCGAGGATCTGCGCGACTGCAATCCCACCTGACGACGGCGGCGGCATGCCGCAGATTTTCCAGCGTTTGTAGTCGGTACACAGCGGTTCACGCTCCTTGACCGCGTAAGTCTTGAGGTCGGTCTGGGACAGGCTGCCAGGATTGCGATTGCTCTGTACTTTGCGGGCGATCTCATAGGCAATCGGCCCGTGGTACAACGCGTCCGGCCCCTCTGTGGCGATGCGCCTGAACACGGCGGCCAGCGCCGGGTTTTTCAGCAGCGTACCGGCGGCTTTGGGCGTGCCATCGGCATTCAGAAAGTAGGCGGCCATCTCTGGCGAATGCGCCATAAAGCGGTCTGCTGCGATCAGGCTGTGCAAGCGCGGTGAGATCGTGAAGCCTTGCTCCGACAAGCGAATCGCCGGTTCAAACAGCTTGGCCCATTGCAGGTGGCCGGTCTTCTTATGGGCCATTTCCAGGGCCCGCAACACACCGGGCGTGCCCACCGAGCGCCCGCCGATCTGCGCGTCGGTGAAGGCCATCGGCGTGCCGTCGGCATTGAGGAACAATCGCTGCGTCGCCCCGGCCGGTGCCGTTTCGCGGCCGTCATAGGCGTGCACCTTTTGCCCATCCCACAGCATGATGAACGCACCGCCGCCGATGCCGGAGGATTGCGGCTCCACCAAGGTCAACACCGCCTGCATGGCGATCGCCGCATCAATCGCCGAACCGCCTTGGAGCAACATCTCTCGCCCGGCTTCGGCGGCCAGCGGGTTGGCGGCGGCGGCCATATGCCGTTGCGCGTGTTGCGTGGTCAGGTCGGTGCGATAGCCCGAGCCCAACTCCGGTGCCGGTGGTTGTTCGTTGACTGGGGTGTGGCAGGCCACAAGGGCCAGGGCTGCGGCGATAACCGACAACCGACGGCGGGAAATCGAAAACACGTGCTGAACTCCGTTCATTGTGTAAATGATCTGGTTTTCCTGTTGGCCCACTTCGGTTCTGCGCGATTGGAACCAATAGTTGTAAATGATCACTAGGCCTCTATGTTTTAGCCTATTCCAGGTTGGTGCTATGCGAAGAGAACTAGAGACTTTGACCCATACGCAGCTTCACCTTGGCGAACATTCGTCAGGACGTAGCCCTCGCGAAAGTACCCCTCTCAGACTGCCGACATTGCCGGTCATGCAACCGTCTCATTATCAAACGCTGAACCCCGCTTCAATGTTGTTCAACCTCAGCCTCAATGAGGGGCAACTGCGGCCTGACATGACCTCTATAGGCCGTGATATCGCCCAGCAGCTTAACGCGTTAAACAAGCACTATACCGCCGATGGTCCCTCTACAGCAGGCAGCAACACCCTGCGTTTCAAGGATGAGCGGCAGTATCTGTTTCATATCCAGTCTACGCCGGCTGTCGCGGCGGTCCTCAAGAGCAGCCGGCCCGTTCCTTCCGACGGCGCAGGTTCTCTATCGCCAGTGGCGAGCCCCGGCCGCGCACATTTGGGGAGCGTCAGTGGTGTGCAAACGACTGCCGAAGGAGACCAATTCCGGTTGGACCGTGGGCGCCTGCATCGGTTTGAACCGACCACTTTGTCATGGTTGCCTGACGCCGACACCCGTGCATACAGTCGTATCGGGCTGAGCAGCGAGGGGCAGTTGTTGAAGACGGCCCTGGGGGCTCTGGACAGCAGTACAGCGGGGCGCGCCGCGGTTGTGTTGAGCGAGGTTCAGGGGGCGTCGACTTTGCACATCCGTGGTGCCGGTGAATCGACTTTACGTCCCGTTGGTGCCGCTGGAGAACCTGTGTCGCTCCTGCGGATCGGGCTGGCCGGCAGCACTCTGTATGGTGCGACCGCCGACGGAGAACTGGTCCACGCCGATGTTCGTCAGGCTCGGGGCGGTCTGCTACCGATGGCCGCGCATCCGGTCGAATCACTGGAACAGGCACTGAGGGGGGCCGTCAGAGTCGAAGGGTTTTTTCATGATGACGCAGGCCAGCTCAATGCTCAGGTTCGCGACGCTCGTCAGCAATTGCATAGCGTTCCCTTAGGGGACGCCACCGTGTTGTATCCACAGTGGAACCTCAGTGACGTCTCGGTCAAAGGCATCGAAAAAGGCCTGCCTTTGCCCAGTCAACAGGCGTTGACAGCAGCGGTTGATCTTGGGGCGCGAGGCAAGGTCGCGCTTGATTCAGGCGCACTGTTAGCCTGGGACGTGGGGGCGCAGCGCTGGCGCAACGCTGCGCAAGGGGGCGTCAAGCACCTGGAACGTGGTCTGGATGGCCGCGCATATGTGTTGCAAGAGGGGCAACTGAAATCCGTGGACATCCAAAAAGTGCGTGACCTGGTTTTCGAAGGTGCCAGCAACGACTTGGCGGCTCTTCCTAAACCACGGCCTCAAGTGGCACTGGACGAAGTACTCGCGGGGACCGATCAAAACCCCATCACCTGTTTCGCGGTAGCCGACGGCCGCAATTTTGTAACTATCAATAAAGACAACGAACTCAAGGTTCACCAGGACGGTCTGGTTACCCCGTTACAGTTGTCACCGCTGCTTGCGGTAAAAACACTGGCGCTGGATCACGAAGCAAATCTCTACGCACACAGTCAGGGTGACGAGCTGTTCAGGCTGGATCGCGAGGCCTGGCAAGTCCGTGCCGGGGGCGCGCAAAGCTGGACCAAGGTTGAGTTGCCGCAGCGTCACCCCCTGGAGTCTTTGCGGATGGGGGCTGACAAACACTTGATTGGCGGTTGGAACAAACAGTTCCATCGACTGGACAACGCGGCCCCCACGTCATTCCAATGGGGACCGTTGCAATCGGTGCAACCCGTATCGTTGTTGGCCGATACCTTGGCGGACTCTCAAGTACGCGCACGACTTTCAGGCGGTGCGCTGACGGTCAGCAGTCATGTGATGGGGCAAACCCGTGAAGGGATCCCCCTCAAACGCAATTTTTTCCAAGGGATCAAAGCGCACTTTCATCCCTTGGAAGCCCTCGTTCAAAAAGGCAAGGATATTCAGCATAAGGTGAACGGCCGGAAGGGGATGTCGCTCGTCTACGCGGACGACAAACGACTGCACCAGCAGCTCGAGCCTCTCTCGAAGACCAAGCCTGTTGCTGCTGATCTGTGTGCACGCCTTACGGCTCTGAGTGAGCGAGGGCCCCGGCAAGCGTTGGCCAAACAGATCAGCCAGGCGCTGACCAGGGTGGAGCAAAGCAGTCAGTCAAGCGCACGTCTTCTGGGGGATGTGCATGGGCTGACGCTTAACCTGCGGCCTACACTGAGCCGGACAGTGGTCAACCCTGAGTCAACGCTGCATCGACTGTATGAGGCGTTCAAACGGGTTTCACCTTTTTCGGAAAAAACCACCGCGTCGATGTTGGCCAACTTCGAAGGGCAGAATTTGACATTGCCCCAATGGAAACCAGAACGTACGCGAGATCTCGGCCACCGTTCGGCCCTCATCGAGGGCGATCTGATTCATCATGCAAGCACGCTTGGCAAACTGGTGGGTCTGGCAGAGGAACTCGACAGAGTCTCTGGCGATAGCCCCAGTGCCCTGAAGCGCCTGGAAGCATCATTGAGTGAGGTCATCAAAGATTTTGACGAGAGCCCGTTGCATAAGTTGTCCAGTCAGAAAATCGTCAGTTACGACCAGGCGGAAACCCTTTACGACAACTTCAAGTTATTGGCCAAGGATCTCGGCACGCCGGGATCGCCTTGCATTGGCACCTTTCGAATCTGCTGGGATTACCTGCTGATGCCTCCATCAGTGACGCATTGACGCAACAAGTGCAGCAACTGGAGAGTGGCCACACTCTCAGCCCTAGCCGCACTCAGGGTAAAAGCCTGGGGTTGATGCTCACGGGGGTAAAACCTGTGGCACCCGTAGAGTTTTTTTTGGGCGCCTCCAAGTCTCATACCAATGGCGTCAGCATCAGCCGCACGGGTACGGGAGCCAGGGTTGAGATCTCGATGGACGACACGCGGCGGTTGGCCGGTTCAGTGGCTTCTGGCCTGACGCTTGGGAGGGGGGCGCACGCGTTCGGGCCTGGGTTAAGGGTTGCCGGGGAGTTGACGGCGGCGGTTGCAAAAAGTAGTGGTTCAAGTATTGGGTTTGACGTAAAGGAAGCGGATTTTGGCAAACTGATGTCGATTCTTACAGGGCAGTCCGGAGGCATCCAAGACTTGCTTGCGCTTGGAGAAAAGCATTCGGCAGGCGAAAGTGAGAAGGTCAGCGCTGACGTTAATCTGGATGTGCTTGCGCAAATGCGGTTGCTCTACAATCCGCAGGAGAACATCGCCGAATTGGACTCAGTGATACGCACAGGTATCGGGATGTTGGGCAACCTCAACCTTGCGCACGCGGACAAGAGCCAATCCACCACACGCTCAGCGACGGGCACCAGCCAGGGAGGAGGAAGCAGCGCACAATGGCTGAGACAGGGCGGTGTGGGCGCCAACTTCGCCCCTTTGAATGCGCTGGCGTTGGGTCGTGCGGTGGCCGATGGGCCAGCGACTGCAATGTTTGCTTTGCCGGAAGTATCGGTCATGGTGAAGTTTGATCGTGGGCAATCACGGGCCTTCAGTTTTTCTTTCACGCCGCCGCAACCGGTGACTCAGTCTCAGGTTGATGATCTTCAACGCAGCTTGTCTCAGTATTCGCCGCAATTCAAACGAGACTTGGCCTCCATTGAGCACCCACGGGGCACACTGGATGAGCAGTTGGCCGTGTTGCAGCATTTTCTGGCGACACATCCGCCTTTGGCCACAAAGCCAGATACCTATCACGCTATCAGCCAGTCGCTGGATAAGTTGATCACTCAGCAGCTTCATGTGAAAAATGGGCTTCGCCAACTGGCCTCGGTCGAGTCTTCTGTCACGCGCGTTGGCTTGCGTGACAACGGGCGGCATGACTGGCTGGACGATGTCGCGCCTGCCAACAAAGCATCCATTGAGCAGTGGCTCAAGGACGACCCGCAATTTGCCCAGGTCATAGATCAATTGCAACGTGGGGAAGGCACGTCGGTGAGAGTCGGTATGGAGCTCAAGCCAGCGATACTGCGCACGATAGAGCATCGCTACTTGTCGGGTGAAAGTACCGAGAAGTTGATCAAAAAAGCACTCAGCGATCCTACCAATCTGCGAGTTAAAAACATGAGCATGAGCTACACCGCTACCCAATCCCATGCGATGTCGTTACCTGCCATGACGAATCTTAGCTTTTCCAGCAACGCGACCCTCAGCCACACTCAAAAATACGTCAACGTCGACCTGGAGTATGGACTTGATGCGGATAAGCCGTTGCGAATGCGGTTGAATGATACGCGGAGCAGCCCACCCCACCCTGATCTGACGATTGACTTGGCAGACCAGCGCATCAGAAACCCAATCCTCTAGACTGAAACGCGGGTAAACGGTTTGAGTGGAATCCGGTAGAAGAAAGCGTCATGCCTTTCGGCAAGACGCTTTCTCGCATTGCACCCATGGAACATGAGCGCTCACCGTGAAAGGGCGTTTTACAGGTAAATCACGCCTTGCATATACAACACGGCCTTGCCGGAAATAATCACCCGGTCGCCTTGTAGCTCGCAGCGCAACTGACCCTTGCGCTGGCCACCTTGCTCTGCGGTCAGGTACGACTTGCCCAGGCGTGCAGCCCAGAACGGCGCCAGCGAGGTGTGCGCGGAGCCCGTGACGGGATCTTCATTGACGCCCACGTTCGGGCCGAACCAGCGTGAAATGAAATCGAAGTGCGTGCCTTTGGTGGTCACTGCGATTCCGCGTTTAGGCAGGCCCTTGAGCCGCGCAAAATCCGGCGTCAGCGCAGCGACCTGGGCTTCGTTGTCCACCAGCACAATGTAGTCATCGGTGCTGAATACCTCGGCGTGCTCGATCCCCAGGGCACTCAACATGCCGGCTGGCGGCTCACAGGGCTGCGGCGTCTTGGCCGGGAAATCCATCGCCAACTCATCGCCATCGCGTGTCACCCGCAGCTCGCCGCTGCGGGTGGAAAAGCGCAGCACTTCGGGGGCATCGGGCAACTGATTGATCAGCACCCATGCCGCCGCCAGCGTGGCATGACCACACAGGTCCACCTCGACTTCGGGGGTAAACCAGCGCAATTCATAGCGCCCATCACGGGGCACGAAGTAGGCGGTTTCGGAGAGGTTGTTTTCGGCGGCGATGTCTTGCAGTTGCTCGTCAGGCAGCCACTCGGTGAGCGGGCACACGGCGGCTGGGTTGCCGCCGAAAGGATGTTGGCTGAAGGCGTCGACTTGGTAGATGTCCAGTTTCACCGTGAAGCACTCCGTGTGGGGGGAGGCGGGACACTAACAGTGGCAAAGCAGGGCGTCAAAAGCGGCCTACCTTGGGATAGGCCGTGTGGGTCAGGTCATCAGAAATCCCAGCGTGTGGTCAGCATGAAGTGACGCGGCGCGCCGTAAATGGCGGAGTTATAGAAGCCCACGTTGGTGTAGTAGTGCTTATCGAACACGTTGTTCAGGTTCAGCGTGGTCGACAGGTTTTTGGTGAATTGGTAGCGCGTCATCAAGTCCACCACCCAATAGGACTCCTGGGAGAATTTATCGGTAGTGCCTTTGGGGCCATTGTAGATCTCCTGCCACACCGTGTTCTGCCAGCGCAGGCCACCGCCGACGCTGACTTTGTCCAACTCGCCCTTGAGCTTGTAGATCGTGTACATGCTCACCTGGTCTTCGGGTTCGAAGGTCGAGACTTTTTTACCCGCCTCGTCGCGCACCACTTTGTGGGTGTAGCCACCTTGCAACTGCCAGCCGGGGGCGATTTCGCCGGACAGTTCCAACTCATAGCCCTTGGTCGTCGCGTCGGTGCCCTTGAAGGCAAAGTTGGACGGGGTTGGCGTCTGGTTGTTGTACGCGTCGTCGGGGAGGGAGCGGTTGCTTTCCTTGACTTCGAAGTACGCCAGGCTGGCGTTCAGGCGACCGTCCAGGAACTCGCCCTTGAGGCCCACTTCGTAGTTCTCGCCTTCGTCCGGGTCGATCAGCTTGCGGTCACGGTCGAGGTTGTAGCTTTCCTGGGGCATGAACACATCGGTGTAGCTGACATAGGCCGACAGGTTTTCCGTGAGGTCATAAATGGCCCCGGCATAGGGAATGAAACGACCGGTTTCACGATAGGTGTCGGTGCTGCCGGTCAGGGTGTAGTCGACCACACGACCGCCCAGCAGCAGTTTCAGGTCATCGGTGAGGTTCCAACGGGTGGTGACGTACATGCCGGTCTGGCGGATGGTGTCGTCGATGACTTGCGAGGCCACGCCCCAGTCGGGCTTGGCCAGGTTGCCGTGCCAGTTGAAGTAGTCGACGAGGTTGGCCGTGGGGAAGGTTTCGTCCCAGTAGCCCTTGCCCTTCCAATGGGCGGTGCTGATCGAGCCGCCCACCACCAGGTCATGTTCGCGACCGAGGAAGTTGAACGGGCCGCTGAGGTACAGGTCGGCCGAATCGCTGGTGGTCTCGCCTTTGTAGCGCTGGGCGTTGATGTCCGCAGTACCGTCCGCTGCCGGCTGGTAGAACTGGATCGCGCCCATCTGGGCATCGTAGCCGTTGAGCTTGTGATCCAGTTGCAGCTTGGTCACCCAGCCGTCGCCGAGGTCGTGCTCCAGGTTCGCGAACACCGTGCGGGTGTATTGCTGCCAGCTGCTCCAGTCGGTGGCATTGCTGAAAGACCGCTTGGCATCGTTGAGCGCACCCGAATAGTTGAACAGCGGGAAACTGCCGGACCAGGTCGAGCCTTTGGGTTTGCTGTCCTGATAGTCGGCGCCGACGGTGAGCAGGGTGTCGGGCGACAGGTCGAATTCGAGGATGCCGTAGAACACCGAGCTTTTGTTCGAGTAACGGTCGATCCAGGACTTGTTGTCCTGATACGCCGCCACGGCACGCCCGCGCACATTGCCGGTTTCGGTCAGCGGGCCGCTGACGTCCACTTCCGTGCGGTAGTTGTCCCATGTGCCGGCTGCCGTGGTGATGTGGCCGAGAAATTCCGCCGTGGGCTTCTTGCGCACCAGATTGATGGTGCCGCCCAGGGAGCCGGCGCCGCTGAGCAGGCCGGAGGCGCCTTTGAGCACTTCGACGCGGTCATAGATCGCCATGTCGCTCAGGGTGTTGCCCGCCGAATAGGCCACGTTGCGCACGGCCGAGGGGATGCCGTCGTATTGGAAATTGTTGATCGAGAAACCGCGCGAGTAGTAGTTGCTGCGGTCGGTGTCGTAGGCCGAGACGGTAATGCCGGGCGTGTGGCGCATCACGTCGTCGACGTTGTCGAGGGCGAAGTCGTCCATGTGCTGGCGCGTGACGACACTGATGGACTGCGGCGTTTCACGGGGTGTCAGCACCAGGCGCGTGGCCGTGGCGATGGTCCCCGGAGTGTAGGAGCCGGTCCCTTCGGTGACGGTGCCCAGTTGGTTGCTGATCACCGTGGTGGTGCCCAGTTGCAAGGCTGCGCCAGGCTGTTCGGCGCGGGTCAGCATCACCGCATTGGGACCGTTGCGCTCAAAGCTCAGGGGCGTGCCTTCGAGCAGTTGGGCCAGCGCCTCCAGGGCGGTCATGCGGCCGTTGACACCGGGCGATTCGACGCCCTGGGCCAGGTCGGCCGCGTAGGCAATCTGCAGCCCGCTCTGCACACTCAATTGATCCAGGGCATTGACCAGCGACTGGCGCGCGATGGCAAAGCTGCGGGTGTCCGCCGCTTCGCGAGTGGCCGGCTGGCCCGCCGGTTCCACGGCAACCGCGTGGCTGCACGCCAGGCAGATGGCGAGCGCCAGGACGCTGCGGGCATGGGTCGGATTGAGTGCTGGAAAGTGCATGTGAGCCCCGTTAGAAATAGGAATGATTTGCAAAGGCAAAGTTCTTGACGGGTTGAACCTTCGAAAGCCGTAAAACTTTTTTCGACGGTGTCGGGGCTCTGTGTCAGCGGATAACCAGAATGCCACCGGGCAGGCGCTGGACCTGGGTGGAGGTGACTTTACTCAATGCCGTTACGATCGCCAGGGGGTCATCCAACCGGTAATTCCCGCTGACGCGCTCACCGGCGGCGGCATCGTTGAATAACAGGATCGGCGCCGGGTAATAGCGCCGGATCTCTTCCAGTACCTGCGCCAGTGGCGCGTTCTGGAACGACAGCCGCCCGTTGATCCAGGCCATCTGCCGTTCGCTGCCTTCCAGTGACAGCGGTTGCAACTGTCCATCGCGCAACTGTTGCCAGTTGCCCGCTTGCAGCAGGCTCTGTTCGCCTTTGCGGTTGGTGAAGCGCACCTGGCCCTGGCGCACGGCGACGGTGACCCCCGAGCCGCGCTGGCTGACGCTGAATTGCGTGCCGACCACGGTCACGCTGGCCTCGGCGGTCTCGATGCTCAGGGGGCGGCTGGCATCATGGGCGGCTTCGACGTAAAGCTCGCCGCGCAGCAACTTGATGCGTCGATGTGCGCCGTCGAAGGCGGTGCTGATTGCGCTGTGGCTGCCCAGCACGATGTGCGAGCCGTCTTCCAGGTCAAAGCGTTCCAGCTGCGCGACGTCGGTCATGTGATCGGCTTGCAGGCGCATCGGTACATCGGCCATCCAGCCGACGCCCAGTGCGAGCAACACGGCAGCTGCGGCGGCCATCAAACGCATCCTGGGAGGCTTGGCGGTCAGCGGGGGCGGGGGTAACTCAAGGTCGACGGCAAGGTCTTTCAAGGCCTGTTCGAAGGCGCGGTTTTCCCACATCGTTTCCAGTTCGGCATACGCGCTGGCGTGCCGGGGATCGGTGGCGCGCCACTGCTCAAAGCGCTGGCGGGTGATGAGGCTGTGCGCCATCTCATCGCGCTGGGCGAACCAGTCGGCGGCCTGCTCACGCACGGTGTCGGGAGTGTCGGGATGATCAATCATGGTAGGTCGTTTGCCTGACGCAGGCAGTGAGGGCTTGGCGCAGGTCTTTTTCCACCGTGCTCAACGATACCTGCAGGCGCTGGGCGATCTCGCCTTGGGACAGGTCGTGCAGTCGATGTAAAACCAGGATTTGTTGCTGGCGTTTGGGCAAGGTAGCGAGCACCTGTTGAAACTGCCGCAGTTGCTGCTGGCCCTGGGCCTGACTCTCCGGCCCGGGCGCCGTCGTGGGCACTTCGACCACCAGGCTTTCGGCCAAATGGCACTCATAGCGCCTTTTACTGCGCACACTGCGCAAATGGTCAAAGGCCAGGTACTGCGCGGTTTGATAAAGAAACGGCTTCAAGTGTTCGATGGGGCGGGCGTACAGCGCCTTGGCTACCTTCAGGTAGGTTTCCTGGGCCAGGTCCTCCGCCTGGCTCGAACAGCCGACGACGCGCGACAGCATACGGATTAACGCACTGCGCTGCCCGATAAAAACGGCGCTGAGTTTTTCCTGATCCCCTGGCGTCCCTGTCTCCATGGCCCCGATACCTTGATGCTGCGTTGCGCGAATAGCAGGCATACTAATGAGAAGCTGTCTCATTTGATAGGGCGGTGGGGGATTTGTTTAGTGCGCGTCAGCCCAGCCGCAACACCATCGCCCCGGCGGCAATGATGCACGCGGCCAGGATACGCGTGCGGGTCAGCTGCTCTTTGAGCACCAGCGCCGAGATCACCACGCCGAACAGAATCGAGGTCTCCCTGAGCGCCGCGACTGTGGCGATGGGGGCCGCGGTCATTGCCCACAGCGCCAGGCCATAGGACGCGACGGTGCCAAAGCCGCCAATCACGCCGGGGCGCCAGTGACGCGCCAGATAGCGGCAGAACGCTCGCCGCCGAACGGTAAATGCCCATGCAGCGAGTGGGAGGCCGGTCAGCAGGAATATCCACACCGTATAGGCCGCCGGGGCGCCGGACTTGCGCACGCCGATGCCGTCGATAAGGGTGTAGCCCGCGATGACAGCCGCATTGAGCAGTGCCAGGAGCATCCCTTTGCGCTGCCCGGTCGATGGGGCTGCCGCCATGCTCAAAATGCCGATGCAGATCACGCCAATGCCGAGCCAGGCAAAGGATGACAAGGATTCGGACAGCAGTCCCGCGCTCGCGGTCGCCACCAGCAATGGCGCGGTGCCTCGCATGATCGGGTAGGTCTGACTCATGTCGGCGAGGCGGTAGGTCGCGGCGACCAGCACGAAATACACCACCTGGAACATCACCGAGGCGCCGATGAAGGGCCAACTTGCCTTCGCCGGCACTGCCAGGAACGGAATCACCGCCAACGCGATCAGGGACGCGAAGGACGCGATCATGCAGGTGGTCAGCAGCTTGTCGTCACCGCCCTTGACCACGGCATTCCACGTGGCGTGCAGCGCAGCGCCGAGCAGGATGATGGCGAACACATCAAGGCTCATCAGGGATGTCCTGTCTGGTGGTGGGCGACTATCGCTTCATGCTGCGCTCGTACGCGGCCAGGACAGTTCGCTCCGATTGCACCAGGTACGCATCCAGCATCACCGTCGCCTCGTCTGGGCGGCCTTCCTCAACGCAGCGAAGTATCGAGGCATTCATATTGAGAAACGGCAGGTGCAAGAATTGGGGATCATTGAGCACGCCAAAGGCCAGCCGCAATTCAGCCGAGATCTGCCCGTAGAACACCAGCAGGCGTGGGCTGTCGGCCAGTTCGACGATTGAGGTGTGGAACATCATGTTGGCCGTGCCGACCGCGACCCAGTCTTTCGCTTCGCGCGCGCGGATGCCTAATTCGACGGCCTCATGCATGTGCAGCGTGCCTGGATGCTGAGGGTAGCCCTGGGCGATTGCCTTGCATTCGATGAAGCGGCGCACCCGGTAGATGTCGATGATCGACGCCATGTCCGGCTCCGCCACCGTGACGCCGCGGTTGGGTTCGTGTTTGAGCAACCCTTCACGCGTCAGGACCCGGAAGGCCTCTCTCAACGTGTTGCGCGAAATATCCAGGTTCTCGGCCAGTGCGGCTTCTGAAAGGCGTTGGCCGGGCACGAGCTCGCCTTCGACCAGCATCCTGCGAATTTCCTGGGTGATGGTTTCTCCCAGTGATCTTGGCAGGGCGGAAGAGGCGTCGTTCATAAAAAATCCTAGGTGAGAAAACCGCTCCATTATTCCATCAGAGCGGGTGAGTGGCACAAGGATGAAGCGAGTCGTATGCGTCATTAAGTAGCACTTGCGCGGTATGAGGTAACAATTTGGTGCTTATCACTCAACTATCAGTGATGGATTGTTCAACAAGAACGCCTTGATGAGTCTACATGTCAGGGTGTTTGCCTGGCTTTTGGCATGCTCATTGCTCAGTCAAACTATCTCTCACTGTAGGAATGATGCCGTGACACAGACCCCTCAAGCGTTCACAAAAGCGCGGCGCGCTTCGTTGATCGCCGCGATTTTCATGATGGCGACGTCTGCCATCGGCCCTGGATTCATCACCCAGACCGCCACGTTCACGGCCAAGATGGGGGCGGCATTTGCGTTCGGTATCCTGGCGTCGATCCTGATCGACTTTGTGGTTCAACTTAACGTCTGGCGTATCGTTTCCCTGACCCGAATGCGGGCCGCAGACGTGGCCAACAAAGCGATTCCAGGCAGCGGTTACCTGCTGGCGGTGCTGGTGATCTTCGGTGGGCTGGTATTCAACGTCGGCAACATTGCCGGTGCCGGGCTGGGTCTGAATGCGCTGATGGGGCTTGATGCGAAATGGGGCGGTGGCCTGAGCGCCCTGCTGGCCATCGGCATCTTCCTCTCCCACCGCGCCGGGCTGGCCGTCGACCGGCTGATTGTCGTGCTGGGCGTGGTGATGATTGGCTTGACGCTGTTCGTGGCCTTCGCCTCCAACCCGCCTCTGGGGGAAGCCCTCTACCAGACCGTCCTTCCGGACCAGATCAACTTTGCCACCATTACCACCATTGTCGGAGGCACAGTCGGCGGTTACATCACCTATGCGGGTGCTCACAAACTGCTGGATCGCGGTACTACCGGGGTTGAAAACCTCCAGGCTGTGACCAAAGCGGCCCTGAGCGGCATCCTGGTCACCGGCCTTATGCGCTATATCCTGTTTCTCGCCATCCTTGGCGTTGTGGCCAGCGGCGTCGTCATCGACACCTCGGGGCAGGGCGCCAATCCGGCTGCACAAGCCTTCCAGGCAGCAGCGGGACAGATCGGCCTGCGCATCTTCGGCCTCATCCTCTGGGCTGCCAGCATCACCAGTGTGATCGGTGCCGCCTACACGTCCATTTCCTTTATCACCGTGTTCAAGCCGAACATCACCGAGCAGAGTCGCAACCGTGCGACCACCGTGTTCATCGCAGTATCGCTGCTGATCTATGTCCTGTTGGGCACCGCGCCTGCCGCACTGCTGCTCTTTGCCGGCGGCTTCAACGGTCTGATACTGCCCATCGGCCTGAGCATCTTTATCTACGTCGGCTGGCGCCGATCCGACCTCATGGGCGGTTACCATTACCCGCGCTGGCTCTTGGTCCTGGGCGCTCTGACCTGCCTGCTGACCTGGTACATGGCGATCAAGTCCGTTGTGCCGATCTTTGCCTTCCTCAGCGTTGCCTGAGCCGGATAACGAAAAAGGAGTTACGTGAATGCCAACGATAGATATCAACAGCGACCTGGGCGAAAGCTTCGGCGCCTGGAGCATGGGCGACGACGACGCCATGCTCGATGTGGTAACCAGCGCTAACGTCGCCTGTGGTTTTCACGCCGGCGACCCCGCCGGCATCCTGCGGACACTGAAATCCGCCGCCGCAAAAAATGTCACCATTGGCGCCCACGTTGCCTACCCGGACAAGGTCGGTTTCGGTCGCCGGAACATGGACCTGGCCAGCGATGAGCTGACCGCCGACGTGATTTACCAGATCGGTGCGCTGCAAGGCCTGGCCAAGGCTGCCGGCACCTCGGTGCGTTACGTGAAACCCCACGGCGCGTTGTACAACACCATTGCCCACGACCGCCGCCAGGCGCTGGCGGTGATCGCGGCCATCCGGGCCATCGATCCCACGCTGATCCTGGTGGCGTTGGCCGGCTCCGAGCTGATTGAGTGGGCGCGTAACGAGGGCTTGCAGTGTGTCGCCGAGGCCTTCGCCGACCGCGCCTATACACCGCAAGGCACCCTGGTTTCGCGACGCGAGCCGGGCGCCGTGCTACACGATCCCCAACGCGTGGCCCAACGCATGCTGCGCCTGGTGCAAGACGGCACCCTCGAAGCCATTGACGGCACGCTCACCCGAATCCAGGCCGACTCGATCTGTGTCCACGGCGACAGCCCTGCTGCCGTAGCGATGGCTCGCGAATTGCGCCGAGTGCTGGAGCAGGCCAACTTGGCGTTGCAGCCGTTTGCAGGAGGTCGTCCATGAATGCGCTCGCCCGCGCCCGCCAGGCGGCCATCGCCGCGGCCCAGGACGCACGTCAAACCTACCGTGACGGGCGGGTCACCCCCACGGCCGGTATCGCGCCGGGCATGACCCAGGCCAACCTGATCGCCTTGCCGCGCGAATGGGCCTACGACTTTCTGCTGTACGCCCAGCGCAACCCGAAAGCCTGCCCGATTCTCGACGTCAGCGACGCGGGCAGCCCGCGGACACTGCTGGCTGAAGGCGCCGACCTGCGTACCGACATCCCCCTGTATCGCATCTGGCGGGACGGCAAGCTGGTCGAGGAAGTCAGCGATGCCACCCAGGCTTGGGCCGAGCACGACGATATGGTGGCGTTTTTGATTGGCTGCAGCTTTACCTTTGAAACCGCCTTGCAAGAAGCCGGCATCGAAGTGCGGCATATCGCCGATGGCTGCAACGTACCGATGTACCGGACCAACCGCGCTTGCCGTCCGGCGGGACGTTTGCAGGGTGAAATGGTTGTGTCCATGCGCCCGATCCCGGCCGGTCGTGTGGCCGAGGCCAGTGGCATCTCCGGGCGTTATCCGTCGGTCCACGGCGCTCCGGTGCATATCGGGGAGCCGGCGCTGCTGGGCATCCAGGACCTGAGTCGACCCGATTTCGGCGACGCCGTGCGCATCGAGCCCGGCGAGATTCCGGTGTTCTGGGCCTGCGGTGTGACGCCCCAGGCGGCGGTGGCGGCGTCGGGCGTCCCCTTCGCGATCACCCACGCCCCTGGCCACATGTTCATTACCGATGTGCCTGACAGCACCTATCACGTCTAGGAGTCTCCCGTGCGTTTTCTACCGGTCAACCTGGACACCCTGCTCGTCGAATTGAACGATCTCGATGAGACCTTGGCTTTGTTCGACGCCCTGATGGCGGAGCCTATTGCGGGCGTGGAAGAAATTGTGCCTGCCGCGCGGACGCTGCTGATCCAGTTTCGCCCCAGCGCCATCGAGCGTCAGGCGCTGGTCGATCGTATCGCCGGCCGGGACCTGAGCCAGCGCCGCGAGGGCGAACAGCGCCGCGTGGAAATCCCTGTGCATTACAACGGCGAAGACCTCGATGAGGTCGCCACACTGCTCGGCATCAGCCGTAATGAAGTGATACAGCGCCACACCGCCCATGACTACAGCGTGGCCTTTTGTGGGTTCGCGCCGGGGTTTGCCTACCTTACGGGCGGCGCCGGTTTCCAGGTGCCGCGCCGACAAACCCCTCGCACCCGCATACCAGCGGGTGCCGTGGCGCTGGCCGGGGATTTCAGTGGCGTCTATCCGCAAGCCAGTCCCGGCGGCTGGCAGATCATTGGTGTCACGCCCTTGCAGATGTGGGACCTGAACCGCACCGAGCCGGCCCTGCTGCGCCCTGGTTATAAAGTGCGCTTTACCGACGCAGGCCCGCTCCCGGCCAACGGCCTACCAACCCCCGCTGCGGCGGCGCGTCCCACCGACCCCGGCGGTGCTTATCTGGAAATCACCCATCCTGGGTTACACAGCGTCTTGCAGGATATGGGACGGCCCGGCCAAACCGGTCAAGGCGTATCCCGTTCTGGTGCGCTCGACCTCGGCGCCCTGCGCGCCGCCAACCGCGCAGTGGGCAATCGCTCGGACATGGCATGCGTGGAGTCGGTACTCGGCGGCTTGAGCTTGGTTTGCCATGGCCGTGCGGTGATAGCGATCACAGGGGCGCACACCCCGGTCACCATCACCAGTGCCAGTGGCTTGCAATGGGCGGCCAGCAACTATCAACCCATCGAACTGGACGTGGGTGACCGTGTCAGCCTGGGCGCACCGCTGGCGGGCCTGCGCAGCTACCTGGCCATTCGTGGCGGTTTCGAGGTGGCGCCGGTGCTCGGCAGTTTGTCCACCGACACGTTGGCCCAGGTCGGCCCTGCGGCACTTGCCGCTGGTGATCGTCTGGGCTTCACCACCCTGACCACGGGCACCAGCGTATCGCTGAACGAAGCCCCGGCCTTTGAGCTGCCGACGGCGGCCGATATCGTCACCCTTGATGTGGTCATGGGGCCGCGCACTGATTGGTTTACCGAAGACGCGATCCAGCGCCTGACCCGCCAGCTGTGGCGCGTAACCTCACAGTCCAACCGGGTGGGCATTCGCCTGGCCGGTGATACGCCGCTGACGCGCAGCAACCCTCAGGAACTGCCCAGCGAAGGCACCTCCGTCGGCGCTATCCAAGTTCCAGCCAGCGGCCAGCCCGTGCTGTTTTTGGCCGACCATCCGTTGACCGGTGGTTACCCGGTGATCGCCGCAGTGGCTACACACCACTTGGACCTGGCGGGGCAGATACCGATCAACGCGCAGATTCGCTTCAACCCCCTGGGCGGATTCCACGAAATCCAACCCAGCACAGATGCCTCTTCTTCAACTGCCGATGCGAAGACAACTCCATGAAAAAATTATTGATCGCCAACCGTGGTGAAATCGCCGTCCGCATCGCCCGCGCCTGTCGCGACTACGGTGTGCAGTCTGTCGCGGTGTATGCCGACGCCGACATCGACGCCCTGCATGTGCGCCAGGCCGACGAAGCCTTTTCGCTGAATGGCCAACGCCCGGCAGAGACCTACCTGGATATCGAAAAACTCCTGGCCATCGCCAAGCGCAGCGGCGCCGATGCCGTGCACCCAGGTTATGGTTTTTTGTCGGAGCGGGCCGACTTTGCTCGCGCAGTGATCGCCGCGGGCTTGATCTGGGTGGGCCCCAACCCAGAGACCATCGACGTGCTGGGGGACAAGGTCGAAGCGCGGAAACTGGCCCAGCAGGTCGGCGCACCTCTGGTTGCGGGTACACCTGGACCTGTCGAAAGCGCCGCGCAAGTGCTGGCCTTTGCCGAGCAGCATGGCCTGCCGATTGCCATCAAGGCGGCCTTCGGCGGCGGGGGGCGCGGCATGAAAGTCGCCTGGCGCCTGGATGAGGTTGCCGAGTTGTTTGCCTCGGCTGTGCGTGAAGCCGAAGCCGCCTTTGGTCGCGGTGAGTGTTTCGTCGAGCAGTTCCTCGACCGCCCTCGTCACATTGAAGCGCAGATTCTGGGCGACAAACACGGCAAGGTGGTGGTGGTCGGCACGCGTGACTGCTCGCTGCAACGACGCAACCAGAAGCTGGTGGAAGAGGCGCCCGCGCCCTTTATCAGCGACACGCAGCGCCAGCGCATTCATCAGTCGGCCCACGATATCTGCGCCAAGGCCGGCTACGTCGGCGCCGGCACGGTGGAGTTCCTGCTCAGTCAGGATGGCACCTTGTCGTTTCTTGAGGTCAACACGCGCTTGCAGGTCGAGCACCCGGTGACCGAAGAAACCACTGGCGTCGATCTGGTGATCGAGCAACTGCGCATAGCCGACGGTTTCCCGTTGTCATTCAGCGAGACGCCAACCCCACGCGGCCATAGCTTTGAATTTCGTATCAACGCCGAAGATGCGGGCAAGGGCTTCTTGCCGACACCGGGGCAAATCACCGAGTTCCTGCCGCCCTCGGGCCCAGGCGTGCGCCTGGACAGCGGCGTGACCAGCGGTTCACGCGTGCCCAGCACCTTCGATTCGATGATGGCCAAACTGATCGTCAGCGGCGCCACCCGCGAACAGGCTATTGCGCGTGCACGCCGGGCCCTGGCTGAATTCAACATCGAGGGCATTGCGTCGGTACTGCCTTTCCACCGGGCCGTGATGGATCATGCCGACTTCACCGGTGCTGAGCGCTTCGCCGTGCACACCCGCTGGATCGAAACCGACTTCGCCGAACAGATCACCATCGCGCCGCGTAACGCCATCTCGGCCGACCCTGAGGTGCTGCGCACCTTTGTCGAGATCGACGGCAAGCGCCATGAACTGGGCCTGCCTGCGGCCCTGTTGCGCGGTGTCAGCCTCAACGCCGCCGGCCCCGCCAGCGAAGGCACGAGCACACGCGAGGCGGTTGATCCGCACGCGGTACTGACGCCGGTAGCAGGCAACCTGCACACCTGGGTGGTCGACGATGGCGAATCGGTCAGTGCCGGGCAAGTGATTGCTGTGGTCGAAGCGATGAAGATGGAAACGTCGATTCTGGCCCCCTGCGCGGGCGAAGTTCAGATTGCCAAACAGGCGGGTGACTACTTTGAAGCCGGTTCCCTGATCGGCCGTATCAACGCCGTCAGTTGATTCAACCGCTTCTTTCGCAGGCCGTACGGGCAACGGGGTAATCACCCGGTTGCCGCGTGCTTGATCGAGGCTTTCAGAGAGTATGCGCAATGTGAAGGGGCAGATCAGGATGGAATTCCAGAAACAAGAAAGCCCGCACTAGGCGGGCTTCTTGAGGTGATTCACAGACTCTGTAGACATCTATGAATCGGTACTTGGTGGTACGCAGTCATTTGAACTGGTCTTGTAATTCGCTGTATTTAAAGGGTTTTGTATTGTATCTGTCAGTTAGGCATACATGTGGGCATACACGCTGCTTCGTTCTGCCTACGGATGTAGTGGTATTCCGCTAGGTAAAGCACCACCAGGTAGTAGGTGATGTGTAGCCATTCGGCCAGGTAGTCACTTCTTTGTCCGACCTTCTGCCGACAGTGAGGCGAGGGCAAGGGTGATGAATCCTGCATTCCCATCCAGGGTTTCTAGTGCCCCTCGGATGTTCTGTGCCACTTCTGTAGATCCTCTTTGCTCAACCCAGTTTGACAGTTCCTCGATAGCTGCCCCCAACGCCAGTTGGTTTTCATTCATGCGCTTGAGTAATGACGCAAGCAAAGGGGTGTCTTCCATGATGTTCTCCCGCCGTGTTGTCAGGTAATCAATCTACCTCGAGCCAGTGGCATTGCATATCAGATGCCCTCACCACCTGGTGATCGGAAATCATGCTGATCATCTTGATTCAAGAGAGGGCAACAATGTGGTGTAGGGCCAATTTGGAAAGGCAGCATGAGAGCACATATCCTGCCCCCCCTCCAAAACTGGTGTAACCGGTGTTACGAGTGTAACGCCGGTCACCAAACGCCCGGTTTCATTGGCTTTCACGCCCGTTACACAGTTGAGTAACATAGCGTACATCCGATGTAACGCTACCCATGCGTGTAACGCTAAAGTCAGCATCCTGGGTTGTGGGCAGGCGCTTGGCGCTCCGGTCTACCAAGCGAATTTCGCCGGCTCCGCCTTTCGATGAGAGGAAATCACGCTGGGGACCCTGAGAGTTTTCGCTCCACACGGGGCATGAAACCCGCGGGATCGCAGTAGCGGCAGCCACACCAACTTACTGAAATTTCAATGTTGAAATTGAAAGAATTTTGAAAAAAGGAGGCATCGTTGACAATACCGATGCGATGCCCGATTTTGCTGTTTATAGTGAACAGCTGACCCATTCAACTAACTTTGAAAGCCTGCAACTATTTAGAGTCGGCGAGTTGTTCGAGCAAATGCCCAGATCCTCATCGGCATTATCGACTGATAATGCAATCCATTGGCGAACAGTAGTCTACCGGGGTATCTAGCATTAAGTTGGACGCCTTCTGCAGCCAAAATCACGAGAAGTTTCGTTACCTATTAAGCTAATCGGTGGGGCTTGGGGCATGCTCTGACTTGAAACGGAGATACATGAATATCCCCGTGTGGCTGGAGGTGTACCACTTATGGGGCTGGGGGCTTGAAAGCGGGTGATACAAGTATGGCTTTTCTATTTGTCTGGTTGATTTATATTGGTTTTGGTTGCGTTAAACGTCTGTGTGTTGTGATCAAAAGTTGGTGTTACAAGCGATAGAGCTGTTACTTTCAGCGGCGGTTTGAAGCCCGTGACATCTAATCGATGAGGGTAATACCCTCCTATTAGCTGCCCCAAAATACGCGGCCACAACATGGATGCGTCATGGCCCTGAATAAGCATCAGTGTAAATTAGAGAGGTTATTCAACTTGAATACGGATCTACGTGCGGAAAATAGTTTATAGAGCATATGTATCGCCTAGTGCCGCGCTGATGTGGTGGAAATTCAGCACAGGTTGAGTTTTTGATCGCATAGTAAATCCTTGCGGGTGTAGAGCCTAGGGTAGATCAGGCCCATCTTCGCTGAGACGGGTCGCTGTTTTTCAAGGTGCTCGTATTAGTTAATGTTAATATGGTCATATTCCGAGTGACACCTACTGTCCTTGTGTCATGCCTGAGCACAGGGTATGACTTAAAAAAGATACAGTGTCTAATCATATGATTTTTTGTACCAGATAGTACCCTGTAGAGGTTATTAAGGTTAAGTAAATAATGGCTTTTGATTTGGATATCAATTTAATTGCAAGATCGACTATGTCTTCGCCAATATAATTTTTCCGTTTATCAGAGTATTCGGCATCTGCATCAGTTGTAAGAATCGGCGTCCAATAAGTATCGTAGAACGTAGGCTTTTTATTTGAGTCAAAATAAAGTGAGTGGCCTCCTATGTGGTACCTATTCATAAAGTTATTACTACCCTCTCTGGAAAAGCCAACCCGACCGGCGTCCCCCATCCCAGGTAACAACATTCGAGCTATGATCAACACTATATCTGAAGTTCCGCATTCATTAACGGTCGCTTCGGATTTTTCAACTACATGGTCAATGTTATGGTCGTGAGGGAGAGGGCTCCCACAAAAGATTATTTTCTTAATCTGTTGCTCGCCGGTATATGATTCAAGTGCTTTAGATGTAATGTAAGTTCCGTAGCTATGTGCTACGATATAAATGTTTTTCTCTTGATTTTTTTCAAGTATAGCGAGTATTCTTTTGGAGGTTTTTTCTGCTCGTCTATCTCTTAGTTTAGGGATGGCGAAAGAAATTAGATCAAAGAATCCATATTTCATGTCGAAATAATCGAAGTCTCTAGAAAAAGATCGCACTGAGTCTTTTAGATCTTTTTGCCATTGTCCATACGTTCTGATTCCATGGACTGTAATTAATATCTTGTCTGTTTTGTTAGATATTTTTTTTTGTTCAGCTCCTAGCAGAGCTATAACGGCATCAAATATTTTATTAAGCCAGTCAATTGAGCTCATTGAGCCCTCTGTTACTGTTATAAAGCGCTCTCCAAATTCAAGTCGGTAATCTCCGATGTCTTTTATATCTGCTGTAAGACCTATTATAAAGCTTGGTTTTAAGTACTTGTTGCTCGGGTGATACATGTCTCTAAGAAGATTAAAACTGTTAAGTGCCTGTGGGGTCCCACCTAGTTTTTTAGGAAGTACTACATCTAAAATCATTAGGTCAAACTCTGACTTCAGTTCAAGTCTGGCTTGGTCTGCTGATTCGCATAACGTTAGCGAGATACGCCCTTCAAGGCAGCGATTTCTTAACTCATCGACAATCATTTTTGTTCTTTTTTTATTGTCGTCTACAATGATCATTTTAAGCATTTTTTAATTTCTCAATCACAGTAGATAGATCCTGTTTCCACACGGAAGTAGCCGAGTCAAAGTAAATTGTACCTTTGTAGTATTCGCCGTATAAAGTGAGAAGATCATTTATTTGCGCCAAACTCAAATTATCTTTCTCATCACTAAATTGAGAGTAGCCCGTCAGAATCACAAATGGAGATAGTTTTTGCTGCTTGACGAGCCGGCTCACTATTTCCTTTCCTCCAAATACTCTGAATCTACCGCCTCTCTCTGTTTCCGTACGGTCAAATGTTGGCATACTCATATCTAGGACGATCAAATCAAATTTTTCAGCTCCCGCACTGGAAAGGCCCCTGTTGTAAGAGGCCGCCTCGCTAACTGATATTTCGGATATTTGGCTTAAGAACTCCAAAACTTTTTCTCGTTTGAAGTGATTATCTTCCACTAGCAAAATTTTCATGATTAAGCTTCACCTTTGCTGAGAAAATTTTATTGGAGTAAGAGATATCAAAATTAAAACCTGGCGATGAATTAAGTAACAGGTTATGGATTTTATATAGACCAGTTCCGCCCTCTTCTCTGCTTAGATTAGAATTTGGGTCTGCCCATTTTCTTCGTTGTTCGGAAACAAAATTATCTGGCTCTGGGAATTTAGCGTCGTCGGCTTGGTTTAAGATGTTCAGCAGGTCAAATCCGTTATTCTTCGTATGTGTTATTGTGATTGGTTTTGATTCGAAGTTATAACGGAATGAGTTTTCTAGCGCAGTAAACAATGCTACGAAAAGAGCTCTCGCCTCTCTGAAGCTCAATAGTAGGTCTGTTCGCTCTTGTGTAAAGATGATTTGAACTTTTTTATGACGAAAGAATGAGTCAACTGAACCTACAGCAGCTTCTACAACTACTCCCAGTCTTTCGTAGCTGTCGGCATCATCGGCGTTTACAAAGCGAAACCAGCTTAGAACGATTTCGACTGAGTTATAAAAATATGAGCGTGCGTTTCGTATTTCCTGCATTAGCTCTGTCATGGGTACAGTGCTTTTAATAGTCGTTATTCTCTGCTCTAATGTGTTGAGCTCTAAAAGGATGTTTTCCTTAAGTTGATCATTTATGAGTGCCTGGGCTTCCTTGGCGAACTTGTCGGTCAGCGACCACATGAAGTCAATGAGGCCTCTGAAAAATTCATCGAAATTATTCGACTTTTCTACGACTTTGGATAGTTTTACGATGTGTGCGTAATATGGGGAAAAGTCAAATATATAAGCTCCACTTTTCTTGAAGTCGGTCCCTACTCGGAATCTATTGTTTACTTCTTTTAGGATTTTGTCTGTAGCAATAGAAAAGTCTTTAAATGCATCATCCAATTTATCTAGCATTGAATTTTGAACAAATTTGTACTTTCTTCTCCAGAACTCGTTAGGAAGATAGTCGCCGTTTTCTTTTACAGTAATAAGATTGGTTTTATCAAAGCAAGATCTGAGTTGTTCCTCAAAAACCACATGTCTGATTTCTGCGCTTAGGTATTTGTCCAGGCCATAGTTTTCATTTAGTGCGAAGTCTCGAGATATATTAAATAATATCTTCGAAAGCCCGTCAGTTTTTTCACTAGTAGGTGCGACTAACGAAACGCCGCCTTCGGTCTTTTTGTCAAGATCGAGCAGGTCTTTAGAGGTTGCCGTCATTTGAATATTTTCATATTCCTCTAAGGCTACTCCTCCCCTAATTCCCTTTACATGCTCGTAGAGTGTCTGATAAAAGCTTTTCCTATGGGTGGTGAATGCTTGCACATCAACGAATAATTTGCCTGCCTCAATTTTTGCTCTCAATTTGTCAGCAAATAAATCTTCGATAATTCGTATCTTCTCTCGTGCCAGTTCTCCGTTCGGATCCTTTGTGGCGGAAATAAGGATGTTTAATATCGTTACTCTCTCATAAATAACATCGATGTTACCCTCGTAAGTAGCGATATTATCTAGCTGGTTAGGTGTACAGATATTGCTCAGCATATATATGTCTGTGGGGCTTAGTTCCTTGCCATCAAAGATCTCAGAGGGTAAGTGGGTGTTGTGGAGGTCCAACCACTCTTCAAATAGCTCTGTTTTTTGCTCGTCATAAACACTACTTGATTCCTGGCTGTAAATGTCCAAGACGACAATAGAAGAAATGTAAGATTCGCTATCTTTATTATCCAATTCCAGGATTTCACTGCATGCTTTTCCAACAGGCAAAAAAAGAAAGGAGATTTTGTTGTTTAAATATTCTTTAATTATAAAGGTTGTTAGAGTTGACCAATTTTCGTTATTTATATAATCTTTTGATTTTTGTTTTATGTAGTCGGAAAGTATTGGGAAGGACTCCCGTTCAACCGAGTCAATCTGTTGAGGTTTTAAGTTATATCTTATTGCTCTGTGTAGCGGGATTTCATTTACGTCAAGGATGTCTTCTATTTTTAAAGTGAAGTCACGAAACGTCGCTTTGGGTGTGTTGATTTTAAGCATGCCCTTGGTCGCACAACGAGTAAGCTCAATTATTTTTGGCTCGTTGACTTCCTGTAATATTGAAAGCAAATGAAAGCTTAATGACTTGCCCCAGTTTTCATTTCTGAATTTCAGCCGAAGCTTGTTGAGGTATTCTATTTTTTCACGGCTCGATACATCTAATGATACTATATCTGAAAGGGCGCTTGCTGCGCTGTCAAATAAAGAGTTACTAAATTCAGAATTTGAATATTTGCATGCTCGTGCATATAATTCGATTAGTCCGAAAATCTCTGTTTGCTTATTGTTGAGCGCATTTTTGATAGATTGTACAACAGATTCGTAATTTCCTTTAGTATAGCAATCGACTACTGAATTTACGAAAGTGCTGGGGGTGGTACTTTCACCAAGTACACATAGTATTTCTTCATCGTTTATGGTGTTTGCTAGCTTTAACACCATTGGTAGTAATCTAGGGGGTATGCTATTCCCTGCCGCATAAATTTCTAATATGGCACTTTTAAAAAGGACATATTGATCAATTATTGATTCATTTCGATAGTGGTATATATTTGCGAGGTCAGGGTTTCTCTCGTGATCATAACAAATAGGAAGAGTCAAAAGAGATACGCAGTTGGCATGTCCAATAGCTTGATCAGACCCAGAGTTTCGATACTCTGATAATCTTTCCTGAATGCTAAGGGCAAAAAAATCAATGGAGTTGCTTTCGGAAAGAAGTAATAAGTCCCCGAGCTTGTTTTTTACATCGGTATTTGGGAAGTACGCTTCGTATGATTTAATTAGCTCTTTGGTGTCCCCTTTTTTTATTTCTTTTTTTAAGTGGATTCGATTTTCCATTCCCCACCAGCTTAGACATAGCGAATCTAATTCATTTAAACTCTGTTCGGCATGTGTGTAGTCGCTTGAAAGTAGTGAAGTGTTATATGTGTCGCGTAATGCTATAAATGACTTTAATATGTTGGCGGAATGTATCAATAATCCTGTGATCCAATAGATCCCGTTTCTTTTGCTTAAATGTTTGCTTGTGCTGTAAGTGTTGTAATAGTTTTTTTTGTGATATATGGGCACTAATGCCCGAGGCAAAAATTTATTTGATGCTAGCTGGTGTATTAGCTCTGCATTATTTTCGGCGTCGAGTTCTCCCAGCAAACTCAGTATTTTGTCTACTGGGTCGGAGTTATGACCTGCTATGTAGATTTTAGGGTCTATAGACCTTTTCTTATTTTTTTTGAGTCCTTTCTTGGAAGGTTTATTAGCCACTAATTATGCTCCATTTAATAGGCTCGATATTAAGCTTTCGCTTCCATTTTTTCACAATCGGTGAGGAAGAGTAATTGTGAAATATTTGAGCGGAGCAAACCGCTAAAAATGATCCAGAATTCACATTGGCCGGTTTCTGCGATTCTATTTCTGCTCATGGGTATCTGTCGACCTCCTGATGCAATTTTGCTGGGGCCTCCAAGGAACGTGCTGCCCAGCCATCTGGAGAACGGTACCTATCTATCAATTATGCATGGCGACACGGCTGCCAGGCGAATGCGACCGGCAAGGTACTACTATCCATTATCCATGTTTAGCTGGTTGCTGGAGTGTTTGCAGGCGATGGAAGAATCTTTTTGCGTTCACATCCCGTTGATGGTCATTCCTAACGTCACTGGGGAAGGAGCTTACGGCGCTCCGATCATTTTGACTCGATGCCCCAGAAACATCCCCTTTGGTAGGCGGCTTCTGGGGCGTCGAGATGTAGCATTTGAACTATGTGCTATGCAGCGTAGAGGATAGGGTTGTGATGCATTTTGCGATCTTCACCTATGTATATTTTTCCTATTTTAGGAATGCTGGCTTTTGAAAAGAAGGAGGAAATTATTTCGAAATTACGCTGATTTGGTTTCAAGTGGTGAGTAGGTCTTTCAGGGAGATGTCACGAGCGACCGCTGTCAAATCGGAGTGTTCGAGTCTCGAATGGAAAGGGCCAAAGCGAGGCACTTCGAGTCTGGACAAAACATCTCCCATTCCGCCTTTTTGGTAGCTGACGGCCAGAATCCTTGCGCCTACAGCGAGTAGTTGCTCTGTCGCCGCATTCCACTCCTCATCCAATTCAAACCCAACCGCGTTTAATGCTGCTGCCTTGGCTTCATCTCTACATTGGCGGGCATTACTGATTTGGGCCTCAAGGGTATCAAGCTCGACTTGCAAAGCGCTGACTATCAGGTCTTGCCTTCTGACCTGCTCGTCCGTTGTTGCCAGCTGTTTAGCGGCTTTTTGCATGTCACTGCTTGCTGATTTTTCCCCCTCGCTGTCGCCCCTTGCTAGGCATTTTGCGTAGGACGTCGCCGCGTCACGCTCAGCTTGTTGCGCCTTTTCCAGGGCTTGATCGGCATCTGATTGAATTGTCTGAAATCGCTCGTTCAGGTGCGATTTTTTCCGTTCAAGCACTTCGACTTCAGCGGTTGCATCGTTCATCGCTTGAATAGCGTCAGCTTTGATCTGATCAATTTTTTCCAGCCTCTCTAGGTGTTGAAGCCTGTGATCAATTAATGCCAGCTCACCGGGAATCGCATCTATCCGGGCCTTGACGCTTGATAATTTTTCCATAGCTTCGCGGCTTTCACGGCTTCCAATTACGTTGCCATTCGCACTGAATCCGCTGGGTGCATTGCGCCATTCGGCCTCCATTTGTGGCAGGCTTTCTTCCAGTGTTTCCAGTTCTTGAATCAAGGCGGCTTGTTGCTGTTTTAGCTGGTTCATGTTGCGTTCCTAAAGACGAAAGGTTGATTGGTTCTTTTTCGTTGGCGGGCCAGGCCAAGGTGAGCCTGCATTCCTCATGGCGGGGCCGTTGTTAGGCCGCCTGAGCGCTTTGATCACCTTGTTCTGGCACTGCCACAACCACATAGCAGCGCTGCAAGCCCAGTCCCGGTAGTCGCACAGCGGTCGAGGCTTTGCCATCCTTTCCCGGCTCTAAAACGCCTTGTCGCAGGAGCTCTTTGTTAACCGCACTCAGGTTCATGCCTCGGAAGATTTCGGAGCGCCATGCTTCCGGCAGCACGTAGTAGGTGTTGGTGGTGTGCAGGGCATCGCCCATGCCGTGTTCCATAGTCTTGCGAAAGCCCAACCGATCAATTGTGCGTGGGCCGTGCTCATCGATCTTGGCGGCGGCAGATTCCCAGCGGGTAAAGCGGCTTTCTCCAAAGCGCTCGATGACCTGTCTCAGTCGCGCCAAAATCGCATCGCCCTCGAAATTACCGGCGCCGCCGCGTTCGGCCAGCCACGCATGCAAACACACCCGTGCGGCGGTCGTGGCTGTGCCGTCCGGCCAGCCGGTCACGCCGAAAGCGGTGGCCAACTCCCCGGCCGCTGCTGCGAGGCCGAAACGAAGGGCTGCACGCTGGGCCTGACCACTGGCTGAGGCGGGCAGGTTTTGGGTGATGAACTGCTCCACCGTGCGGCGAACGATCACCGACCACCTGAGCATTTCTCCAGGCGCACACAGCGCGTGCAGGAAGGCGGTGAGGGGTGTGCCGTAGTATTTGGCGACACGGGCCTTGAGCGCATCAGAGAGGGCGGCAGCATCCTCAAAACCATTCAGCACATCGAACATGCCGAGGCCCTTGCTAGCATCCGCTGGCACCGCAAGCATGCGAACCTCCATGCCCGCTTTCAGCTCCTTATTGGCGTCTGCCATGTGCTGTGCCAACGTCTTCTCGCCCGTCGAGAGAAACAGCAAGCGCCACTCCTGCACCTGTCGGCCTGCTTGTCCTCGATCATTCGCCCGAGCCTTGCCGGTACCGTTGCCGAGCATGTACACCGTCTCGCCAATAATGCGTGGGTCGCACATGCCGATTTCATCTAGGACCAGTAGGCCGTCTGAGTGTGCGGCGGCGATGGACTCCAGGGCGTTATCTGTAGAGCGCCACGAACGCACCAAACGCGGCCCGCCATAAACCGATGCAGCAACTTGCAGGTGGGTGGTCTTACCTCCGGAACTGTCGCCGTAGAGGTGGAAGCCGCCCGATTCATGCCCAAGCATGTTCAGCAGAGGCCCCGCAAAGGCCACAGAGACGACAAACGCCAAGCGGTGATTACCAACGCACAGCGCACCGATTTGCTGTTGCCATTGCTCAAGAGAGCCCGCCTCGCTGATCGGAGGCAGCTGCGCACCGGCCTCATAAAAATGCAGGTGCTCGGCGTGCGAGCCGATCTGTTGTTCGGGTAAAAGGAAGGCGTTGTCGTGCCAGCCCAAACGCGTCACCAAGCGGGCGCGCAGGGCACTGTCGAAGCCGCCGAGATAGCTTTGTAGGTCATTGCGTGCGTTGCGCCCTGATCGGCTTCCGGCAAGGCGCAGGCCCATGTCCACCAGCGGTCCGAGTACATCTTTGCCGAAGTCGCCGGTCATGGTTCGGGCCGGAATGTTCCAGCGTTTTTTGGCGCCGTCTGGGTCGTCGAATTCGACCAACAAGCCCCAGTTGTGGCCCTTGTCGTCGCGAGTGCGAGCGATGATTTCGAGAGGCGAACACACGGGACGCGCCTCGCCATCATCGCCGGAATAAAACACCCCTTCAGGCGTCAGGCGAAAGCCGCCCGGCAACAGGTCATTTTTCGATTTTGCAGGACGTTTGGCGGGCGCCTTGGTCTTCGGTTGTTGAGGTTGAGTGGGCTCAGCGGCGCTGCCGAAAAACTTGCCGTTGCGCACCAGCTCTGCGACGTGGCCAGCGGTCCAGCCTTTGGCTAACGCGTCCGCTGCATCATCGCCGTTCGCCCATTTTCCACCGTTGACGAGCATCGGCTTGCCACCTTTGCTGCTTGGCTTGAACTTGAACACGTCGAGCGAGATTCCTTGCACTGAAGCGGCGCCCAGCTCAATCAGCTTGAGCTCGATGGCGTCCATGCAGGTCTTGCCGCTGGCATCGTTGTCCGGCCATAGCATCACAGTGCGCCCTTTGAGTGGCGTCAGGTCGGCCTTGTGCCAAGAGTTGGAGCCGTTCGGCCAGCAGGTGGCGACGTAGTCCGGCATCAGCTCAGCAGCGGCATCAGCTGCTTTCTCTCCCTCACACAACACCACGGGCGCATCGGCGCGCTGTGCCAGCTCATCCAGGCGCAGCAAAGGCCGAGGTTCCGGCAACCCTTGCCAGCGCCATTGTGTGGTTTGCCCATCGGAGCGCTTGCACCAGGTCAGCGGCGCAAAGACCTTTCGCGGTTTGCCGTCTGCATCGGGGCCCAAGTCGAAGCGATACAGCGCCATGACCGGCTGGCCCTGGGCATCACGATAGATCCACGCCTTGGACGGAACTCCGTGTTGCCGGTGTTTGGCAGGGCACTTGTTCATGGCCTCGGCCGGGATCGGTTGAATCGCGATCCACTCCGGCGTTGCGCTCCTGGCTGGTGTGCTTTTGGTGGTTGCAGATCCTGCGGAAACGCTGAGCAGATCTGCCAGTTTTTTACAGGCCTCAACGTCCGTGCCGCCGTCGATGTAACGCACCAGGTCGATCAGGTCGCCGCCCTTATCGCCGGTGGCAAAATCCGCCCAGGTGCCTTTGCTCAAATTGACCTTGAGTGAGCCCGCACGTTTGTCCGTGCGCGTCGGGTTCGGTGCGGTGTATTCCTTGCCGCCGTCGACGCGTTTGCCATTTGGGAGCCAGTGAGAAAGCACGCGGTCTATATTCTTCAAGGCTGCGCTTTTTACGTCGGCAAAGCTCGGACGTTTTGAGGTGTTGCCGGTGCGTTGAGTCATGGGGCGGTCCTCGACTCAAGCAACGCCTCGTTCACGTCATCGATCAGCGCTTTGGCCATCTCGCCGAGGTAGAACGCAGGCCAACTAAAACACTCGCCCGCATCGCTGATGGCGGCGTCGAGGATCAGTTGATTGGCGTGGTGCAGAATTTGGGAGACGGCTTCAAGTGCGTCTTCCAGCGGGATACCGGCATTCACCCGAAACAGGTTTTGGCCGTTACCGTTGGCAGGGGAGAACTCGGAGCGTCCACGCGTGCTGGAATGGGTCACAGCGCACCGCCTTTCTGGCCCATCGGCACAGAGGAGGCATCACCGTACATTGTGAGTGTTTTGATCAAACCCAAGGTGCCGCGCACGTCCCAAATAACAGACGACAGCACGCGGTTGGAAAGCAGGGGTTTATCGCCGTCTAAGTGATCCTCCAACAGCATGAGCACTGAGTCAGCACGGTCGAGCGCACAGGTTATGGCGTCGATAGGCAGACCGGCTTCGGCGTCTTGGCTGACGCAGAGTAAGTCCTCGGGTAGTGCAAAGCCTGGGAGCATGCTCATTGGGCACCCCCTGCGGCTTCCAAGGCTCTCGCTTTGGACATATGGGCGTTGTAACGGGAGAGGCGTGTAGCGAGGCTGGAGTTGGCGTGTAAAGCGGCGAGAGCCATTGCTCGATGAGCAGCGGCGCGAATTTTGGACGGATTAAGGGCGTGCATGTGGTGAGCTCCTACTTTCAGACTGGAGCCGCCACCGTCCTTCCTACGGGATTGGGTGGCAGCTGTGCACGGGGTAGGAATACCGGGATAGTAGGCACCCGGCCAGGCCGAAGCCTGCCCGCACACAGCCGCCATAACACGTAACTGCGGACGAAAAAAAACGCCGGCAGTTGTGATCTGGGCGCTGATGCGCCTACTAATTCTCGGGTTCCTACGCCCGGTCGCTGAATTTGCAGCGACGCGGAGAGAGTAGCGTCCGTTTTTTGAAAGTGCAACTGTGCTGAATGCTTGCGGATTTTTTCGATGCAACATAAATTGCTTAGGCATACAGATTTACCTCAACGCCTCCGGTTGCCCCCGGGGGCGTTTTCATTTCAGGCATGGGCTTCCCAGCGCAAGGACAGAAGGGGCAGGAAGTTGGCTTCGAGGCAAGATCGTGCATCTTCGTAAGCGTCGATTTGTTGGCCTTCGTCCGCGATCACGGCACGCGGGGCTTCGCTAGGAATGGAGAGCGCGCACCAAGTGCCGTCTGCCCATCGCATGACGACAATTACTCGATTCAGGCGTTTTTGTTGCGTTCTGTGACGCTCAAATCGTTGCATCCAGTGCGATGAGAAACCCACTTTTCTGAGTACAGAAAAGGGCTGCAAGATTGCCTTGTTAGGGATGCGGTTCGTCATGCCGCCACCCTGTCTCGAGCTGCGATTCGTGCACGCGTCCAATCTAAAACTTCAGCCAGTACCCATGCGACGGGAGCGCTACGGGCGCTACTACCGCTTAGTTTTACTGGAAGTGGGAAGCCGCTATCCGCTTGCTGCATAAGTTTGTAAATCGTTGGACGTGCTAACCCGACTATGCCCATTACTTCCGGCATACGGATCAGAATCGCTGAAGGATCTGCAGCAGGATGACTGGTTCGCTTGGCGCTCAGATCGCTCGTTTCGTAAGAGCGGATTTCGGTGGGATTTGCGTACTTTCGGGTATGGTCTTTCATGGATAACCCCTGGTTATGGATACAGGGGTATCTATCTATACATTTATCTAGACGAAGAAAACCACTTTTCCCCTAGACCGATCAATGTGTAGTCAATATGGGGGCAACGCAGGGTGAACGCGGCGGTTTAGTAATTGCGCAGCTAGCACTGGTCGATCAGGTGGCAGGCGTCAGCGACCTGTCCACGGCAGAGATCATAGAGCGGTTGCGCTGAGAGAGATTTGAGCAGGCCGCTGCTTGGCGCCGAATGCAATACGTTTTGGCGATCAGTCATTGCCAAGTGCCTCAGGCGCTGTTTAACAGAAAGTCCCACGCCCTGCGCTTGAAGGGCGGAGCCAGCGAAGGTCGCTTGGTAGGCTCGGGCGAAAAACGCCTGCCCGCAGCACCTGAGCGCTGACTTTTGCGTTACACGTTGGGGTAGCGTTACATCGGATGTACGCTATGTCGCTCAACTGTGTAACGGGCGTGAAAGCCAATGAATCCGGGCACTTGACGAGTGGCGTTACACGAGTAACACGCGTTACACCGGATTCAGAGGGGGCAGGGTAAGTGCCCTCACACTGCTTTCCCAAATTGACCTTGCACTACATTCCCGGGCTCTAGGGAATCGAGATGATCGGCGTACCACTGCATCATCTGTGTGCGTTGCTCAAGGTACTGAGCCTTGTTGTAAATCCCTCGAACACCTTGTGCCTTATGACTGAGTTGGGCCTCGATATGGTCAGCTGGATATCCGTGCTCGTTAAGGATCGTGCTGGCGATATGGCGGAAGCCATGGCCGGTCTGGCGGCCCTCGTAACCAAGGCGTCTGAGTGCCATTAGGAATACGGTATCGCTACGAGGTTTAGTGCGATCGCTTCTACCGGGAAATAGGAGTGGGTAAGCGCCGGTGAATTGCCGAAGTTCCAATAGTGCTTCGATTGCTTGAGTGCAAAGTGGTACCAGGTGCTCACGACCTTTCTTACGACCCTTGCGCTCGACTGGTACGGTCCATAGCTTCTTGTCGAAATCGAACTCTACCCATTGTGCCTCTCGGAGTTCGCTGGGGCGTACAGCCATCAGGGTCAACAGCCTCAGGCCGAGCTGAACATCTTTGGCGTGGGGGTAGGAACGTATCGCTCGAAGTAACCCCGGAAGCTCATCGGGGGAAACGTGGGCGTAGTTCTCTGCCTTTCCCGAGGACAGAAATTTATGCACTCCCTCCAACGGGTTGTTGACGGCTCTGCCTGTTACGCGAGCCAGGTCATAGATATCTTTGCAGTAAGCCCTCACACGGCTCATCTGTTCGAGAATCCCCTGACGTTCAAGCCCTCTCAATAGCTCCATCCACTCCATCGACATGATAGAGGTGTAGGGACGTTTACCGAGTGAGGGGAATACATGGCGTTCGAGTGCGCCGAGTATTCTTTTGGCCGTACCGGCATCCCAGCCGCTCAGGCGAGACGTGTGCCATTCCCTTGCCAATACCTCAAAGGTGTCATTGGCCGCATCGATCTCGGCAGCTTGGCGAGCTTTCTTGGAGGTGATCGGATTCTTACCTTCCGACGCATCTGCGCGTAGATCAGCCGCTTTCTGCCGAGCGAAAGCGCCGCCCACTTCCGGGTAGCCGCCGAGACCAAGCCACGACCATTTGCCGTCCGGCTTCTTGTAGCGTAATTCCCAGGACTTTTGGCCGTTTGGCTTGACCCTGAAATACAGCCCTGGGCTGTCTAGTTCGCGGTATGCCCCGGCCTCAGGCTCCAGGCTGGAAAGTGTAGTGTCAGCGAGAGGGCGCCGCTTGATATCGGTGCGTTTCATCCTTGTATGCCTTCAGTTCAATTATTTATGAAGCATACACGTGGGCATACACGGAGGGGAAGGATAGGGGTAGATAGAGGTGGACAGTCAGAAACAAGAAAGCCCGCACGAGGCGGGCTTCTTGAGGTGATTCATAGACTGCTGTAGACGTCTATGGATCGGTACTTGGTGGCTACGCAGGGACTTGAACCCCGGACCCCAGCATTATGAATGCTATGCTCTAACCAACTGAGCTACGTAGCCAAGTGGCGCGCATTATTCGCGTAGAACGCAAATGCGTCAAGCATTTTTGTGAAGAATTTTTTCTACGCTTTCAATTGTTTAACGAAACTGACGGTGTTGCGTGACTGCCAGGCTCTGCTTTCGCGATGTCCGCACAGTGGTGGAGGCCAGGCAGCATTGGGGGATCGCCCGGATGGTAGGCGGTTTTGGCGGATATTCACGCCTTAAAGTGAGCGCATATGCTGTGCCCGTTCCTGCCGCTCTACGGGCGCTTGGCAATCCTGATGCCGCGCAGGAAACAGGTTGAGTCCGGTTGGGCAGATATCCCTGCCGCCCAACGTTTAGCCAGTTTTACGGTTGAAACGGGTTTTGGGTGGCGCGCTTGAGCTGTTCGCGCGCGCGCGACAAACGTGAACGGACTGTGCCGATAGGAATGTCCAATACGTCGGCGGTGTCCTGGTAGCTGCCGTCGGTTTCCAACGATGCGTACAGCGTCTTGCGCATTTCCGTTGGCAGATGGTTGATGGCGCTCAGGGTGTTTTCCAGGCGGCGGTTGACCTCAAATTCCCAATCCAGGTTGTTGTTTTCTGCCTGGCCATGCCACAACGACTCATCAAATTCGCAATGCACGGGTTTGGCATACATGCGCCTGAAATGATTGCGGATGAGGTTCTGTGCGATGCCGCACATCCAGGTGCTGAGCGAGGCGTTACCGCAGAAGCGCTCGCGGTTGCGCCATGCTTCCAGGTAAGTCAGTTGCAGAAGGTCATCCGCATCTTCCGGGTTGAGTACGCGTTTGTGAATGAAGCGTCGGAGTTTTTTCTGCTGTTCGTCTGTCAGGTGATGCATGAATTGAGGCGAGCTGCCGACGAGGTGAGCTAAAGCTTCAATGGGAAGATTCATGGTTTTTTCCTCAGGGTGAACGGGTCGAAATGCTTTCGACGCAAAGCCCTGTAGCACTGGCTGTGCCAAGCGGAGGAATAATGTAACCAGCTGAAATATATGAATAAAAATATTTGATCTGATGCTGGTTGTGCAGTTTTTTGCAAAAAACCAGGGGTGCTTTGTGCCGGTTTTTTCAAAGTTTCAGGGTGTGAATAAAAGTGGAACCGTCTCGGGGTTTGTTGCCACACAAGCACACACTCTTCTTATCTCGGCACGCCCATGAACGTCGAAATCACCCCTGAAGTGCAAAAGAGCCAGTATCCGGATCAGCTGGCTCCCAGCAGTGGTATCGCTCCCCAGAAGCTGTCGGCGACGACGGGCATCGATGAGCTGGCGAACGTGTTCAGCCAGGAAGCAATGCGTAACAACCAACCGTTGGGCGAGCGTAAGTTTGAGATGCGCGTGCCGCCCATTGAGCAGTTCAAGCGCCTCTATAGCCTGCTTAGCCTCCCCGCTGAAGCAAGCCTTTCCGCTGTCGCGCGTCGGATCAGGATGCAGCTGCTGCAACGGCCCAGCGTTGACACACTGGTGAAGCAGACTGGCCGCGATCCTGCTTGCACGTACGTGGTGCTCAAGCATGTCCTGGCTCAGGCGGAAGGCGAGTCCCGCGAGACCGAAGCCGAGCTGGCCCGAGACGCGCTGGCCAAGTTGGAGGTTCGCTACAAGGGGGAGATCCAGGCCGGGCTCAATATCGCCATGACGCTGCATGCGGCCAGTGGTGATCCGCAGGAGTGTCAGGCGGTGCGGGCGCTCTACTACGCGAGTGTGGTGCAGCGCCAGTCCCTGGCTCGCATGATGCAGGCCTTGCTGGGCGTGTACGGTGGCGAACGTTTCGCAGCAGGGCTCATGGTGATGCGCAAGGCCTTGGCGGACGATATTGCGGCACACACACCGTCGGTACCCACGGCGCAGTTGCGTACGTTGTTGCTGGGCCTGCAAAGCTGCGGGCAGTTGAGTGCCGTGCTCGGGGCATGCCAGATGCTGATTCACCGCCTGAGTATCGAGCAGGACTCGGTCAGCCTGCTGCACCGCCTGCTGGGTTATGCCGGCAGCGGCATCGCCCCTGCGCAAGTCCAGAGCCTGGTGGAGGAGTTGGCAGGTGGCAAGCCAACGGAACCTCTAGTGTTGCTCAATGCGTTGTATCCGCTGTTCCAACAATTACCTATCGCGTTGTGGAGTGACCAGCGTGAGCGTAACGAGGCCCTGCACAACTTTTTGCTGGTGATGGATGAGTTCGCGCGTATCGAACGGGGCTCCGCCTACGTGGCAGGCTTTTCGAGGGGCCAGGCGTGACCGCACTGAAGGTCATCAATAACGTGCTGCTCAAGGTGGCACAGCGCGCGGAGGTGCTGGGCGCCGTGGTGGTCATGGGCATCGTGTTTATTTTTATCGTGCCTTTACCCACCTGGCTGGTGGATATCCTCATTGCACTGAATATTTGTATCTCGTGTCTGTTGATCGTGCTGGCGCTTTATTTGCCGGGGCCGCTGGCGTTCTCGTCGTTCCCGTCGATTTTGCTGATGACCACCATGTTTCGTCTGGCGTTGTCGATCGCTACCACCCGCTTGATCCTGCTGGAACAGGACGCCGGTGAGATCGTCGAGGCCTTCGGCAACTTTGTGGTCGGTGGCAATCTGGCGGTGGGTATGGTGATCTTTCTGATCCTTACACTGGTCAACTTTCTGGTCATCACCAAAGGCTCGGAACGGGTCGCCGAAGTCGCGGCGCGGTTCAGCCTGGATGCGATGCCCGGCAAGCAAATGTCTATCGACAGCGACCTGCGCGCCGGGCTGATTGACGGCGGGCAAGCGCGGGACAAGCGCGAGCAGTTGTCCCGTGAAAGCCAGTTGTTCGGGGCCATGGACGGGGCCATGAAGTTCGTCAAGGGCGACGCCATCGCCGGCTTGATCATTGTGGTGGTCAACCTGCTGGGCGGCTTCTCCACGGGGATGTTCCAGCACGGCTTGAGCGCTGCCGAGTCGATCTCGCTGTATTCCGTACTGACCATCGGTGATGGCCTGATTGCGCAGATTCCTGCGCTGCTGATCTCGCTGACGGCGGGCATGATCATTACTCGCGTCGCACCCGACGGCCGCAAGGGCGTCAGCAATATGGGCGCCGAAATTGCCCGGCAAATGACCAGCGAGCCCAAGAGCTGGATGATTGCTTCGGTCGGAATGCTTGCGTTCGCGATAGTGCCGGGCATGCCCACACTGGTGTTTATCTTTATCTCGATGATGACCGGGGCTCTGGGTTATTACCTTGCGCGCAAGCGGCAGCAACAAGCGCAGCCCGAAGCCCAGGCGACCGAAGCGGTACGCCCTGAAGAGAACGGCAGTGAAGACCTGCGTGGCTTTGACCCGTCGCGGCCTTACTTGTTGAAGTTTCCCCCTGCACTGCGAGGGACGCCGCAAGTGACGGACTTGATTCACGGCATCCGCCAGGCACGCAATGCGCTTGTCGCTAACATCGGGCTCACGTTGCCGCCATTCGAGGTCGAGCTGGATGATTCGCTGGCCGACGATGAAATGCGGTTTTGCGTGCATGAAGTGCCGATGATCAAAGCCTCTGTCGTCAGCCGCGTGGCGGTAGAGCGCAAGGCGCTGACTGTTGAGCTGGAAGACGCCCTGCAAGGGCTGGCCGAGCGTGATGAGCAGGAATGGGTCTGGGTGAGGCCTGATGATCCGGTGCTGGATGATCCGCAGTTGGAGCGCTTCAGTGCAACGACCCTGATTATTGAACGCATGAAGCAAGCGATGATGCTCAGCGGACCGCAGTTCCTGGGGATTCAGGAGAGCAAGTCGATCCTCAGCTGGCTGGAGCACAACCAGCCGGAATTAGTGCAAGAGTTGCAACGCATCATGCCGCTCTCGCGGTTTTCGGCGGTATTACAGCGCCTGGCGGGTGAAGGCGTGCCGCTGCGCGCAGTGCGGCTGATCGTCGAATCGCTGATCGAATATGGCCAGCATGAACGCGAGCCGGAGGCGTTGGCCGGCTACGCCCGTATTGCCCTCAAGTCCCAGATTTTTCACCAGTACTGTGAAGCTGATGGCCTGCACGTGTGGTTGTTGTCACCGCAGAGTGAAACCACCTTGCGCGATGCGCTGCGCCAGACTCAGACCGGGGTTTTTTTTTGCGCTTGACGATGAGAGCAGTGCAGCGCTGGTCAGCCTGCTGAACCAGGCCTTTACCTTACGTCCAAAAACCAAAAGCGTGATGTTGGTAGCGCAGGACTTGCGCAGCCCTCTGCGTACCCTGCTGCTGGAGGAGTTCAACCATGTTCCGGTGCTGTCCTTTGCTGAACTGGGAAGCACCTCCAAGGTGAAAGTACTGGGACGTTTTGACTTTGGCCAGGACGAACTGATGCGGGGGGCCGTGGCGTGAGTGCCCATCCATGGTCAGTCTCAGGAAAGGCTCGATGATGTTTGAGTTACGTGTGCTTGACGGTTTACACCAAGGCGCTGCGTTGCCGTTGTTTGGCGACGAATGGAGTATTGGTGCCCATGCAGATGCAGATTTGGTACTGAATGATTCGGGGATCGCCGAGCAGCATGCGCGGTTACGGTTTATCGACTCAAACTGGTCGGTACAAGCCGAAGCGGGTCTGTTGCGCGGCGCCGACGGACAGGTACTGGCACAGATTGCGAGGCTGGAAGTCAGCGTACCGTTTCTGGTGGGCACGGTTCGACTGTGTGTCGCCCAGGCTGATCAACCCTGGCCCCAGGCGTCAGCTCCAGCGGCGGTGCCGACACCACCGCGGCCGAACGCCGACCCTGCGCGAACACTCACGTTGTCGTCTATCTCGCACTCACAGCAAAAGCGCCTGCTCAGCCTGGTGTTGGTGGTGACGATCATCATCATGGCGGTGGGCATGGCCTCTACCGGGGAGCGCGAGGCCCAGGCGTCGCTGATGCCTCCTGAGGTCAAGAAAAACGAGCTGGGTTCGCCGTTCGAAGTGCGACAGCAGTTGCTGAAGATGCTCAACGAGCGCGAGCTGGATCATCGCGTCAGCTTGCAGGTGATCAATGGCCAGGTTGCCCTCAATGGGGATGTTTCCCAAGAGGAGGTGGACTTGGTGGCGCGCATGCTCAGCCGCTTTGGCGAGCAGTTTGACAGTGCCGTTCCGGTGATCAGCCGTGTCCGGGTACGCGACAGCGCACTGCCGTTCAGGATTGTGCAGATCGTTGGCGGGCCGAACGGTCATGTGGTGCTTGAAGACGGCGGTCGGTTGTTTGTGGGGGACGAATTGGATGGCTTGCGTTTGGTCTTGATCGATAACAGCAAAGTGATTTTCGATGGCGCACGCCGCTATGAGGTGCGCTGGTGAGTGCGGACCTGCAAGCGCGCCTCGATGCATGGCAGCAGCGCCAGACACAATCGTTGGCGAGGTTTGCGCCGGTGACGATGCGCGGTCGTATCCAGCGCGTAAACGGCATGCTGCTGCAATGCCGGTTGCCTCAGGCGCGTATCGGTGACCTGTGCCAGGTAGAAAAAAAGCCAGGCGACTACATGCTGGCCGAGATCATCGGTTTTGATCAGCAGGATGCAGTGCTCAGTGCCCTGGGCAACCTGGAAGGTGTGCGCGTGGGCGCCGGCGTGGAGCGCCTCGGTGTGCCGCATTGCGTGCAGGTCAGTGACGCGCTGCTGGGCCAGGTGCTGGATGGTTTTGGACGGCCGATTACGGGGGATGGCCCCAGTGCATTTGCCGAGGCTGATGCGCCTGATGCAAGCCCGGTGTTGTGTGAAGCGCCGTTGCCCACCGACCGGCCGAGGATCAACCGTGCGCTGGCCACGGGTGTGCGCTCGATCGATGGCCTGCTGACGCTCGGCGAAGGCCAGCGTGTGGGGTTGTTCGCGGGGGCCGGTTGCGGCAAGACCACCCTGTTGGCCGAGATCGCCCGTAACGTCGAATGCGATGTGATTGTATTCGGCCTGATCGGTGAGCGGGGCCGGGAGCTGCGTGAGTTTCTCGACCACGAACTGGATGAACAGCTGCGTTCCAAAGCGGTACTGGTGTGCGCCACATCCGATCGCTCCAGCATGGAGCGCGCCCGTGCGGCCTTTACGGCAACGGCACTGGCGGAAGGTTTTCGACGCAAGGGGAAGCGGGTGCTGCTGCTGATCGACTCCCTGACGCGTTTCGCCCGGGCCCAGCGCGAAATCGGCCTGGCCGCCGGCGAACCCCTGGGGCGCGGTGGTTTACCTCCGTCGGTGTACAGCCTGTTGCCACGGCTGGTCGAGCGCGCCGGTCTGACCCGTCAGGGCGTGATCACCGCTATCTACACGGTGCTGATCGAACAGGACTCCATGAACGACCCAGTGGCCGATGAGGTTCGCTCGCTGCTCGATGGCCATATCGTGCTGTCGCGCAAGTTGGCCGAGCGCGGGCACTACCCGGCGGTCGACGTCCTGGCGAGCCTGTCGCGGATTCTGAGCAACGTCGCCGAGCCTGACGACATCCGTGCCGGGACGGCGTTGCGGCGGCTGTTGTCGGCGTACCAGCAGATCGAGTTGATGCTCAAGCTGGGCGAGTACCAGCCCGGCAGCGATGCCCTGACCGACCTGGCCGTGGACAGTCGTCAGGCCGTGGACGGTTTCCTGCGCCAAGACTTGCGTGAGCCCGTGCCACTCGCAACCACGCTGGACCAGCTCAAGGAACTGACTGCCTATGTCCCTTTCTGAATCAACCTATTCGAATGTGCTGCTGGGTGAAGTCGAGACCTTGCGACGCCTGCGTCGGCATCGGGCGGACCGGGCCGAGCGCGCACTGCGTGAGGCGAAGCGGGCCCAGAAAGCCTTGCTGGCACATATCCAGCAGGCCCAGGACGCCCTTGAGCAAACCCGGCAGGAGGAGGCCCGGCAAAGCGCCCAACTGCTCAGCCAGCATCAAGGCCAGGTATTGACCCTGCAGGCGCTCAAATCCTGGGGCGCCCAGGAGCGCTCATTGTCTGCCACCACTCGGCGCGACCAGGGCCAACTGGAAACCCTTCGAGGGCAGCGGGCAGAAAAGGAAGCCAGCGTTGACAGTACCCAGAAACACGTCACCGAGTGCCTGCGTCAGGTGGAAAAACTACAAGAGTTATCTCGTTTACTGACTCAGGAGTCGACATGACCCAGGTTTCAACCAAACCCACGGAACGCCCACGACAGCGCGAGCCCCGAGAGGGGCACGAGCCAGGTGCTGGCGTCGTGGTGCCGTGGGAGCAAGGGCGGTTGTTTGCCCAGTTGTTCAGCGATAACGATGAAGGTACCGGGGGGCGTGGTGGCTTGTCAGGCATGAAAGAGTCGATGACGACCTCCATGATTGAGGCGCTTGCGGAGCAACTGGCGCCTCGTGTGCTGGGCAGCGCGCAGTGGCCGCTTCAGGCGGTGTTGTATTTGCCGCGACTGGGACGGATCAATGCCAGCGTACGCCGTGAGCAGAACGCCTGGAGCATTGACCTGGAAGCGGAAGATGAGGCGACAGCGCGTTGGCTCAAGGGCACCCGACAACAGTGCGAGGGTCGATTTGCAGCCGCGCTGGGGCAGCCGGTCAGCCTGTTTATACCCAACGCCGGGTCGGCATGATGATGCCGCAGTTGATATTGCCCTTGGTCAAGGGCGATACGGTTGCCGCGCGCCGTCGATTGGGGCACGGCTTGCGTCTGCCGTTCCACGTGGCGGGGCAAGGCGGTGAGTTGCGTCTCGAGCCAGGGCGCGCGCCTGCCGGGGTCAAAGCCGTGTGCCTGGAAACCGTATGCGGGGTGCTGGCGCTCGCTGAGGCCGGGCCGTTGTTGAGCTTGCTGGGTGAGTGCCCGGTGACGCTGGCCGAGGCTGGCAACGATGCAGACTCCTGGTTCTGGGCGCTGTTCCAACATCATCTCAGCCCGCAGGTGCTGGCCCTGCTGGGCTATGTGCGCTTGCTGGAGACAGAGCGCCCCAGCGGGTTTGGTTGCCGACTCAGCGTGACCCTGGGGGCGTCGCGTGTCACCGGTTACATGTGGTTGTCGGCTGAAAGTTTCCTGGCCTTGTGTGATGCCGGGCCTTGGCGCGCCATGGCCGCGCCGATGCATGGGGCATTTCAACTGGCAATTGCCGTGATCCTGGGACGCTTGCGGTTACCCATTGCGCAGGCACGCAGCCTGCGGTCTGGCGACGTACTGATCTTTGAGCAGTGCTTGTTTCAAGCCCACGGCAATGGCCATTTACAGGTTGGCAAACAGCGGCTGCATGGCTGCATTGATGACGACACCGGGCAGTTGTGTCTGACCCTTACTTCTATCGAGGACACGTCTGTGGACGAGGAATTTTCAGTATCCCCCTTCTCAGGGCATGAGGAGGATGAACCCATAGTGGATGTGTTCGGCAACGAGCCGTTCGATGAGCTGAGCATCGGGCTGAACGTACGTTGTGGAACATTGAACCTCACCCTCGGTGAGTTGCGTAACCTCGCCCCCGGCGCGGTGCTGGGGATTGCCGGATACGCCCCAGGAATGGCCGGCCTTTACTATGGGGATCGCCCTATTGGCCAGGGCCAGTTGGTGGAAGTCGACGGGCGCCTGGGCTTGCAGTTGTCTCGCGTGATGGTCGGTCGATGATACTGCAGGGGACAGATCCCCTCATTCTGGCGATGTTCCTTGGGGCATTGTCGTTGATGCCCATGCTGTTAATTATCTGCACATCGTTCTTGAAGATTGTCATTGTGCTGATGATTACCCGTAACGCCATCGGTGTGCAGCAGGTACCGCCAAGCATGGCCATCAACGGCATCGCGTTGGCGGCCACGCTGTTTATCATGGCCCCGGTGGGGTATGAGATCGCCGAGAGCGTCAAGGCTTCGCCCCTGGACATGACTAACGTACAGACGTTTCTGCAGACCGGGAATGAGGCAATCAAACCGTTGCGTGCATTCATGCTGCGCAACGTCGACCCGGACGTACTGACCCATTTGCTGGAAAACACCGCGCGCCTGTGGCCTGCGCAGATGGCGCAAGAGGTGCAGCGCGAGGACCTGATCCTGCTGATACCGGCCTTCGTGCTGTCGCAACTGCAGGCGGGGTTCGAGATCGGCTTTCTCATCTATATCCCCTTCATTGTGATCGACCTGATCGTCTCTAACCTGCTGCTGGCGCTGGGCATGCAGATGGTCTCGCCCATGACCATCTCCCTGCCGCTCAAGTTGCTTTTGTTCGTGCTGGTGTCTGGCTGGTCGCGGTTGCTCGACAGCCTGTTCCTTTCCTATCTCTGAGGGGCTTATGGAACCGATCGTACTGTTCAAGCAAGGCATGTTGCTGGTGGTGGTGCTGTCGGCACCGCCGCTGATTGTGGCGGTGGTGGTGGGTGTGCTGACGTCGCTGGTGCAGGCGCTGATGCAGATACAGGACCAGACGCTGCCCTTTGGTATCAAGCTGGTGGCCGTGGGTATCACGTTGATCATGACCGGCCGCTGGATTGGTGTGGAGTTGATTCAACTGATCAACCTGACGTTCGAGATGATCGGTCGCTCGGCCCTGAATTGAGGTTTTGCCTGTGCTGCTGTATCTGGAGTTCCTGCCCAGCCTGATCATCGGCATGGCGCGTATCTACCCGTGTGCCTTTCTGGTGGCCGCGTTCTGTTTTCAGCATATCCGTGGCATGCCACGGCACACCATCGTGATGGTCATGGCGCTGATGCCTGCCCCCGGTATTCACGCGGCGTTGGAGGGCCAGGACTACTCGGGGTTTATCCTCAGTGGCCTGGTGCTCAAGGAAGTGACCCTGGGATTTTTGTTGGGGGTGTTGCTCTCCATGCCGTTCTGGATGTTCGAGTCGGTAGGTGCACTGCTTGATAACCAGCGCGGCGCCTTGGCCGGCGGCCAGCTCAACCCTTCGCTGGGGCCGGATGCCACGCCCATCGGGCACTTGTTCAAGCAGTTGGCGATTTTTCTGTTGATCGTCAGCCTGGGGCTGGGCTCCCTGACTCAGGTGATCTGGGACAGTTACCTGATCTGGCCCCCCACGGTGTGGTTTCCGCTGCCGGCGGCGAATGGCATGAGCGTATTTGTCGACCTGCTCGCGGATACCTTCACGCACATGATGCTCTACGCCGCACCGTTTATTGCAGTGCTGCTGTTGTTGGAATTCGGCATCGCGCTGCTGGGGGTCTACAGTCAGCAGTTGCAGGTCAGCTCGCTGGCGCCCCCGGTCAAGAGCCTGGCGGGTATCGGAATCCTGCTGTTGTACTTTGCGTTGCTACAGGACTTGATCGTCGGGCGCATGAGCCAGCTGGGCGACCTCAAGCACTCGCTGGGCCTGCTGTTCAAGGCCGCGATACCATGAGTGATTCCGGGGAGAAAAAACACCCGGCGTCCGCCAAGAAGCTGCGTGACCAGCGCAAGAAAGGCCAGGTTGCTCAAAGCCAGGATGTGGGCAAGTTGCTGGTGCTCACCGCCATCAGCGAAATCGCGTTGTTCACCGCCGAGACCAGTTTGCAACGGTTCCAGCAACTGATGATGTTACCGATGTCCCGCCTGAATCAGCCTTTCGTGAGAGCGCTGGAGGAAGTGTTGATCGAAGGCCTGGTGGTGTTTTTCTCGTTCGCCCTGCTGATGGCCGGTGTCGCGATCATGGTGAAACTGATCAGCAGTTGGATGCAGTTCGGGATACTGTTTGCCCCGGAGACCCTGAAGCTCGATTTCAAACGCCTGAACCCCCTCAGCCAACTCAAGCAGATGTTCTCAGCCCAGTCGCTGATGAACCTATTGATGAGCATCGCCAAAGCTTTTCTCCTGGGATTGATTGTGTACGTGGTGGTCTGGCCTTCGTTGGGCACGTTGATCAACCTGGCCAATAGCGACCTGCAAAGTTACCTTCTGGCGCTGATTGCACTGTTCCGTCACCTGCTGCACGCGTGCCTGGGGTTGCTGCTCGTGCTGGCTCTGATCGACCTGATATTGCAGAAGCACTTTTTTGCCAAGCGCATGCGCATGACCCAGGTCGAGGTCGTCAAAGAGTATAAGGATATGGAGGGCGACCCCCATGTGAAAGGGCAGCGCCGCTCGTTGGCGTACCAATGGCCCAGGAGGAGCCGAAGGTCAAGCTGCCCAAGTTGGAGGAGGCCGATATGCTGGTGGTCAACCCGACGCACTTTGCCGTAGCGCTTTACTACCGCCTCGGCAAGACACCGCTGCCCTTGCTGGTGGACAAGGGCACTGATGCCAGCGCTCGCAAACTGATCCAGCGCGCCAAGGCGGCCGACGTGCCAGTGATCCAGTGTGTTTGGCTCGCTCGCACGCTTTATACGAAGAAACTGGGTGAGAACATTCCTCGCGAAACCTTGCAAGCCGTTGCGTTGATCTACCGGACCTTGCGCGAGCTCGACGATGAGGCCAAGCGTGAGACCCTGGAGTTGCCGGAGCTTAGGCAACGTTGATCAGCGGGTTGAACCCGTGTCCAGGGCTTGCAGGCTGGCCAGCGTCAGCATTCGGCTGAGGACCCTGTCCAAAGCGCCGGTTGTTGCAGGCAGTGCATGCCAGATCACCAGGGCGTCCTGGCCGTCGAGGTAGATAAAACAGCCATCGAACGCCACCGCTTGCTCAAAACGCCGTTCCAGAGCCTGCTGCAATTGCCCAGCCTGCAGCGCTTCGCGAGAGACCAGCAACGCCAGCCCCGGTTGGGCGGCTGCGTTCTGCGCGCGCACCGTTATACCAGGGCCGAGCGTCAGGTGAGCGGCGGTGCCGCCCACCAGGCTTTCGAGGAAGACCTGACGCTGATTGTCGTCCAGTATTCCTTGAGTGCTCATCGTTCCAGCGACACCGTCTGATAGTCCGCTCGCTCGCCGGCGGGGCCGGGTTCGACGCGCATCTGAGGTGGCCACCAGATCACCAGCTTATCCTTGGTGGATTGCGGGCGTGAACAGGAGTCGCCCTTGCAGGTCGGTGTACAACCGGTGGCAAGCAATGCTGCGCTGATCAGGGTGACGTACAACAAGCGGTGTTTCATGGCGTGGCCTTCTGGATTGGAGAGAGCAAGGAGGGACGTGGCACGCTGAGGTGTTCATCCTTTACCACCGGTCGCATCGCGATAAAGACCTCGGCCTCTTCACCTGGCTTGAGCCAGGCACGCGGCCAGACACTCACGGCCAACGTCTGCGAGTTGCTGCATTCTTTTTCATCGATGCGCACATTGCGCTTGAACTGGTTACGCAGCACCACCACCGCAACGTTGTACTCCGGTCCGGCATACCACTGGCTGCGTTCGGTGTTCAATGCCAGCAGATCGCGGGTGTTGCACAGGGTATTGAGCCCCAGAGGCATCGGCGCTGCCTTGAAGGCCTTGGGAACTTGCCCGCTGACCAGATGTGCCAGTGTGCTGGTGATGTCACTGCGCTTGATCACCGGTTGGTGCGGGTTGTAGCGCCTGGCCAGCGGTGTGAGGGCGGCCTGCAGTTCGGCCTGGTCGGCCTGCGGCAAGTAGCGCGACGGGTCGGCCTGGTCGCCGATGACCCTCGGGGTCAGGATAAACAGGCGTTCACGCCGATTGTTCTGCCGTTCGGTCGAGGAAAACAGCGCCTTGCCCAGCAGCGGAATATCACCCAGCAAAGGCACTTTGTTTTGCTTGTCGCTGCGCTCGGTCACATGGAAACCGCCGACCACCAGCGAACGCTTTTCCGCCATCACGGCCTGGGTGCTGACCTTGCCTCGGCGCACATCAAGGTTGTTCGGATTGGGGTTGGTCTCGTCGAAATTACCGTCTTCAATATCCACCACCAAGTGGATCTGATGGCCGCCACGGCTGGTGATGACGCGAGGCACTACCTGGAAGCTGGTGCCCACGGTAACCGGCAAAATGGTGGCGTTCTCTCTACCGGGCGTCAGGTATTGCGTGCGGTTGAAGTCGATGACCGCCGGTTGGTTTTCCAGCGTGAGCACCGAAGGGTTGGAGACCATGGTTGCCAGTCCCTTGGCTTCCAATGCGCGTATATCGGCATAGAAGCGATCGCGATTTTCGATCGACAGCTGCGACGAGGTGCCCGGTGACACGTTGGCACCGCCGCGGAAACGACTGTTCTGGAAACCCCAGTTCACCCCGAACTCACGCAACTGCGTGCGTTCGATATCGAGAATGATCGCGTCGATTTCCACCAGCTTGCGCGCCACATCGAGTTGGGTGATCAGCTCGCGGTACATGGCCTGGCGTTCCGGCAAGTCATAAATCAGCACCGCGTTGTTGCGCACATCGGCTTCGACGCGAATCCGACTATTGGAGACCGGGGCGCGTGGGGTGAGCGCGGGGCCGATGTCCAGTGATGCCGGGTTGGCGTTAGCACCGAGCATCTGGCCCAGCAACGGGTTGCCCAACCGGGGAATGGTGGGTGTGAGCGGCGCGGGTTGAGAGGTGGGACGTTGACTAAGCCCCGCAAGCGTTGAGGAGGAGCGCGGCTCCAACAAGCCGCGCAAAATGCTGGCCACCCCTGGGATGGTGAGCTTTTCGCCGCGATAATCCACCAGGCGGTCCGCTGCATTTGCGAACTTCAGCGGATAACTCAGCACACTCTGTTTTTCATCCGGTGAGCGGCGTTGACTGCTGAACTGCTTGATCTGCTCGATGTAGCGTCGAGGACCGGAGACCAGCACTACGCCATCTTCGGGTAACTCACCCCAGCCGAAACGACTGTCGAGCAGGCCGATATCGGTGAGGGCCTGTTTGAGGTCGGCGATGGTTTCGGAAGAGACTTCCAGGCGTGCGGATTCCTGCTGGTCGAGGGTGCTGATATAGAGGGTGTTGTTGTACAGGTACCACTGGAAACGGTGCTCTACACCGAGACGGTCGAGCAGCGACTGCGGGGTATTGGCGCGGATCTTGCCATTGACGTTGCCTTCCAGCAGGCCCTCGACTTGAAGCTGTGTGCCGAAGGTCTGGGCGAAGTCTTCGAGTACTTCCCGTAGGGGTTTGTGCTCGGCTTCATAGGCGTAGGCGGTGTTTTTCCATTCGGGGGGGATGGCCGCCAATGTGTGTTCCACTGGAATCAGTAGCCAGGGCAACAGGAGTATGGTGCGCCAATGGGCTCTTTTGGGCGACTTGCCAGGCGAATCAAAGCGCAAGCAACTGCGCTTGTGGATCTTGTTATACATAGACAATTCTCTGGTTAGTACGAGAGTGAACGGAGTGAAGTGGGTTTGAGGTTTTGGGCTGGGCGAGCGAGGCGTGCGAACGTGGCTCGCCATATGTCGCGCTGGTTGAGCAGGGTTTCAAAGCAACAGAGCACTTGTGCTTCTTCCCGCTCCTCGCGCAGGGTTTGAATCAGCCAAAGCTCTTCACTGTCAGCTTTTCGGACCAATACGCCTTGAAAGCGGCTTAGGCTGACCGCGCCCAAGCGCATCCAACTTTGCAAGCTCGCGTTATCTGAAGACGCGGATGTCAGTTGAGCTTCCAATAAAATGAAGGGGCCCTGTCGTTTTAAAATAATTTCGTCGTTATTTTCAGATAAGTTGAGTTGCTCCTCTTGGCTACGTAACCATTCAAGAATCAGGTCGTTCATGTTATTGAAAACTTTCAATGGTCGTTTTTAGAGAAAGCAGCTCAACTCGATGATTTTCAGTGAACATCCCGTGGGTCGCTAAAGACTGCATTGATAACCTATGGAATAGTTCACCGTCCAATTCTTCGCTCACGCTGGCTTGAAGCCGTTTGTACGAAGAGTCAGCCATTTTTGTTGCTTGGTGCGCGAGTGTCTTGGTAGCGAACATAGCGGTTCCTTTAAACTCTGTTATTGGTATTTTTTACTGATTTGGTTTGTTGCAGAGCGCAGTTTTCAGCATGAACTGAGCATTATTAGATGTTGCTCCGATATTCTTTATAAGGTGTGAAAAAAAGCGGTGAGCATGGTCTCCCAGCTGATACAAAAGTCTCCCTCCTCTGTTTTCAGGATCAGTGTTTGAGGAGGGGTCGCCTCATCCGCGTTAAGTTTCCAAATAGTAGGTTTTTGATGAGCAAACCATCGTTCTATCTCATCAAAATCATGCGGATGGCAGAATAGGTCCGCGCAGACTTCGTGGACTTGATTCGCCATCAATTGCCTCAGGAGTGCCGCCAGCCTGATGGGACGGGGTGTTTCATCAAGCAGGCATCGAATAGCCTCACGGGTGATGAAACTCGCATGTTGCTCGAGCTTGTCGCACATGGCTTGACGATCGTGCTCCCAACGTTTGAGCTGAGCATCAGCGCGTCGCCAGATTTCCAGAGATGCTTCCTCCTTCAACGTCTCACATCTTTTTTGCGCCAAACTCAGCAACTTATCGGCTTGATCGTTGGCGTGCCTCAAGAGCTGTTCTGCCTGTATCCAATTTGCAAGTTCTTCCCGTGGGATGAGACTGCGAGGCAATTCGTGCCTGTCCTTGGGCACATCAATGGTATGTCGGTATAACATCACTGATCTCCTTACCCATGTGATCCAGGGGGTATAGAGTCGCTTGGCAAGGAGGTTACACGCCAGACGACCGCCTGCCAGAGGGTGCTTAATCGGTTGCTTGTGTTCTCTAGGCAGATAGATTTTTTTTCAACCTCATACGTTCTCTGACGGGGAAAGCGCAATCTAAGGCGCTGCCAGATAGGAGGGTCGAGCCAGCTAAGTAGCAGTTGTAATGGATCTGCGTCGGGGGAAAGCATTGCAGGAGGAAGTGCCTTAGATAGGCGTCTGCACCAGTGCTGATGACTTTCACTCAACGTTGGAGCCGCATGAGGATTAACGGTGTCGTGAGCCAGTGTCAGCGCCAGGTCGAGTTGTTCACTTGACGCAAGGGCCAAGCGCAGCACGGTGGGGTTTGTCGCAGGGGGTAAACAGGCTTTCACACCCATGAATACGCCCCATACCGGCTGTTTGCCCTGATAAAGTGTATTAAACGTAGCGTGCTGACCCTCCTTCCAGTCTTCATGGGCGTTTTGCCAAGGGCATGCCCACCACTGAACCCATGCCAGGTGCTCACTCAGTGGGTATTCGATCTTAGGCATCATTCGCAGGTCCGGCAGAATCGTTCATTACTGACGACGCGTGCAGAAATCGCTGACGCCGACGGTGCATAAATAGCGTGGCAACAACAGTTACCACCACGCCAAGCAGAGCGGTGATTAATGTGCTACGCCAAAAACCTAGATCCTCGCCGGGCACCAGGAAGGGGCCAAAATACACTAGGCGTTGCTGCTCCTGATAAGCAGTCGCTGGAACGAATATCACGCTGAGTTTTTGAGGGTTGTCGATTGCCGTGGCCATGCCTGGGATGCTGCCTGCCACCATCCTGCGAACACGTGCGCGGATGTTGTCGGGATCCAGGCGTGGGTCGTGTTTTATAAACACAGAAGCAGATGCGGGCTGGACCGGTTCACCGGGTGCGATGCGTTCAGGCAGTACCACGTGGACTCGGGCAACGATGACTCCGTCAATGTTGGACAGCGTGGCCTCAAGTCCTTGGGACAAGGCATAGATGTAGCGCGCTCGCTCTTCGAGCGGCGTGGAGATAACGCCTTCCTTGCGAAATGTTTCGCCCAGTGTCGTCCTGGCCGCTCGTGGCAGACCCGCGGCTTCCAAGGTACGTACGGCGCGCCCGATGTTGTTTGCGTTGACCGTCACAATGACACCATCTTTGCTAGGGACTTTTTTCGCGCGAATGTGTTTATCTGCAAGTTCTGCTATGACCTCATTGGCCTCTTGCTCAGAGAGCTTGCTATGGAGCTCGACCCGCTCACCGCAACCGTTCAGCATAAGTATAGTTGCCAAGAGTAATACGAAAGGCAATAAGTTATTCATGTTGATTATTGCAAGTTAGAAACTTTGTCAATGCTTTGTGTCGTCTTGGCAAGGCATTTTACTAGCAGTTGGGAGGTTATTTGTATATTCGCCAGCACTCCAGGGAATTCCCGGAATTTAGTCATGTCCAGCTGCTTGTTAGTTGATTTAAGCAGTTTTGCCATTCGCATTTTAGATGTGTATAACGGATTGATAGCCTCAGCAATCCCGGGGGCTAGAGAAGGCCTGGTATTAGATGCGTTTATCTTTGTATTCTCTTCGAGCAATGATGTGAAGAAACAAGAGTCGCTATGGCAGGTTGACTGATCTCGTTTGGTGTTAGTAGTGCCGAGATCTAGCTTTTTCTCTAAGTCAACAAATTCTCTTATTTGCATAACATACCTATTATATAAAGCGCCGCAGAAAAATTTACAAAAATAGTGAGCGCTGACTACGGTTTGGGGCCTCTCGGGCTGATATGCCCGAGAGGTAAAAACTATTAAGTTTTGGCAACTTGAAGGAGGTCGTTAAATTTTTTCTTATCAATTTGCTTCAAGGCAGTTTCAAGTTTATTCCCTCTATCAAGGCCGTCAAGAGCGTCTGCGGCGGAGTTAGATCCCGATTCCGAGCTCGATGAGGCGCCGTAGTTTTGCTGTTGAGTATATGGATTTGTTGGGGGGAGACCGGATATAGACATGAGAAAAACTCCAGAACATTAATTTTCAAGTTTGTTTTTTGCTGTCGATCAAAAATGTGGAAAAGGTCATTTTTTCTCACAAATGATCTTGGCGTTAGATATGTGGCTTGTAGGTCGGTGGCGTTCCATATCATGAGTAAATTAGATGTTTCTAAATGTGTTACTGGCATGAATGTCGGTATGATATTTTTGTTAAGGCATGGAGTTGCTGAATTTCTCGAGGTGTAGCCAGGGGGGCAAATGTTTCTAGAGAAAATGCACCTTCAAGCCAACCTGATTACCTCAGCGATATCGCTAGCTGTTTCATCCTATAGTATAAAGTCCGCTTGGTTACCTTAAGCTCAACCGCTACATTGTCTACACAGTGTTGGTGCCGGAACAACGACTCTTCAATTAGCGCTTTTTCAATTTGCTGCAAGCGCTCCTTGAGGCTTGCTTGAACTTCTTGTTCGCTGCTCATGGGAGTAGAAAACGGTGGCAAATTCAACACGAACCGTTTGGCCGTTGACCGTAGTTCACGCACGTTGCCGAGCCAGGTGTGGCATAGCAGTTGTTGCAGTAGCCCCTCAGAAGGGTGCGGGGCAGTGCATTTGAAGCGGTTTGCTTCTTGCCGGATCATTTCCAGGAACAGCGGAATGATGCGCTCGCGTCGCTCCCGCAGTGCCGGGAGCTGAATATTCACGACATTCAGGCGAAAATACAGGTCACGCCTGAAGGTGCCGTGTTCGACCATCTGGTGCAGCGAGTGCTGGGCAGACGCAATGACGCGCATGTCCACAGGGATGAAGCGGGTCGAACCCAGGCGCTCCACGCCGCGTGATTCCAGCACGCGTAGCAGCTTGGCCTGCAGGTTCAATGGCATGCTGTCGATCTCATCAAGGTAAAGCGTGCCCAGGTGGGCAGCCTCTACGAAGCCGGCCCTGGATTGCATCGCCCCGGTATAGGCGCCGCTGTTGACGCCGAACAATTGGCTTTCCGCGAGGCTTTCCGGGATGGCTGCACAGTTCACGGGAACAAAATTACCTCGCCGTCCCGATAGAAGATGAATCCGTTGTGCTAGCGTATCTTTGCCTGTACCGGTTTCCCCCAGTAACAAAATGTCAATGTTGAGGGTAGCCGTGTTGTTTAGTGTGTTTTCAATATCTGGGCCTTCGATGAGTGAAAATGCCGTTTCATTTTCCATGTTGAAGGTTGTCGACATTGAAAGATGTTCCCTTCCTGCTATTAATTCATTGTTAAAAGGACGTTATGCTCGCGATGACCAGTGGCGTAGATTATAGGGGCTGTCATTCATTCTTAAAGGGGGGCGACGGGCAATTGCTGTAGGAAAGTGTCTTTATGTTGTAGCGATGAAGTCGCATCGTTCTTGGTGGGTGCGAGGAATAAGCAAGTCAAATAGGATAAGTCTGAAAGTATTTAATATTCGGATATGAAGACTATATAAAATTAAATACTTGCCCACAAAAAAGCCGATGCAATGCATCGGCTTTTTTATTGGTGTATTAAGAGTGACGTTTACACGTTAAAGCGGAAGTGCATCACGTCGCCATCCTTGACGATATATTCCTTACCTTCCAAACGCCATTTACCGGCTTCCTTAGCACCGGCCTCACCCTTGAACTGGATAAAGTCGTTGTAGGCGATCACTTCAGCGCGGATAAAGCCTTTTTCAAAGTCGGTGTGGATCACACCGGCAGCCTGTGGCGCAGTGGCGCCGACTTTTACGGTCCAGGCGCGGACTTCTTCGACACCGGCGGTGAAGTAGGTCTGCAGGTTGAGCATTTCGTAGCCGGCGCGGATCACGCGGTTCAGGCCAGGTTCTTCCAGGCCCAGGGCCTCAAGGAACATGTCTTTCTCTTCGCCGTCATCGAGCTCGGCGATTTCTGCTTCGATCTTGTTGCACACCGGCACCACGATCGCGCCTTCTTCGTCGGCAATGGCCTTGACCACGTCGAGCAGCGGGTTGTTCTCGAAGCCGTCTTCAGCGACGTTGGCGATGTACATCACAGGCTTGGTGGTCAGCAGGTGAAAGCCCTTGATCACGGCCTTCTCGTCAGCGCCCATGGTCTTCATCAGGCTGCGTGCCGGCTTGCCTTCGGTGAAGTGCGCGATCAACTGCTCCAGCAGGCCTTTCTGGACCACTGCGTCCTTGTCGCCGCCCTTGGCGTTACGTGCGACTTTCTGCAGTTGCTTCTCGCAGCTGTCGAGGTCGGCGAAGATCAGTTCCAGGTCGATGATCTCGATGTCGCGTTTCGGATCGACGCTGTTGGAGACGTGAATCACGTTCTCGTCTTCAAAGCAGCGGACTACATGGGCGATGGCGTCGGTTTCACGGATGTTGGCCAGGAACTTGTTGCCCAGGCCTTCGCCTTTCGATGCGCCGGCTACCAGGCCGGCGATGTCGACGAACTCCATGGTGGTCGGCAGGACGCGCTTGGGATTGACGATGGCCGCCAGGGCGTCCAGGCGTGGATCCGGCATCGGCACGATACCGCTGTTGGGTTCGATGGTGCAGAAGGGGAAGTTCTCCGCCGCAATACCGGACTTGGTCAAAGCGTTGAACAAGGTGGATTTGCCGACGTTGGGCAGGCCGACGATGCCGCAATTGAATCCCATGGTGTTTCCCCTCGGAAAAAAGTCAGGCCTTCTGGCTGTGCAGGTTTTTCATCGCACGGTTCCATTCACCGGCGAAGATATCCGGCAGCACGCCGAGGGCAAAGTCGATGCTGGCATCGAGTTTTTCCTGTTCGGCGCGTGGCGCACGACCCAGGACGAAATTTGAAACCATACTCGCAACGCCTGGGTGGCCAATGCCGAGCCGCAGACGGTAGAAATTATTCTGATTACCCAACTGCGCGATGATGTCGCGCAGGCCGTTATGCCCGCCATGCCCGCCGCCAAGCTTGAGCTTGGCAACGCCGGGAGGCAGGTCCAGTTCGTCATGGGCCACCAGGATTTCTTCGGGTTTGATCCGGAAGAAGCCCGCAAGCGCCGCGACAGCCTGGCCGCTGCGGTTCATGTAGGTGGTGGGAATCAGTAGACGAACATCCTGACCCTGGTGCGAGAAGCGCCCGGTCAGGCCAAAATATTTGCGATCGGCCGCCAGGTTTACACCTTGGGCATGGGCGATGCGCTCAACAAAAAGGGCCCCCGCGTTATGCCGGGTCTGTTCGTATTCGGCGCCTGGATTTCCCAGGCCAACGATCAGTTTAATGGCAGTCACGACAGGGGCCCTTCCTTTGGAGTTGTGGATAACATCGCCGCGACCTGAGTGCGGCGAAAGTGGACGACAGGAGCTCACTTATCCAGAGATAAACTTCGCGTTGTCGCCCGCTTTCTCGCTACGTTCCGGTCCGCGATGTTTCCTCAAGCTCCGGCAATACAGAGTGAATTACTCTGCAGCGCCTTCTTCAGCTTCTGGAGCAACGCGTGGAGCGTGTACGTTTGCAACAGCTTTGTCATCACCGTGAGCCAGTGCAACGAACTCAACGCCTTTAGGGGCCTTGAGGTCGGACAGGTGAACGATTGCGCCGATTTCCAGAGCCGACAGGTCGACTTCGATGAACTCAGGCAGATCTTTCGGCAGGCAAGTTACTTCGATTTCGTTCAGGACGTGAGAGATCTCGCCGCCTTTCTTGACCGGAGCTTCTTCACCAACAAAGTGCACAGGCACGATAGCGGTCAGTTTCTGACCGGCTACAACGCGTACAAAGTCAGCGTGCAGTACGTGGCCCTTGGACGGGTGACGTTGCAGGGCTTTGATGATTACGTTCTGCTTTTTGCCGCCAACGTTCAGTTCGATAACGTGGCTGTAGGCAGCATCGTTTTCGAGCAGTTTGGCAACTTCTTTAGCCAGCATGCTGATGGATTCAGGGGCTTTTTCGCCACCGTAAACTACAGCTGGAACCAGGCTTGCGAGACGACGCAGGCGGCGGCTCGCACCTTTCCCCAGGTCGGAACGCACTTCAGCATTCAGAGTAAAATCGTTCATGTTGTATCTCCAAAATAACCACATTCGCCCCAGCGTTTGCGACCAGCGCTAAAGGCGATATGGGCAAAAAAGCCCCGCCCCAACAGAATGCTGGGGCGGGGCGCTTTTCGTCAGTGAGGTGTTCCGAAGGTTTGACCCTTAGCGGAACATCGCGCTGATCGATTCTTCATTGCTGATGCGGCGAACCGCTTCGGCAACTACCGGTGCGATATCCAGTTGACGGATACGCGCACAGGCTTGTGCAGCAGCGGACAACGGGATGGTGTTAGTCACCACCAGTTCGTCCAGCACAGAGTTCTCGATGTTCTCGATCGCTCGGCCCGACAGCACAGGGTGTGTGCAGTAGGCGAAGACTTTTGCTGCACCGTGCTCTTTCAAGGCTTTCGCCGCATGGCACAGGGTGCCGGCGGTGTCGACCATGTCATCAACCAGAATACAGGTACGCCCTTCGACATCACCGATGATATGCATCACTTCAGAGTGATTGGCTTTCTCGCGGCGTTTGTCGATGATCCCGAGATCAACGCCCAGGGATTTGGCAACGGCCCGTGCACGCACGACGCCACCAATGTCCGGGGACACGATCATCAGGTTTTCAAAGCGCTGGTCTTCGATATCGTCCACCAGTACTGGCGAACCGTAGATGTTATCTACCGGAATATCGAAGAACCCCTGGATTTGGTCAGCGTGCAGGTCAACCGTGAGAACACGGTCGATGCCTACCACGGTCAGCATGTCAGCAACGACTTTCGCGCTGATAGCCACACGTGCGGAACGCGGACGGCGATCCTGACGGGCATAACCAAAGTAAGGGATTACAGCTGTGATTCGAGTCGCTGAGGAGCGGCGGAAGGCATCAGCCATCACGACGAGTTCCATCAGGTTATCGTTGGTCGGAGCGCAGGTCGGCTGAATAATGAAGACGTCTTTACCGCGGACGTTTTCATTGATCTCGGCTGTAATTTCGCCGTCGGAGAATTTACCGACAGAGATGTCACCGAGAGGGATATGCAGCTGACGTACGACACGTCGAGCCAGATCGGGGTTGGCGTTCCCCGTAAAGACCATCATCTTGGACACGCGCAGTACCTAGAGGCTGAGGGTAACCTGGATGAGTATTAGAAAATGGCAGGGGCGGCTGGATTCGAACCAACGCATGGCAGGATCAAAACCTGCTGCCTTACCGCTTGGCGACGCCCCTGTATCTGTTGCAACGAGTACCCAGTACTCGATTCCTTTTAGAGCAGACTTTGCAGCTTGCGATGCAACATCGAAACGTTGCTTCCCTTTGCTACAAACCCTGTAAGGGTCTCTGTAAGAAGGGCCGAGACTTTATCAGCTTCAGCTTTGTTTGGGAAGCCCCCAAACACACAACTTCCAGTTCCGGTTAATTTTGCTTCGGTAAATTTACCTAACAAATTCAAAGCGTTACGTACCTCTGGATAACGCCTTGCTACAACCGGTAAGCAGTCATTTCGACTGTTTCCCTTGGGAACGGGGCGCACTTTAATGGGAGAAGAGTTACGTGTCAACAACGGATCTGAAAAAATTTCTGCTGTACTTACAGATACTTGCGGGACAAGCACGACATACCACGGCTCTCCGGGGTATTCCGGGGTGAGTTTCTCCCCCACGCCCTCAGCAAAAGCGGCGTGTCCATGCACGAAAACCGGGACGTCGGCGCCCAGCGTCAGACCCAGTGCGGCCAGGCGATCGTGGTCCCAGCCCAGTTGCCACAAGCGATTCAGACCCAGCAACGTCGTCGCGGCATTTGAACTGCCGCCGCCGATTCCGCCGCCCATGGGCAAGATTTTATCGATCCAGATATCGATGCCCAACGCACATCCGGATTGTTCCTGAAGTTTTTTTGCCGCCTTCACGATCAGGTTGCTGTCGTGGGGCACGCCTTCGAATTCGGTGTGCAGGTGGATCACGCCATCGTCGCGCACGGCGAAAGTGAGTTCATCACCGTAGTCGAGAAATTGAAACAGCGTCTGCAACTCGTGATAGCCGTCTTCACGACGACCGAGAATGTGCAGCATCAGATTGAGTTTGGCGGGTGAGGGCAGTGTCAGGCGTTCTGAAGTCACGTTATTGCCCCAGCTTGCGCGGTTGCCAATCCTTGATCACCAGTGTGACGTCAAGGTCAGTGCCATGCAGCTTGATGCGCTCGGGCAGCCAATAACCGCCCTGTTCCACATAGCTGAGGTACTCGACCTGCCAGCCATCCTGTTCCAGCGATGCGAGGCGGCTGTCACCATTGAGGCTCAGGCGACTCTTGCTGTCCGGTGCGGGCAAGCCACGCACCCACCACACCAGGTGCGACACCGGTAGCTTCCAGCCAATCTGTTCTTCCAGCAGAGCTTCCGGCGAAGTCGCCTCATAGCGGCCCTGGTTGGCCACTTCAAGGCTGACTTGCCCCGGTCGGCCTGTCAGGCGAGCGGCACCACGGCCCAGTGGGCCCGACAAACGAATGTCGTAGTAGTCCTGGCGTTGCAGCCAGAACAACGTGCCGCTGCCGGAGTCCTTGGGTGCGCGCACCCCGACTTTGCCTTCGATCTGCCAGCCATCAATGCTGCTGAGCTGATCCTTGTGCTGTTGCCATTGCGCCGGGTTGCCCTGGCCTTCAACGGATTCACGGCTGCCGATGCCCGCGCAACCGGCGAGCAGGGCAATAAGACTGAACACTACAACGTGGCGCAAGAACATAAGCTTAAAGGGTCTCGGATCCGGTCAGGCGCTTGATGGTGCCGCGCAGGATGGGGCTTTCGGGTTGTTCCTTGAGGAATTTTTCCCAGATTTGACGGGCTTCGCGCTGCTTGCCATTGGCCCACAGCACTTCGCCCAGGTGCGCTGCGACTTCCTGGTCGGGGAAGCGCTCCAGGGCCTGGCGCAGCAAGCGTTCGGCTTCGTCGAGGTTGCCCAGGCGGTAATTCACCCAGCCGAGGCTGTCGAGTACGGCCGGGTCTTCCGGGTTGAGCTGGTGTGCCTGTTCGATCAGCACCTTGGCTTCGTCGTAGCGTGTGGTGCGGTCGGACAAGGTGTAGCCCAGGGCGTTGAGGGCCATGGCGTTGTCAGGGTCGCGCTTGATGATCAGGCGCAGGTCTTTTTCCATCTGCGCCAGGTCATTGCGTTTTTCCGCCTGCATGGCGCGGGTGTAGAGCAGGTTCAAATCGTCGGGGAATTGCAGCAAGGCTTGTTGCAGCAGTTTCCAGGCGCGCTCGCCCTGATTGTTGGCCGACAAGGTTTCGGCCTGGATCAGGTACAGCTGGATTGCGTAGTCCGGCTCGGCATCGCGGGCCGCAGCCAGGCGTTTTTCGGCCTCGTCGGTACGGCCGTTGCTCATCAGGATATCGGCCTGGCGCAACTGGGCCGGCAGATAGTCGTTGCCGGGGCCAACCTGGGCGTATTCGAGCAGGGCGGCCTGAGGGTCGTTGCGTTCTTCCGCGATACGGCCCAGGTTCAGGTGCGCCGAGTCCACATGGCTTTCACGCTCGATCAGTTCTTCCAGGTAACCCTTGGCCTCGTCCCAGGCCTTGGCCTCCAGGCACACCAGCGCCAGGGAGTAACGCAGTTCGTCGTCATCGGGGTATTGCTGGACCAGGTTGGCGAACTGCACTTTGGCGTCCTCCATACGGTCCTGCTCCACCAGCATACGTGCGTAAGTCAGGCGCAGGCGTTTGTCGTCCGGGTACTTCTTGATGCTTTTTTCCAGCAGCGGAATCGCTTCCTTGCCGCGATTGAGATTCTGCAGCAAGCGTGCGCGCAGCAGTATCGGCGCTATCTCGCCCTCGTCCGGCGGGTTCTGCTCCAGCAGCTTCAGCGCGGCGTCGGCCTCGTCGTCCTGTTGCAGCAGCAGCGCCTTGCCGAAAATCAGTTGGCTGTTCTTTGGATGTTTTTGCAGCAGGCGGTCGAAACTCTTCATCAGACCATTACGCGTGTCCTGGTCAGTGTCGGCAGCCGACAGCGCGAGGAAGTCGAAATGGGTGTCGCCCTTGCCTTGCAGGACTTTCTCCATATAGACCATGGAGTCGTCATAGCGCCCGGCCCGCGCCAGTTGAATGGCCGCCGCCCGTTGCGCTTCCAGATCGTCCGGCGCATTTTTCGCCCAGATCAGCGAGGTGTCCAGGGCGGCCTGATCGGCGCCCAGGTACTCGGCAATGCGAAACGCGCGCTCGGAGATGCCTGGATCCTGGGTGTTGATGGCCTGGGTCACATAGTTGTCCAGCGCAATATCGAAGCGATTGCGTTGGCCGGCCAGTTCCGCACTCAGCAGGCTGAACACCGTTTCTTCACTGAACGAGGAATAAACCTTGGGCTTTTCAGGGGCGGGGGTGCTGTCTTCTACCGGCGGCGTACCGTCCGGCGACACGGGGGCCAAGGTCTGGCAGCCGCTGAGGAAGACAAAAGCAAGGAGCAACGCGGAAGATCTATTCATATAGGAAGAGGACGACTAACCTGCGGTCGGATCATCATGACACAAGCCTTCGGCCAAACATAACCGAGTCTCAGTTGATGCCTTTATAGACACAAGGCATTAGGACAATAGACGACGGTGGTTGTTCTGAATCTTTCGAAGTAGGACAATTGTCGGCTTCCCGACATCATCAGCGATATTGAATGGCCTTCCTCGCACTCGGTATTAACCACAAGACTGCCTCCGTAGACGTGCGCGAGCGCGTGGCGTTTACGCCAGAGCAGTTGGTTGAGGCCTTGCAGCAGCTCTGCCGGCTCACCGACAGCCGCGAAGCTGCGATCCTTTCAACCTGCAATCGCAGCGAGCTTTATATAGAGCAGGAACATCTTTCAGCGGATGTCGTCCTGCGGTGGCTGGCCGATTACCACCATTTGAGCCTCGACGACCTGCGCGCCTGCGCGTATGTGCACGAAGAGGATGCGGCAGTTCGTCACATGATGCGCGTCGCCGCCGGTCTTGATTCGCTGGTGTTGGGCGAGCCGCAGATCCTGGGCCAGATGAAGTCCGCCTACGCCGTGGCGCGTGAGGCCGGCACCGTCGGTCCGTTGCTGGGCCGGCTGTTCCAGGCCACGTTCAATTCTGCCAAGCAGGTGCGCACCGACACCGCCATCGGCGAAAACCCGGTCTCGGTAGCATTTGCCGCCGTCAGCCTGGCCAAGCAGATTTTCAGCGACTTGCAGCGCAGTCAGGCCTTGCTGATTGGCGCCGGCGAGACCATCACCCTGGTCGCCCGTCACCTGCATGACCTGGGTGTGAAGCGCATCGTGGTCGCCAACCGCACCCTGGAGCGCGCCAGCATCCTCGCCGAACAATTCGGTGCCCACGCCGTGCTGCTGGCGGATATCCCGGCCGAACTGGTGCGCAGCGATATCGTCATCAGTTCCACCGCCAGCCAACTGCCTATCCTCGGCAAGGGCGCGGTGGAAAGCGCGCTGAAGCTACGCAAGCACAAACCGATCTTCATGGTGGATATCGCCGTACCCCGGGATATCGAGCCCGAAGTCGGCGAGTTGGACGACGTTTACCTCTATAGCGTCGACGATTTGCACGAAGTGGTCGCCGAAAACCTCAAGAGCCGCCAGGGTGCAGCCCAGGCCGCTGAAGAAATGGTCAGCACCGGCGCCGAAGATTTTATGGTGCGCCTGCGTGAACTGGCGGCGGTGGACGTGCTCAAGGCGTATCGTCAGCAGGGCGAACGCCTGCGCGACGAGGAGCTGGTCAAGGCCCAGCGTTTGCTGGCCAACGGCAGCAGCGCCGAAGAGGTGCTGATGCAATTGGCCCGTGGCCTGACCAACAAGCTACTTCACGCCCCCAGCGTACAGCTTAAAAAATTGACTGCCGAAGGCCGCCTCGATGCGCTGGCCATGGCCCAGGAACTCTTTGCCCTCGGTGAGGGCGCGTCAGATAGCTCTTCGGATAAAAAATCGCAATGAAAGCGTCACTGCTCAATAAACTGGACGTGCTCCAGGACCGCTTCGAAGAACTGACCGCCTTGCTCGGCGATGGCGAAGTCATCTCCGATCAGACCAAGTTCCGCACCTATTCCAAGGAGTACGCGGAAGTTGAGCCGATCGTCACCACCTATGCGCAATGGTTGAAAACCCAGGCCGACCTTGAAGGCGCCCAGGCGCTGCTCAAGGACAGCGACCCGGACATGCGCGAAATGGCCGTGGAAGAAGTCCGCGAAGCCAAGGACAAGTTGATCGCGCTGGAAGGCGACCTGCAACGCATGCTGCTGCCCAAGGACCCCAACGACGGGCGCAACGTGTTCCTCGAAATCCGCGCAGGCACCGGTGGCGACGAAGCGGCGATTTTCTCCGGCGACCTGTTCCGCATGTATTCACGCTATGCCGAGCGACGTGGCTGGCGCGTGGAGATCCTGTCCGAGAACGAGGGCGAGCACGGCGGCTATAAAGAAGTCATTGCGCGGGTCGAAGGCGAAAATGTCTACGGCAAGCTGAAGTTCGAATCCGGCGCGCACCGCGTACAACGTGTACCGGCGACTGAGTCCCAGGGCCGTATCCACACCTCCGCGTGCACCGTGGCCGTGTTGCCTGAGCCGGACGAGCAGGAAGCCATCGAGATCAACCCGGCGGACCTGCGGGTCGACACTTACCGCTCGTCGGGTGCCGGTGGTCAGCACGTCAACAAGACCGACTCGGCAATCCGTATCACCACTTGCCGTCGGGCATCGTGGTTGAATGCCAGGAAGAACGTTCCCAGCACAAGAACCGGGCCCGGGCCATGTCCTGGTTGTCGGCCAAGCTCAATGACCAGCAGACCAGCGCCGCCGCCAACGCGATTGCCAGCGAGCGCAAGTTGCTGGTGGGTTCGGGCGATCGTTCCGAGCGCATCCGTACCTACAACTTTGCCCAGGGCCGGGTCACTGACCACCGGGTCAACCTGACCCTTTACTCCCTCGACGAGATTCTCGCCGGCGGCGTCGATGCGGTGATCGAGCCTTTGCTCGCCGAGTACCAGGCCGACCAATTGGCTGCGATAGGTGAATAAATGACCATCATCGCCAGCCTGCTGCGCGCCGCCGACCTGCCAGACTCGCCCACCGCGCGCCTGGACGTGGAATTGCTGCTGGCCGCTGCCCTGGGCAAGTCCCGCAGCTACCTGCACACCTGGCCGGAAAAAATCGTCAGCAGCGAAGACGCGCTGACCTTTGCCGACTACCTCCAGCGCCGTCGCGCCGGTGAGCCGGTGGCCTATATTCTCGGCCAGCAGGGCTTCTGGAAGCTGGACCTGGAGGTCGCGCCCCACACGCTGATCCCGCGTCCGGACACTGAGTTGCTGGTAGAGGCTGCCCTGGAATTGTTGCCGGCCACGCCTACCCAGGTCCTCGACCTCGGCACGGGTAGCGGCGCTATCGCATTGGCCCTGGCCAGCGAGCGCCCGGCCTGGCACGTCACGGCCGTTGACCGCGTGCTGGAAGCCGTGGCCCTGGCCGAGCGCAATCGCCAGCGTCTGCACCTCAATAACGCCACAGTGCTGAGCAGTCATTGGTTCAGCGCGTTGCAAGGTCGCCGTTACGACCTGATCATCAGTAATCCGCCGTATATCGCCGACAATGACCCGCATCTGGTTGCGGGCGATGTACGTTTTGAACCGGCCAGCGCCCTGGTGGCGGGCCATGACGGTTTGGACGACCTGCGGTTGATCATCAACGAGGCCCCGGCCTACCTGAGTGCCGGTGGTTGGTTGCTGCTCGAACACGGCTACGACCAGGCCCTGGCCGTGCGTGATCTGCTGCTGGGCCAGGGCTTTGAGGGCGTGCACAGTCGCATCGACCTCGGCGGCCACGAACGCATCACCTTGGGACATCGCCCGTGCTGACCGATCAGGAGCTGTTGCGCTATAGCCGACAGATTCTGTTGCAGCATGTCGACATCGAAGGCCAGTTGCGCCTTAAAAACAGCCGTGCACTGATCATCGGCCTCGGTGGCCTGGGCGCGCCAGTGGCGCTGTACCTGGCCGCTGCGGGCGTGGGCGAACTGCATTTGGCCGACTTCGACACCGTCGACCTGACCAACCTGCAACGCCAGATCATCCATGACACCGACAGCGTCGGGCAGACCAAGGTCGACTCGGCCCTGCGCCGCCTGACCGCCATCAACCCTGAAATCACGTTGGTCGCCCATCGCACCGCGCTGGACGCCGACTCCCTGGCGGCGGCAGTGGCGGCGGTGGACGTGGTGCTTGATTGCAGCGACAACTTCTCCACGCGTGAAGCGGTCAACGCCGCCTGCGTTATCGCGGCCAAGCCGTTGATCAGCGGGGCAGCGATTCGCCTGGAAGGCCAATTGTCGGTGTTCGACCCGCGTCGCGCCGACAGTCCGTGTTATCACTGTTTATACGGGCACGGCAGCGACACCGAACTCACCTGCAGCGAAGCGGGTGTGGTCGGGCCGTTGGTGGGGCTTGTCGGTAGCCTGCAAGCCTTGGAAGCCTTGAAGTTGCTGGCCGGTTTCGGTGAGCCGCTGGTGGGCCGCTTGCTACTGATCGACGCCTTGACCACACGTTTTCGAGAATTGCGCGTCAAGCGTGATCCCGGTTGCAGTGTCTGCGGGACGCAACATGGTTAAGGATGCGCCGATCGGTGTGTTCGATTCCGGCGTCGGCGGTTTGTCGGTGCTGGATGAAATCCAGCAGCTATTGCCCCACGAATCGCTGTTGTATGTGGCCGATTGCGGGCATATCCCCTATGGCGAGAAAACCCCCGAATTTATTCGTGAGCGCTCGCGACGGGTCGCTGAGTTTTTCCACGAACAGGGTGCCAAGGCTTTCGTGATTGCCTGCAACACCGCCACCGTCGCCGCCGTTGCCGATTTACGCCAGGACTACCCCGACTGGCCGTTGGTGGGCATGGAGCCCGCCGTCAAGCCAGCGGCTGCCGCCACCCGCAGTGGCGTGGTCGGCGTGCTGGCCACCACCGGCACCCTGCAAAGTGCCAAGTTCGCCGCGCTGCTCGACCGTTTCGCCACCGATGTACGGGTGATCACCCAACCGTGCCCCGGCCTGGTGGAACTGATTGAAACCGGCGACCTGAACAGCCCGGCCCTGCGCCAGTTGCTGCAGGGTTACATCGAGCCGCTGCTCAACGCCGGTTGCGACACCATCATCCTCGGTTGCACCCACTATCCCTTCCTGAAGCCCCTCCTGGCACAGATGCTGCCCCCCAGCATCGTCCTTATCGACACCGGCGCCGCCGTGGCCCGCCAGCTCAAGCGTTTGTTGGGCGAGCGCGACCTGCTGGCCCACGGCGATCCTGAACCTGCGCAGTTCTGGACCAGCGGTGATGTGTGTCATCTAAGAAATATCCTACCCACACTATGGAAACATTCCGCAGTTGTGCGAAGCTTCGGCTCGTGAAAATTTCGTGAAATGTCGCTGAACTTCTGGCTCTGAGTCAGCTTCTATAGCGAGATGGCTTGTAAAAAATCATACAACTTCGTTCTCAAAGGACTGTTTCTTATGAAGCGCTTGTTCTGTTTGGCCGCGATTGCGGCCGTAGTGGTGGGACACTCGGTTTCGGCCCAGGCTGCTGGCCTGGAGTTTGGCGTAGGCAGCACCAGCGACTCGACCATGACCTACCGATTGGGGCTCACGTCGGACTGGGATAAAAGCTGGTGGCAGAGCGATGTGGGTCGCCTGACCGGTTACTGGAGCGGCGCTTATACCTACTGGGATGGCGACAAGCGCGCCAGTGCCAGCAGCCTGTCGTTCTCGCCGGTGTTCGTGTATGAGTTTGCCGGGGAATCGGTCAAGCCTTACATCGAGGCGGGGATCGGGGTGGCGGTGTTCTCCCGCACGAAGTTGGAAGACAACAACATCGGCCAGGCCTTTCAGTTCGAAGACCGTTTGGGGTTCGGCCTGCGGTTTACCGGTGGGCATGAAGTGGGCATTCGTGCCACGCACTACTCCAATGCCGGGATCAGCAGCAACAATGATGGGGTAGAGAGTTACTCGTTGCACTACACCCTGCAGCTGTAATTGCGCAAATCCCTTGTGTGAGGGGGCAAGCCCCCTCACACATTTAATCTTCATCGGTCTTTGGGTCAGCGATACGCCGTCGCAATCCCCTGGCGCTCTTCGATGCACTCCGGTGCGCCCATCTCGAATTCCCGGCAAATCAGCGGCCGACGCTCATAGATCGTGCACATCATCGTGTCCCGATCCAGCGCCGCACACCAGCCGTCGTCCAGGCGCAGCATCACTTCGCCGCCCCAATCGTCAGTGTCGATATAGCGCTCCGGCACGCCGGTGTCGGTGATCAGCATGACTTCCAGCTGGCAGCAACAGGCCGCGCACGTCGAGCAGGTGACGGCGGACTCAGTGATTTGGGTGTGGGGGATGTTGGTCATGGCGGCAGCTTCAAGCTTTGAGCGGCAAGCTGCAAGAAAAAGCCGACCGGCTTCAGTATTTTGTCGCGGCGCGAGCAAGCAGTACAAAGAGCGCAGCCCACAGCAGTGCCAAGCCGAACAGGCTCGGCCACAGCGCGTAACCGAAGCTCACCCCGGCCAGTTGGCTGCCTGCGTAATAAGACATGGGGCCGCCCACGGCGCCCAATAGGGCTGCGCGCCAGCGAGGCCGGGTGCTCCAGGCCAAACAATGACGCAGTGTCGTCGCCAGTAGCGCCCATAGCAGCATCAACCAGAACGGAATCAGCGGGCCCGGCTCGGTGAACTGAAACACGCCCAGCGTGCGTAACGCCGTATCCAGCAATGTGCCCAGCACCGTCACGCTGAGAATCAGTCTGCCGTCTTCGGCCCATGAACTTATCCACAGCAGATGAACAGCCAGCGCAGCGAGCCCAACGAGTAACCACCCGCTGTCGCCACCCAGTACACACGCAAACCAGCCGCACTGGAACAGCGCGGCATTGGCCAGGTTTTTAAGCATTGAAGCGCCCGAGCAACGGAGGGGTGATCGCTGCCGGTTTGGCCAGCAGCAATTGCGCGGTGCCGATGGTGCGCTCCATAAAGCCACCTTCGCAGTAACACAGGTAAAACTCCCACAACCGCAGGAAGTATTCGTCGTAGCCCATTTCTGTCAGGCGGCCGTGAGCGCGACGAAAATTCTCATGCCACAGGCGCAGGGTTCGCGCGTAGTGCAGGCCAAAGTCTTCCATGTGCAGCAGGTTCATATCGGTGTCGCGGCTGACGATCTGCAGCATGTTCTGCACACTGGGCAAGGCGCCGCCCGGGAAGATGTAGCGCTGGATAAAGTCCACGCTGTTCTTGGCCTGCTCAAACCGTTGCTCGCGGATAGTGATGGCCTGCAGCAGCATCAGCCCATCGCTCTTGAGCAAGTGCGCGCATTGCTTGAAGTAGGTCGGCAGGAAGCGATGGCCCACGGCTTCGATCATCTCGATGGACACCAGCTTGTCGTATTGGCCAGTGAGGTCGCGATAGTCACTCAGCAGCAATGTGACCTGGTCGTGCAGGCCGAGGGTTTCGATGCGTTTTTCGGTGTAGGCGAACTGCTCCTTGGACAAGGTCGTGGTGGTGACCTTGCAGCCATAGTGCTGCGCGGCATACAGCGCCATGCTGCCCCAGCCGGTGCCGATTTCCAGCAGGTGGTCGGTGGGCTTGAGTGCGAGCTTCTGGCAGATGCGTTCCAGCTTGTTCAGTTGCGCCTGTTCCAGGGTGTCGTCGGGGCTCAGAAATTGCGCCGCCGAATACATCATGGTCGGGTCGAGGAATTCTTCGAACAGGTCGTTGCCCAGGTCGTAATGGGCGGCGATGTTTTTCTGCGAGCCCTTGCGCGTGTTGCGGTTGAGCCAGTGCAGGCCTTGGGTGAACGGGCGTGCCAGCCGCGCCAGGCCACCTTCCATGGCGTCGAGCACGTCCAGGTTGCTGACCATCACGCGTACCACGGCGGTCAGGTCCGGGCTGCTCCAATACCCGTGGATAAACGCCTCGCCGGCGCCGATGGAGCCGTTGGCCGCCACCAAGCCCCAGACCGCAGGGTCGAGGATCTGGATTTCCCCCAGCAAGTGCGCTTCCCGTGCGCCGAACACTTGCCGTTCGCCGTCCTCGATCACCACCAGTTGGCCGTGGCGCAATTGGCTGAGTTGGCGCAGCACACCCTTGCGCAGCAGCGCACTGGTCACGCCGTTGACGTTCAGGCGGTTGGTCTTGACCGATAAGCTAGGGGATTTCATGGCGGCGATCCTTGGTATACCCGACGGCTGTACGAGAGGCGCCATCGGCGGCCCGGTGGGAAAAAATCGGTGTGCGCTTAAGAAAAAGGCGCAGCGCCTGCCAGTAAATGGCCAGGCACGTCTTGGCGGTCATCCACGGAAATCGCCACAAGTAGCGATGCAGACTGGCGCGGTTCAGCGCTTCCTTTTGCAGGCTCAAGGTGGCGTCGAACACTTTCAGCTCGCCCTGCCAGTCGGCCATGTGCACGCCGAGCCTGGCGGCGGGCGGGCTGAAGCTCATGCGGTATTCCAGGTCGCGGGGCAAGAACGGCGACACATGGAAGACCTTGGCCACGGCGAAATGCTGGTGCTCATCAGCGTTCAGGGCCTGGGCCGGCAGCACGTAGTGGTAGCGCTCGCGCCACGGGGTGTTGGTCACTTCACACAGGATCGCGGCCAGTTGCCCATCGGCCTCGAAGCAGTAGAAGAAACTCACGGGATTAAAGGCCAGGCCCCAACTGCGGGCCTGGGTCAGTAGGCAGATAACGCCCTGAGGCGTACGCCCCAGCGCCTTGCCGACTTCCTGGCGCACGGCATCGCTCAAGCTCATGCCGTGGCGCGTGAATTCACGCAGGTAATCCTGCTGACGAAAACCGAAGGGCGCCAGGCGACTGTGCCCCGCCAACGGCGACAGCCCGAGGACTTCGTCTTGTTCGCTCAAGTCCAGGTACAGCAGGCCGATGCGGTAGCGAAAGGCATGGGCCTTGGGCGCAAACCGTCGATGGGCAATCCAGCCGCTGTACAGGGCGCTGTTCACAGGGTTTCCCCAAAGGCCTGGGCCACGCGCAGGGCGCTGACCACGCCGTCTTCGTGGAAGCCATTGGCCCAGTAGGCGCCGCAATAAAAGGTGTTGCGCGCCCCGGCCAGTTCTTCCCAGCGGTTTTGCGCGGCCACCGCCGCCAAGCTGTATTGCGGATGGGCGTAGGTGTAGCGCGCAAGGATCTTCAGTGGGTTGATCATCGGCGTCTGGTTGAGGCTGACGCAAAAGGTGGTGGCGCTCTCGATGCCTTGCAGGATGTTCATGTCATAGGTGACGGCTGCCTGGGTCTGGGCGTTGCCGCTCAGCCGGTAATTCCAACTGGCCCAGGCGAGCTCGCGGTCGGGCAGCAGGCGGGTGTCGGTGTGCAGGACCACGTCGTTGTCGGCGTAGGGCAGGGCACCGAGAATCTCCTGTTCGGCCTGGCTGGGGTCGGCGAGCAATGCCAGTGCCTGGTCGCTATGGCAGGCGAACACCACCCGGTCAAACGCCTCGCTGCCGGCAGGGCTGTGGATAACTACGCCGTCCCCGGTGCGCTCGACGTTATGCACAGGGCAATTGAGGCGAATCTGCTCGCGAAAGCGGCGCGTCAACGGTTCGATGTAGCGGCTGGACCCGCCTTCGATCACGCACCACTGCGGCCGGTTGTTCACCGACAGCAAGCCGTGGTTCTTGAAAAAGCGCACAAAGAACTGCAACGGAAAGCCCAGCATGTCTGCCAGGGACATCGACCAGATCGCCGCGCCCATCGGCACGATGTAGTGCCGCACAAAGCGTTCGCCGTAACCCCCGGCCGCGAGGTAATCGCCCAAGGTCATCTCGGCGCTGATGCGTTGCTCCTGCAGGTCCAGCGGCGCCTGGCGGTTGAAGCGCAGGATGTCGCGCAACATGCCCCAGAAGCCCGGCGACAGGATATTGCGGCGCTGGGCGAACAGGCTGTTGAGGTTGTTGCCGTTGTATTCGAACCGGGTGCTTTCGTCGCACACCGAGAAGCTCATCTCGGTGGGTTTGAACGTCACGCCGATCTGCCCCAGCAAGCGGATGAAGTTGGGATACGTCCAATCGTTGAACACGATAAAGCCGGTGTCCACCGCGTAGCTTTTGCCATCGACGCTGACATCGACTGTATGGGTATGCCCGCCGATGCGATTGCCCGCTTCAAACACGGTGACCTCGTGACGGCGGCTGAGCAGATAGGCGCTGGTCAGGCCAGCAATGCCGCTGCCGATAATGGCGATCTTCACTGGTCGTCCTTTTTCGGTGGCGGGCTGCGCAGCATGCGTTTGCCGATGATCAATTGCGCACGGTTAGGCAGTTTCGACAGTGGCCACAGGGTCGCAATGAACAAGGCCGGGAAGGCGATTTCCAGTGGGCGCTTGTCCAGCTTGGCGAAGATGTGCCGAGCCGCCTTGTCGGCCGGCCAGCTCAGGGGCATCGGGAAGTCATTGCGCTCGGTCAGTGGCGTGTCGACAAAGCCTGGGCTGATCACGGTGACGTCGATGTTTTCCGGCGACAGGCCGATGCGCAGGGATTCGAACAGGTAACGCAGCCCGGCCTTGGACGCGCCATAGGCTTCGGCGCGGGGCATCGGCAGGTAGGTCACGGCGCTGGCGACACCCACCAGGTGCGGGGTGCGCCCGGCACGCAGCAACGGCAGCGCCGCTTCGATGCAATAACTGCTGGCCAGCAAGTTGGTGCGCACCACGTGCTCGATGATCGATGAATCAAACTGCTTGGCGTCGACATACTCACAGGTGCCGGCGTTGAGGATCACGGTGTCGAGCGAACCCCAGACAGCACCGATATGCTCCCCGATCTCGCGTACCGTCTGGCTGTTGGTCAGGTCACCGGCCACCACCAGCACTTGGCCGGGGTAACGTTGGGCCAGTGCGTCCAGCGGCGCCTGGGTGCGGGAACTCAAGGCTACATGGGCGCCGCTGTCCAGCAACTCCACGGCCAACGCGGCACCAATCCCACTGCTGGCACCGGTCAGCCAATAACGACGTGGCGACACTGCTTTCATCCCACTCTCCTTTTCAACCAACTGACGACTCTGCCCAGGACGGGAAGGTGTTCGTAGAGCAGGGCGCCCGCATCGAAGTAATCGCGGTGGCGGTACACCTTGTCCCGCCACATCAGGTGCGAGCACCCCTCCACCCGGATGACTTGGCCGTTGGCCAGGCGCGGGTGGCAAAAACTCATTTTCCAGCGCAGGTAGCCTTCGCCTTCGGCTACTTGGTCGAAACCGTGGAAGTCGAAGCGCAGCTGGCTGACATTGCTGTACAGCTCGGCGAAATAGCGGTGCAACGCGGTCAGGCCATGGACCTCGTGCAGCGGGTCGGTAAAGGCAATGTCCTTGCTGTATAGGCTGTCGAGCAGATGCAGGTTGTGCTTGTCCAGCGTGGCGAAGGTCTGGGCGAAGCGTTGCAGGAAGTCACTCATGTTCGACCACCGACTGCGCGAAGGCAGGCTGCGGAAGGCGGCCAGGGCTCGCTCGCGGGACTTTTTCAGGTCGACAATCGAGCGCGGATAATCCGCTACGCCAAACAGACCACCGACGGCTTGGGGGTTGTGCACTTCCTTTTTATTCAGGGCGGCCAGCTCCGGCAGCCAGTGCTTGATGAATACACCTTCGCTGTCGAACTTTTCCGACTGGCTCAGCGGGCTGAAGATCCGGAAGTACGGCGCCGAGTCGGTGCCGGTGGACGAACTCCACTGCCAGCCGCCGTTGTTGGCCGCCAGGTCACCGTCGATCAGGTGGCGCATAAAGAAGCGCTCGCCTTCACGCCAGTCAATCAGAAGGTTCTTGGTCAGGAACATCGCTACCACCATGCGCAGCCGGTTGTGCATCCAGCCGGTTTCCAGCAGTTGGCGCATGGCGGCGTCAATGATCGGCAGGCCAGTGCGAGCTTCTTGCCAGGCCGCCAGATCCTTGGGCGCATCACGCCAAGCCACGGCTTCGGTTTCGGGGCGAAACGCACGGTGGCGCGACACCCGTGGGTAGCCCACCAGGATGTGTTTGTAGAACTCACGCCAGAGCAGTTCGTTGATCCAAGTGATGGCGCCGATGTCGCCACTTTCGAATTCGCCCTGGTTGGTCTGCAACGCGGCATGCAGGCACTGGCGCGGCGAGACCACGCCTGCCGCGAGGTAGGCCGACAACTGGCTGGTGCCGGGCTTGGCGGGGAAGTCGCGCTCGTCTTTGTAATAGCTGATCTGCTGGTCGGCGAAGGCGTCGAGGCGCCGCCGGGCTTCGTCTTCACCTGCGGGCCAGAGGGCGCGCAGGGTGTCGCTGGGCGGCTCGAAACCGGCAACGGTGGCCGGGACCGGATCGCTGTTGAGGTCGAGTCTGGCCTGGGCCTTTGGCGTGTGTACCAACCGTGGCAGCGCGCTGTGCAACCGTGTGTAGCAGACCTTGCGGAACTGACTGAATACCTGGAAGTAGGTGCCGGTCTTGGTCAGCACACTGCCCGGTTGGAAGAACAATTGGTCAAGGTAGCTGTGGAAAGTCACGCCTTCGGCCTCCAGCGCCTGGGCGACGGCGGCGTCACGGCGGCTTTCGTGAATGCCGTACTCCTCGTTGACGTGCAGCGATTGCACCGACAGCGCCCGGCACAGTTCGCTGAGCACAGCGGGCGCCTGATCCCAAGTGGCCGCCGTACGGATCAACAGCGGGATGTTCAGCTCACCCAAGGCCTGGCTCAGGCGCTGCAGGTTGCGCAGCCAGAAGTCGACTTTGCACGGAGCATCATCGTGAGCCAGCCATTGCTCAGGCGTGATCAGGTACACGGCGGCGACCGGGCCACGCTGGCTTGCGGCGGCCAGGGCGGTGTTGTCGTGTAGGCGCAGGTCGGTGCGCAGCCAGATCAAATGCATTTAGATAAGTCCACGCTGGATCAGTAACTGGTGAGCCGACAACACCTCTTCGGCCACGAACAATTCAGGAGTGTCACGGGTTAATACGGCTAACTCAGCGTGATGGATGCACACCGTTGGTCCGACGAGCAGCGTCGGGCAACTGACGCCCATCAGCAGTTTGGTCAGCGCCGGCAAGTGCAGGGCCTTGCTCGAATACAGCAGCACCGCACGCGGTTGCAGATGCTCCACCGCCAGGGCCAGTTCGCCGGCGGGCAGCGGCCAGTCGAACACTTCCACCGGGCAATCGGCGCTGCTGGCCAGCCAGGCGCTGAGCCACAGGTGCGGCTCCAGTGGCAGGTCGGACTGGTTGACCAGCAGCAGTGGCGCACCGTGCAGTTGGCGATTGTTGTGGTAGATGCGCGCACCGAACTTGCTGCGCAGCCAGGACAGGAAAAACACCCGCTCCATCTGCGCGCCGAACTGGCCCTGCCAACGCTGCTCCAACTCGATGATCAGTGGCAGCAGCAGTTGTTCGCACAGGGTGCGCGGCGGGTAGAGCGCCATGGCCTGGTTGAAGGCGTCGTCGACCCGGCGCTCGGTCAGTTCGCTGATGGCCTGCACCAGGGTCTGGCGCAGGGTGTGCCATTCATTCTGTACCGTGTCGGGGCTGGTCTGGGCAGTGTCAAGCAGGTGTTTGACCTGGCTGACTGGCACGCCGCGATTGAGCCAGGTGAGAATGGCGTGGATGCGTTGCACATGGTCGGCGCTGAACAGCCGATGGCCCTTGGGCGTGCGCTGGGGCACGATCAGGCCATAGCGGCGTTCCCAGGCGCGCAGGGTCACGGCGTTGACGCCGGTCTGGCGCGCCACTTCGCGGATCGGCAGCCAGCCGTCTTCCAGCGCTTGGGCGATGTCTTCGCCGGGTTCGTCTTGCAGGGCAACTTTCATGGTCTAGATCGCATTACGCAGGCTGAGGTTTTCCGGGTGCGGTTGCAGATAGGCCTGCTGCGCGATGTAGCGGTCCGGGTGTTGGCGAAAGTGATGTTTGAGCAGGGTCAACGGCACCACCAGTGGCACGATGCCGTGGCGGTATTGGCCGATGACGGTCTGCATTTCCTGCTTGTCGTCGGCGCTGATGACCTGTTTGAGGTAGCCGCTGATGTGTTGCAGCACATTGGTGTGGGTACCGCGGGTGGCGCACTTGGTCAGGCCGGTCATCAAGTCGCTGAAGTAACACGCGGCCAATTCACTGAGGTCGGTGCCTTTGCCCATGCTGCCCAGCAGGTGACCCAGGCTTTTGTAATGGGCGGGGCTGTGGGCCATCAGCAGGTACTTGTAGCGCGAGTGGAAGGCCAGCAGGCCGTGACGGCTCAGTCCTTCGGCCAGCAGTTGCTGCCAACTGGCGTAGACGAACACGCGGGTCAGGAAGTTTTCCCGCAGCACCGGGTCATTCAATCGGCCGTCTTCTTCGACCGGCAGGTTGGGATGGCGTGCGCAAAACGCCTGGGCATAGATGCCGCGCCCGCCGCCGTCGACCGGGGTGCCGTTTTCGCGGTACACCTTGACCCGCTCCAGGCCACAGGACGGCGACTTCTGCATAAAAATGTAACCGCACAGGTCGGTATGTTCCTGTGCCATCTGCTGACCGTAATCGGCCAGCGGCTGGGTCACGTTGAGTTCGCGGTGCACCGTGCCCACGGCCTGCGGGTGGGCAGGGTCACCGACCAGGCGGATCGGTTCGCGGGGGATACCCAGGCCGATGGCGACTTCGGGGCACAGCGGCACAAAGTCGAAATAGTCGGCGAGGGTCTGGCTGCAGAGCAGGGATTGTTTATGGCCGCCGTTGAAGCGCACGTTCTCGCCCAACAGGCAGGCGCTGATAGCGATCTTTGGTTTTGCGCTGCTGGACATCGGCAAACCCCTGATAAATTCCTGTACAAGCTTTAGGCGTTGTACAACTAAATCTCATCATAGGTTTGATGCTGTGCAAGTCAAATTATTTGTACAGGTTTTTTCGTGGGGATTATTTCCAGCCGATTTTCCAGGCCTCGGCATTCTGCAAAGTCTGCCACGGCAGGCGTTCGGCCCGTTTGGTCATGATCGCCTGCAGCTCGATTTCCAGCACGGTACCTTCTTCGTCCCGGAACAATTCGGTGACCAGAAAGTGTTTTTCCTTGTTGCGGGGGTGGGCTGCTGTCCACTTCGACAGCAGCAACTTGGCGGGGTTGAGGCGGTTCATTGCAGGTGCTCGATCAGGCGTCGTGCAGCTTCCTGACCACTGAGCCAGGCGCCTTCGACGCGACCGGACAGGCACCAGTCGCCACACACGTACAGACCCAGGTCGGCATCTGCCAGCACACCGAATTCGTGACTGCTGGACGGGCGCGCATACAGCCAGCGGTGCGCCAGGCTGAAGGACGGCGCAGGCATGGCGCTGTGCAGCAATTCGGCGAAGGCGCCGTGCAGGTGTTCGATCACGGCTTCCTTGGGCAAGTCCAGATGGGCTTTGCTCCACGCGCTGGTGGCGTGCAGCACCCAGGTATCGAGGGTGGTGTCGCGTCCGGGTTTGCTGCGGTTGCGCGCCAGCCAGTCGAGGGGGCTGTCTTGTACGAAACAGCCTTCCATCGGTGTATCCAGGGGCTTGTCGAAGGCCAGGGCGATGGCCCAGGTGGGGTCCATTTTCACCCCGGCGGCGGCACTGGCCAGCTTGGGCGCGGCGGCCAGCAGGGCAGTGGCTTGGGGGCGCTGGCGTGGCGATGATCACATGACTGAATGGGCCATGGCTGCCGCCGTCTGCGTCGAGCAGGTTCCAGTGCTGGGTGCCTTGGAACACCTCGGTAATGCGGCAACCGAATTCCACCGGCAAGTCATCGAGCAGGGCGCGGGTGATGGCGCTCATGCGCGGTGAGCCGACCCAGCGGATCTGCTCGTCGGGGGAGGGCGTGAGCTGGCCGGATTTGAAGTTGTACAACTGCGGTTTCCACTGCTCGGCCCAGCCGTTGCTCTGCCAGCGTTGCACTTCGTTGACGAAGCGTCGGTCGCGGGCGGTGAAGTACTGGGCGCCCATGTCCAGCGCGCCGGCATCGCTGCGCTTGCTGGACATGCGGCCACCGCTGCCGCGGCTTTTATCGAAAAGTTTTACAGCGTGCCCGGCGTCTCGTAACGCTTGGGCGGCGGAGAGACCGGCGATGCCGGTACCGATGATCGCGATGGGGACAGTCATGGGAGGCCTCGTTTTACCGTTGGGTACAGACTACGCCGACACCAATAGCTGTACAATATTGTTTTTTGGTATAAGTTTTGGCGTACCTGAACGTCTGGCGTGACCTATGGTTAAGCTGAGGCTTAAACAACAGCCACGCCCGATTACAAATTGATCCCTGCTTATAAAATAGACCAGTGATCGGCGGCGAACGTTACATGAGGAAGATCCCATGCATATTTTGCTGACCGGCGGTACCGGCTTGATCGGCCGCCAGCTCTGCCAACACTGGCTCGCCCAAGGCCATCGCCTGACCGTGTGGAGCCGCCATCCTGAAGAGGTTGCCGCCCTGTGTGGCGCGCAGGTGCTGGGCGTTGCGCGCCTGGAAGAGGTGATCGGCGCCGTGGACGCGGTGGTCAATCTCGCCGGCGCCGCCATCGCCGACCGCCCCTGGACCCACAAACGCAAGGCGCTGTTGTGGAGCAGCCGCATCGGCCTTACCGAAACCCTGCTGGCGTGGCTCGAAGGCCTTGAGCAAAAGCCGGCGGTGTTGATTTCCGGTTCGGCGGTAGGCTGGTACGGCGACGGCGGCGAGCGCGAACTGACCGAGGCCAGCGGCCCGGTGCAGGACGACTTCCCCAGCCAGTTGTGTATCGCCTGGGAAGAGACCGCCCAGCGCGCCGAAGCCCTGGGCATCCGTGTGGTGCTGGTAAGGACCGGATTGGTGCTGGCGGCCGAGGGCGGCTTTTTGTCGCGGCTGCTGCTGCCGTTCAAACTGGCGCTGGGCGGGCCGATCGGCAATGGTCGGCAGTGGATGCCCTGGGTGCATATCAAGGATCAAATCGCCCTGATTGATTTTCTTCTGCACAAGGATGACGCCAGCGGTCCGTATAATGCCTGCGCGCCACACCCGGTGCGTAACCGCGAGTTCGCCAAGACCCTGGGCCAGGTGCTGCACCGCCCGGCGTTCATGCCGATGCCGGCCTTTGCGCTGAAAGTCGGCTTGGGCGAGTTGTCGGGGCTGTTGCTGGGCGGGCAGAAGGCGATACCCGAACGCTTGATGGCCGCCAGTTTCATTTTCCAGTTCACTGAGTTGCATGCGGCTCTGGATGACTTGTCCAGCCGCCTCTAGAGATAGGATGTTGCATGACGGATCACGCGTTGTTACTGGTCAACCTGGGTTCACCGGCGTCCACTTCGGTGGCCGATGTGCGCAGCTACCTCAACCAGTTTTTGATGGACCCTTATGTGATCGACCTGCCATGGCCGGTGCGGCGCTTGCTGGTGTCGCTGATCCTGATCAAGCGCCCCGAGCAGTCGGCCCATGCCTATGCGTCGATCTGGTGGGATGACGGCTCGCCGCTGGTGGTGCTCAGTCGCCGGCTGCAACAGCAGATGACCGCGCAGTGGACCCAAGGCCCCGTAGAGTTGGCCATGCGTTACGGCGAGCCGTCCCTGGAAACGACCCTCACCCGGCTGGCTGCCCAAGGCATTCAGAAGGTCACCCTGGCGCCTTTGTACCCGCAGTTCGCCGACAGCACTGTGACCACAGTGATCGAAGAGGCCCGGCGCGTGGTGCGAGACAAGAAACTGAATGTGCAGTTCTCGATCCTGCAGCCGTTCTACGATCAGCCCGAATACCTCGATGCCCTGGCGGCGAGCGCCCGGCGTTATGTCGAGCAGGATTACGACCACTTGCTGCTGAGCTTTCATGGTTTGCCCGAGCGCCATCTGACAAAGCTCGACCCGACCGGCCAGCATTGCTTCAAGGATGCCGACTGCTGCAAGAACGCCTCGCCGCAAGTGCTTGCCACCTGCTATCGCGCACAATGTTTCAGTGTTGCCCGCGATGTGGCCGAGCGCCTGGGTTTGCCGGATGGCAAATGGTCGGTGGCGTTCCAGTCGCGCCTGGGCCGTGCGAAGTGGATCGAACCCTACACCGAAGCGCGTTTGGAGGCGCTGGCTCAACAAGGCGTGAAAAAGCTGCTGGTGATGTGCCCGGCGTTTGTCGCCGATTGCATCGAGACCCTGGAAGAGATTGGCGATCGCGGCCTGGAGCAGTTCCGCGAGGCGGGGGGCGAGGAATTGGTATTGGTACCGTGCTTGAATGATGATCCGCAGTGGGCGGCGGCGCTCAATACGTTGTGCGAAAGAGCGCCGTTGTCCCTGTAGTCAAGTCATGCGGTAGTCCAAATGTGGGAGGGGCAAGCTCTCCCACATTTTTTGATTTGTATTACAGGTTGAGGGTCAGGCTGACAGTCAGGTTGCGCGGTTCGCCGGGGTTGACCCAGTAGTTGCTGTAGGACCGCTCGTAGTACTTCTCGTCAAACAGGTTGTTCAGGTTCAGGCCCACCGTCACGTTCTCGGTCGCCTTGTAATGCGCCAGCAGATCCACGGTGTGGTAGGCCGGCAGTTCAAAACGGCTGCCGGCTTCACCCGAGCGGTCGCCCACATAGGTGAATGCCGCGCCAAGGTCCGAGCCGCGCAACGCGCCATCCTGGAATTCATACACTCCCAACAGACTGCCACTGCGCTTGGCCACGCCGAGAATGCGGCTGCCTGCCGGAATGGCCTTGTCACCTTTGGTCACTTCGGCGTCGATGTAGGCGAAGGCGCCGATCACCCGTATCGCGTCGGTCAGTTGTCCGGTCAGTTGCAAGTCAACGCCCTGGCTGCGCGCCTTGCCCATGGCGCGGTTGGTGTTGGTGGCCGGGTCCAGGGCCAGTACGTTTTCCTTTTCGATATGGAACGCGGCGACGGTGGTGCTGAGGCGGTCGTCGAACAGCTCGCTCTTGATCCCCACTTCATAACCCACGCCTTCTTCGGGCTTGAAGGTGTTGCCCGCGGCGTCCAGGCCGCTGTTGGGCTTGAACGAGGTCGAAGCGTTGGCGAATACGCCGACTTCAGGGGTGAGTTGATAAAGCAGGCCGGCACGCTGAGTGAGGGCGTCGTGGGTTTGCCGGCTCGGCGGGGCGTTGCGGGTGAAGTCATCGACGGTTTGCTCGAAATGCTCGAAGCGTGCGCCGAGCATGCCGCGCAGGCGGTCGGTAAAGACGATCTGGTCTTGCAGGTTCAGGGCGTGGCTTTTGGTCTGCTCGAAAAAGTCAGTGCCGGAGCGTATGCCATTGGGTTTGGTTTGGCCGTAGACCGGGTTGTAGATGTCGATAGCGTATGAGCTACCCGGGCTGCCGGCGATGGCGGTCACGCGTTCCTTCTTGCGGTAGTCCTCGTATTCGGTGCCCACCAGCAGTTCATGCTGCCAGCTGCCGATGTCGAACAGACCGCGCAGTTCCAATTGGGTGATGCTGTCGTGCCAGCCCATGGAGCGTTCGCGGTAGCGGCGGTTGAGGGTATGGCCGTCGGCGCTGAGTGGCCGGTTTTCCGAGGCGTCACCCCACAGGCTGCCTTGTTTGTAATGGCTGGCAAGGCGCAGTTTCCAGGCGTCGTTGAGGTGATGTTCAAGGGTCGCCTGGATGCGGTTGTTGTGGTTGTCGATATCGCCGTCGTTGGGCTCGCCGAGGAAGGTGGAGCGCGACAGACCGGGGGCGTCGACGATGCCACGGTCGAACGTGGAGCTGTGGCGCACGAATTCACTTTCCACCAGCAGGCTGGTGTCCGGGTCCAACTGCCAACTGAACGAGGGTGCGACGAATACGCGTTTGCTCTGCACGTGATCGCGGAAGCTGTGGTTGTCTTCTACCGCCAGGTTGACCCGTGACAGCACGTGGCCTTCGCCGTCCAGCGGCGTGTTGACGTCGATGGCAGTGCGGTAACGGTCCCAGCTGCCTGCGCTGGTTTGCAGGGTGGTGAAGGCCTCAGGCTGGGGTTTCTTGGTGACGATGTTCACGGTGCCACCGGGATCGCCGCGCCCATACAGACTGGCTGCCGGGCCCTTGAGCACTTCGATGCGTTCGATATTGGCCGCATCCGGTGTGCTCGGGTAACCACGGTTGGCGCTGAAACCGTCCTGGTAGAACTCCGAGGTGGTGAACCCGCGCACGCTGTATTCGTAGAGGGTCAGGCCGCCGAAGTTGTTTTGCTTGGACACGCCGCCCGCAAATTCCAGGGCGCGTTCCACATTGGTGCTACCCAGGTCCTTGAGCACCGTGGCGGGAATCACGCTGATGGATTGTGGGATATCGCGCAGGGCCGTGTCGGTTTTAGTCGCGCTGGCCGAACGAGTGGCGCGGTAGCCCTTCACCGGGCCGGTGGCGGATTCATAGGCGTCGGTAGTGACGCTGATGGTATCGAGTTCGACGGTGGTTTCTTCGGCAAAGGCGGGGTCGAGCAGCAAACCCAAGGCCAGGCCAGCCAAGGGGGCAATTCTTCGAGACGGCATGATAGAGCGTTCCAATAGCGATATTGAAACAATATAACATGACTAATGAGAGTGAATTGCTGTGAAACATTAACTTACAGGTGCCCGCGAAAGGGCACCTGGACGAGGCGGCTTATTCCTCTTCTTTTACCGGAGCCGGCGGCGGGCGCAGGCCGATTTCCGCCGACAACTTGATCTCTTTACCGTTGCGCATCACCAGGATCGCCACCTTGTCGGTCGGCTTGATCCGCGCCACCTGGTTCATCGACTTACGGCCATCACCTGCCGGTTCGCCATTGATGTTCAGGATCACGTCACCCAACTGCAGGCCGGCTTTCTGCGCCGGGCCGTCGCGGAAGATCCCCGCGACCACGATGCCAGGGCGCCCGGTCAGGCCAAACGACTCGGCCAGTTCCTTGGTCAGCGGTTGTACTTCGATCCCCAGCCAGCCGCGAATAACCTGGCCGTGCTCGATGATCGACTTCATCACTTCCATCGCCAGCTTCACCGGGATCGCAAAACCGATGCCTTGGGAACCGCCGGACTTGGAGAAAATCGCGGTGTTGATACCGGTCAGGTTGCCATTGGCATCCACCAGCGCGCCGCCGGAGTTGCCAGGGTTGATCGCCGCGTCGGTCTGGATGAAGTCTTCGTAGCTGTTGAGGCCCAACTGGTTACGGCCGGTGGCGCTGATGATGCCCATGGTCACCGTCTGGCCCACCCCGAACGGGTTGCCGATGGCCAGCGCCACATCACCCACCCGCAGGCCGTCGGAACGGCCGAGGGTGATGGAGGGCAGGTTTTTCAAATCGATCTTCAACACCGCCAGGTCCGTTTCCGGGTCGCTGCCCACCACACGGGCCAGGGTTTCGCGGCCATCACGCAGCGCCACCACAATCTGGTCGGCGCCAGTGGTCACGTGGTTGTTGGTGAGGATGTAGCCTTCGGGGCTCATGATCACCCCGGAACCCAGGCTGGATTCCATGCGCCGCTGCTTGGGCCCGTTGTCACCGAAATAGCGGCGGAACTGCGGGTCCTCAAACAATGGATGCGCCGGCTTGTTGATGACCTTGGTGGTGTACAGGTTGACCACCGCCGGAGCGGCAATGACCACTGCGTCGGCGTACGTCACCGGGCCTTGCACCACCGCGCTGGTCTGCGGCGCCTGTTGCAGGTTGACATCAAGGCTGGGTAAGCCCACCAACTGGGGATAACGCTGAATAATCAGCATCGCGATCAGCACGCCAGCCAGCAATGGCCATCCAAAAAAACGCAGTGCCTTGAGCATCAAGTAAGTCCTGACAGGTTGCAGGGGGCGGGAGAGCGCCCATAATGTCGCGCATTATACGAGGCTGCGAGCGCCTCGGAACGGGATATTTAGGAGTCTTTTATGGCCGTCCCCCTTACCACCCTCGTCGAGGAAGCAGACCGCTACCTCGGCAGTGCAAAAATCGCCGACTACTGCCCCAATGGCCTGCAAGTTGAAGGTCGCCCGCAGGTGATGCGCATCGTCAGCGGCGTTACCGCAAGCCAAGCCCTGCTGGACGCGGCCGTTGAAGCCCAGGCCGATTTGATCCTGGTGCACCACGGCTATTTCTGGAAAGGCGAGAACCCCTGCATCACCGGCATGAAGCAGCGCCGCCTCAAAACCCTGCTCAAGCACGACATCAGTTTGCTGGCCTATCACCTGCCGCTGGACCTGCACCCCGACGTCGGCAACAACGTGCAGCTTGCCAGGCAGTTGGACATCACCGTCGAAGGCCCGCTCGACCCGAGCAACCCCAAGATCGTCGGTCTGGTCGGCTCCCTCGCCGAACCCCTGTCGCCCCGCGACTTTGCCCGCCGTGTGCAGGACGTCATGGGTCGCGAACCGCTGCTGATCGAAGGCAGTGAGATGATCCGCCGCGTCGGCTGGTGCACCGGCGGTGGCCAAGGCTACATCGACCATGGGATTGCTGCCGGCGTCGACCTTTTCCTGAGCGGCGAAGCCTCCGAGCAAACCTTCCACAGCGCGCGGGAAAACGACATCAGCTTCATCGCCGCCGGCCATCACGCCACCGAGCGCTATGGCGTACAGGCATTGGGTGATTACCTGGCGCGGCGTTTTGCTCTCGAACATCTATTCATCGACTGCCCCAACCCAATCTAAATGTGGGAGGGGGCTTGGCAGTATCGCAGGCCAAACCTGGGGGCATATTCATATACCGTTTCGATCTAGCCAGCTCCCTGAATAGAAGAAGGTGCTGTGCTAGCATGCCTCGCTCGAACACGGCCCGCAGGCCGTCCATAAGATCGTTTTTCCGTGAGTAACCATGGTCGACAAACTGACGCATCTGAAACAGCTGGAGGCGGAAAGCATCCACATCATCCGCGAGGTCGCCGCCGAGTTCGACAACCCGGTGATGCTCTACTCGATCGGTAAAGACTCCGCCGTGATGCTGCATCTGGCACGCAAGGCCTTCTTCCCAGGCAAACTGCCGTTCCCGGTGATGCACGTCGACACCCGCTGGAAATTCCAGGAGATGTACGCGTTCCGCGACAAGATGGTCGAGGAACTGGGCCTGGACCTGATCACCCACGTCAACCCCGATGGCGTTGCGCAGGGCATCAACCCGTTCACCCACGGCAGCGCCAAGCACACCGACATCATGAAGACCGAAGGCCTCAAGCAGGCCTTGGACAAGCATGGTTTCGACGCAGCCTTCGGCGGTGCCCGTCGTGATGAAGAGAAATCCCGCGCCAAAGAGCGCGTGTACTCGTTCCGCGACAGCAAGCACCGCTGGGACCCGAAGAACCAGCGTCCCGAGCTGTGGAACGTGTACAACGGCAACGTCAACAAGGGTGAGTCGATCCGTGTGTTCCCGCTGTCCAACTGGACCGAGCTGGACATCTGGCAGTACATCTACCTGGAAGGCATCCCGATCGTGCCGCTGTACTTCGCCGCCGAACGCGACGTGATCGAGAAGAACGGCACGTTGATCATGATCGACGACGACCGCATCCTCGAGCACCTGTCCGACGAAGACAAAGCCCGTATCGTCAAAAAGAAAGTACGTTTCCGTACCCTTGGCTGCTACCCGTTGACGGGCGCGGTGGAGTCCGAAGCCGAGACGCTGACGGACATCATTCAGGAAATGCTCCTGACGCGAACTTCCGAGCGCCAGGGCCGTGTCATCGACCATGATGGCGCCGGCTCAATGGAAGATAAAAAACGGCAGGGGTACTTCTAAGCTTCGAGTTACAAGCGGCAAGCTGCAAGTTAAGGGCGGTATGCGTAATTTTGCAGTTTGGTGCTCGCAGCCGGTTGCTGCGAGCCGCGATCGAGTGACTCGTAATGGACTTCGAGAGGCTGGTTGTTTGGCAGCGAAGCAAGTGTTTGGCGGTGGAAATCTATCGAGAGTTTGCTCAATGCAGGGATCTTGGTTTCAAGGACCAGATCACTCGCTCAGCGCTTTCGGTGCCATCCAATATTGCTGAAGGAATGGAACGTCGTAGCGCCAAAGAAAAGATACGATTTCTCTGGATCGCTAAGGCTTCTTGTGGAGAGTTACGGACACAGATTCTAATCGGCAGCGACATTGCTTATATCGACCACCCGCTGGCTGATAACTGGATTGCAGAAACTCGCGAGCTTTCAAAAATGCTCTGCGGCCTGATCAACAAAATTTCTGACTAGCTGTACGCCGACAAGCTTGCCGCTTGAAGCTTACAGCTTGGAGCTTGAACCCAATGAGCCATCAATCTGATTTGATCAGCGAGGACATCCTCGCCTACCTGGGCCAGCACGAGCGCAAAGAGATGTTGCGCTTCCTGACCTGCGGCAACGTCGATGACGGCAAGAGCACCCTGATCGGGCGCCTGCTGCACGACTCCAAGATGATCTACGAAGATCACCTGGAAGCCATCACCCGCGATTCGAAGAAGTCCGGCACCACCGGTGACGACATCGACCTGGCCTTGCTGGTCGACGGCCTGCAGGCCGAGCGTGAGCAGGGCATCACCATCGATGTTGCCTACCGCTACTTCTCCACCGCCAAGCGCAAATTCATCATTGCCGACACCCCCGGCCATGAGCAGTACACCCGCAACATGGCCACCGGTGCCTCCACCTGTGACCTGGCGATCATCCTGATCGACGCCCGCTACGGCGTGCAGACCCAGACCCGTCGCCACAGCTTCATCGCCTCGTTGCTGGGCATCAAGCACATCGTGATCGCCGTCAACAAGATGGACATCAATGGCTTCGACCAGAGCGTTTTCGAGCAGATCAAGGCCGATTACCTGAAGTTCGCCGACGGTATCGCCTTCAAGCCGAGCACCATGGCCTTTGTGCCGATGTCGGCGCTCAAGGGTGACAACGTGGTGAACAAGAGCGAGCGTTCGCCTTGGTACACCGGCCAGTCGCTGATGGAAATCCTCGAAACCGTCGAGATCGCCAACGACCGCAACTACACCGACCTGCGTTTCCCGGTGCAGTACGTCAACCGTCCGAACCTGAACTTCCGTGGTTTCGCCGGCACCCTGGCCAGCGGCATCGTGCATAAGGGCGACGAAATCGTTGTTCTGCCGTCGGGCAAGAGCAGTCGCGTCAAGTCCATCGTCACCTTCGACGGTGAACTGGAACACGCCGGCCCAGGCCAGGCCGTGACCCTGACCATGGAAGACGAGATCGACATCTCCCGTGGCGACCTGCTGGTGCATGCCGACAACGTGCCGCAAGTAACTGACGCCTTCGACGCCATGCTGGTGTGGATGGCCGAAGAGCCGATGCTGCCGGGCAAGAAATACGACATCAAGCGCGCCACCAGCTACGTGCCGGGTTCCATCACCAGCATCGTGCACCGCGTGGACGTGAACACCCTGGCCGAAGGCCCGGCGAGTTCGCTGCAGTTGAACGAGATTGGCCGGGTCAAGGTCAGCCTCGACGCCGCCATCGCGTTGGATGGTTACGACAGCAACCGCACCACGGGTGCGTTCATTGTTATCGACCGCTTGACCAACGGCACCGTCGCCGCAGGCATGATCATCGCACCGCCGGTTACCCACGGCAGCGCGGCGCAGCATGGCAAGTTGGCACATGTGGCCACCGAAGAGCGTGCCCAGCGCTTTGGCCAGCAACCGGCCACCGTGCTGTTCAGCGGCCTGTCCGGCGCTGGCAAGAGCACCTTGGCCTATGCGGTCGAGCGCAAGCTGTTCGACATGGGCCGTGCGGTATTTGTGCTGGATGGCCAGAACCTGCGTCACGACCTGAACAAAGGTCTGCCACAGGATCGTGCCGGGCGTACCGAGAACTGGCGTCGTGCCGCTCACGTGGCGCGCCAGTTCAACGAAGCCGGCCTGCTGACGTTGGCCGCGTTCGTTGCCCCGGATGCTGAAGGCCGTGAACAGGCCAAGGCGCTGATTGGCGCTGATCGTCTGCTGACCGTGTACGTGCAGGCGTCGCCGCTGGTATGCGCCGAGCGCGATCCGCAAGGCCTGTACGCGGCCGGCGGGGATAACATCCCTGGCGAGTCCTTCCCGTACGACGTGCCGTTGAATGCCGACCTGGTGCTCGACACCCAGGCGCTGTCGCTGGAAGACAGCGTCAAGCAAGTGCTGGAACTGTTGCGTCAGCGCGGCGCGATCTAAACCTCGCTGCAGTCAAATGTGGGAGGGGGCAAGCCCCCTCCCACATTTTGGTCATCGTTTGTCTGGGAAGTCTTTATGCAGCGTGTCCAGCAACGCATCCTTGGCTTCCCACAGTTGGTTAATCCAGCCCTGGAATGCCAACCGATACTCCCCATCCTGTTCATAATTCTTACCGATAAACTCGGTCGGAATCTGCACCTCTTCAAACTGCACCACCACGTCCTTCACATTCCCGCATAGCAAATCCCAATACCCAGGACGCCCGCCAGGGTAGTGAATGGTCACGTTCACCAGTGATTTCAGCTGCTCGCCCATTGCGTCCAGTACAAATGCGATTCCACCCGCCTTGGGTTTGAGCAAATAGCGAAACGGCGACTTCTGCTGCGCATGTTTGCCAGGTGTGAACCGCGTACCTTCGGCAAAGTTGAAAATCCCGACCGGGTTGTCGCGAAACTTCGCACAGGTCTTGCGGGTGGTTTCCAGGTCTTTGCCTTTCTTCTCCGGGTGCTTCTCCAGATAAGCCTTGGTGTAGCGCTTCATGAACGGAAAGCCCAGTGCCCACCACGCCAGGCCAATCACCGGCACCCAGATCAATTCCTGCTTGAGGAAGAACTTCAGCGGGCGAATCCGTCGATTGAGCACGTATTGCAAGACCATGATGTCGACCCAGCTCTGGTGGTTGCTGGTCACCAGATATGAGTGTTGATAATCCAGCCCTTCAAGGCCTTTAAGGTGCCAGCGCGTGCGCTGTACCAGGTTCATCCAGCCCTTGTTGTTGGTGACCCAGGCTTCGTGGGTGTGGTTCATCAGCCATTCGCTGAAGCGTTTGGCAAACGGCAGCGCCTTGAACAGCGCAACGATGAACAGGAACGAACACAGCAGGATCGTGTTCAGCGCCAGTAACAGCGAAGCGATCACCCCGCGCACGGCGGCAGGTAGAAAATCCAGCATTTAGATATCCATTGGTCGGTTGGCGGCTTGGATCGCGGTCAGGGCGATGGTGTACACGATGTCGTCGACCTGGGCGCCGCGGGGCAGGTCGTTGACCGGTTTGCGCAGGCCCTGGAGCATCGGGCCCAGGCTTACGCAATCGGCGCTGCGTTGCACGGCCTTGTGGGTGGTGTTGCCGGTGTTCAGGTCGGGGAAGACGAACACGGTGGCCTTGCCGGCGACCTGGCTGTTGGGCGCCAGTTGCCGGGCTACGTCCTCGTTGGCGGCGGCGTCGTATTGCAGGGGGCCGTCGATCAACAGCGAGCTTTGCTGTTCATGGGCGAGCAGGGTGGCTTCGCGAACTTTTTCCACTTCCTCGCCGCTGGCCGAATCACCGCTGGAATAGCTGATCATCGCCACGCGCGGGGTAATGCCGAACGCCGCCGCCGAGTCGGCGCTTTGCAGGGCGATTTCCGCGAGTTCCGCAGCGCTGGGGTGTGGGTTCATCACGCAGTCGCCGTACACCAGCACCTCTTCGGGGAACAGCATGAAGAACACCGATGAGACCAGCGTGCAGCCCGGCGCCGTTTTGATCAGTTGCAGGGCAGGGCGGATGGTGTTGGCGGTGGAGTGGATAACGCCAGAAACCAGTCCATCCACTTCATCCAGCGCGAGCATCATGGTGGCGATCACCACAGTGTCTTCCAACTGTTGCTCGGCCATCGGCGCGTTGAGGCTTTTGCTTTTGCGCAGCGCGACCATCGGTTCGACGTAGCGTTGGCGGATCAGGTCCGGGTCAAGAATTTCCAGGCCTTCAGGCAATTCGATGCCTTGGGCGCGGGCGACGGCTTCCACATCCGCTGGTTTGGCCAGCAACACGCAACGGGCAATGCCTCGGGCCTGGCAGATGGCGGCGGCCTGGACGGTAAGCGGCTCGCTGCCTTCGGGCAGCACGATGCGTTTGTTGGCGGCCTGGGCGCGTTGGATCAACTGGTAGCGGAACACCGCTGGCGACAGGCGCATCTCCCGTGGTGTACCGCAACGCTGATGCAGCCAGCGCGCATCAAGGTGGCTGGCGACGAAATCGGTGATGATCTCGGCGCGCTCGCGGTCATCGATGGGGATTTCCTTGTTCAGGCTGTTGAGCAGGTTGGCGGTGTCGTAGGAGCCGGTGCTCACCGACAGCACTGGCAGCCCGGCCTGAAACGCCCCGCGACACAGATCCATGATGCGCGGATCGGGCAGTGTGTCGCTGGTCAGCAGCAGGCCGGCCAGCGGCACGCCGTTGATCGCGGCCAGGCTGACGGCCAGGATGATGTCGTCGCGGTCGCCGGGGGTTACCACCAGCACGCCGGGTTTGAGCAGTTCGACGGTATTACGCATGGTGCGGGCGCAGATGATGATCTTGGTCATGCGCCGAGTTTCGTAGTCGCCGGCGTTGAGGATCTGCGCGCCCATCAGGTCGGCCACGTCGCGGGTGCGCGGCGCGTTGAGTTCCGGTTGATACGGAATGCAGCCGAGCAGGCGGAAGTCACCGCTGCGCAGTAACGGCGAATGCTCCTTAAGGCGCGCTGAAAACGCCTCCATGCTTTCGTCGGTGCGCACCTTGTTGAGGATCACGCCGAGTACTTTCGGGTCTTTCGGGCCGCCGAACAGTTGGGCCTGCAATTCCACGCGGCCGGAGAGTTCGGTGAGCACTTCGTTTTCCGGGGCGGAGACCAGGATCACTTCCGCGTCCAGGCTCTTGGCCAGGTGCAGGTTGACCCGTGCCGCATAGCTGGCGTTGCGGGTCGGCACCATGCCTTCGACGATCAGTACGTCCTTGCCCACGGCGGCCTGCTGATAGAGGGTGATGATCTCTTCGAGCAGTTCGTCAAGTTGGCCGTCGCCGAGCATCCGCTCAACGTGGGCCAGGCCCAAAGGCTGTGGTGGCTTGAGGCCGTGGGTGCGCGCCACCAGTTCGGTGGAGCGTTCGGGGCCAGTGTCGCCGGGGTGCGGCTGGGCAATCGGCTTGAAGAAGCCGACTTTCAGCCCGGCCCGCTCAAGGGTGCGCACCAGCCCAAGGCTGATGGAGGTCAGACCCACACCAAAATCGGTGGGCGCGATAAAAAAAGTCTGCATGCGAATTCTCTGGAGGTGCATGGCTTCGGTGGCGCTCTATGGCTGAGTGCCTACCGGGAATCAGGCGTCAAGGTTATCGTTATTCGGCGCTTGCGCACACCAGCCGCAGGCAAAGGGCTGGCCTATTTTTTCCAGACGCTGTGCGGGGTCGAGTACCCAGGCGCGGGATTGCCACGGCGGCTGGTGGCGCAGATGCTGGGTGTGGCCGCAGGACAGCTCGGCCACCCAATACCGTTCTTCGTCCCGATGAAAACCGACGACCGTGACCCTTGATCGGTCCCGTCTGTCCGGGTTCTGTTCGCTTTCGGGCAAATCCTTGTTTAGACTTGTCCGTTCTTCATTCTTATGCAAAAGGTCTCGCCCCATGACGATCGCCGCTAACAAGGCTGTCTCCATCGACTATACCCTGACCAACGACGCTGGTGAGGTCATCGACAGCTCCGCCGGCGGCGCGCCGCTGGTCTACCTGCAAGGCGCAGGTAACATCATCCCAGGCCTGGAAAAGGCGCTGGAAGGCAAAGCAGTTGGTGATGAACTGACCGTTGCCGTAGAACCTGAAGATGCCTACGGCGAATACTCGGCTGAGCTGGTCAGCACTCTGAGCCGCAGCATGTTCGAAGGCGTTGACGAGCTGGAAGTGGGCATGCAGTTCCACGCTTCCGCGCCGGACGGCCAAATGCAGATCGTGACCATCCGTGATCTGGACGGCGACGACGTAACCGTCGACGGCAACCACCCTCTGGCCGGCCAGCGCCTGAACTTCCAAGTGAAGATCGTTGCCATCCGCGATGCTTCCCAGGAAGAAGTGGCTCACGGCCACGTTCACGGTGAAGGCGGTCATCAGCACTGATTGATGCGTTAATCAGCTGATAGCAAAA